>SKJE01000161.1 GCA_007116075.1 Spirochaetia bacterium
AATGACTTCCGAGACACCCACGGAATTCTGGAATGATTCCTGTTCAGCCCAGACTATCCGCAGGGCAATTGCTCAGGGAGCAGTAGGGGCAACCACAAATCCGTTTATCATTTCAGAAGTGCTGAGGGATGAGATCGACCACTGGACTCCCCAGATGCTCACCTTGATCACACACTACCCCTTTGAGGGAGAGGATCAAATTGCTCAGCGAATCACTCGGCTGGTTGCATCAGAGCGGGCACAGCTGTCTGCACCAGGTTCGCTTGCAATCCAGACCGATCCCCGCCGCGCCTTCGATGCCGAGGCTATGGTGCAAGAAGGAATCAATATTTCAGCTATCGCACCCAATATATATGTGAAAATTCCGGCAACTGATGCGGGCATCCAGGCAGTTGAAACCCTCTCATCCAGAGGAATCAATACCCTCACTACGGTCTGTTTCTCCGTAGCCCAGGCTGTAGCAGCTGCTGAGGCTGCCCAGCGGGGCATGGAAGCAGGGGGAACCCGGGACCAGATCCAGCCACTATGCGCCGTGATGATCGGCCGCCTTGATGACTGGATGAGGTCCTCCACCCCGCAGCTCAGTGCTGAAGCAAGTAACTGGGCTGGTCTTGCCGTGATCAAGCGCGCCTACGCAATTATCGGCAGCAGGGGATACAAGATGAAATTGATGAGTGCAGCCTACCGTTCAATCCTGCACTGGTCGGAATTGGTGGGCGGATCACTGATCCAGACTATTCCGCCCTCCTGGCAGGATACCATTAATGCAAGCGGACTGAATCTGGAACACCGGATGGATGCTTCGATACCTGAAGTGTATCTTGCTGAACTGCATCGGGTAAATCCCGATTTCCTTCGGGCTTATGACCCCGAGGGACTCGCTAGAGAAGACTTTGTCCAGTTTCCGCCTACCCGCAGGACCCTGCGCCAGTTTCTCGGAGGCCTGGAGACCCTGCATCGAACGGTCCGGGACCGGGTGGTCCCGGAACCCCAGGAAGTCTATCTCGGCTGAATCGCCTTTGACGGGGATCCCGTCAAATATCCTCCGTCCACATAGAGCACCTGACCGGTGACAAAACCGGAACGTTCATCAAGGAAAAAGAGGACTGCCTCAGCAATATCCCTTGGAGCGGCAAGCCGCTTCATAGGGATGGCATTCCGGATACAATCCAGATCAATATATCCATGCTGCACAGCTGGAGCAAGCAGTTCCGTATCCACCCATGCCGGACCGACTGCGTTCACACGGATACCAAATTCAGCCCATTCAACAGCAAGGGTCTTCGTTAGCTGATTCACACCCACCTTCGATGCCGCATAGGAGGCACGTTTCGGCCATGCGGTCTCTGCCGCAATAGAACCGATATTTACAATTCGCCCATCACCCTCTCCGACCATGTACCGGGCTGCCTGCTGGCAGCAGAAGAAGACCCCCTTGAGGTTGATGCCGAGGACATGGTCCCACTGATCCTCAGTTACCTCGAGGGATGCCGCCGGGGATATGACACCCGCACAATTGACCAGACCTGTTATGTTCAGTCCAGCATCCCGGCAGGAAGCAAAAAGTTCCGTGACAGACTGGACTGAACGTACGTCAAAGGTCCGCACCTGAATGAGGGCAGGGTCAAAGCGTGCAGCCAGGTCCTGTTTACGCCGCTGAAGGGCTTCCCCGTCCAAGTCTGCAAGAACTACCTTCCACTTCTGTTCTAACAGAACCTCTGCACAGGCAAACCCTATCTCCCCTGCGCCTCCTGTGATCACTACTGTTTGTTGTTCCATGAATTGGGATCATATCCCAGATCCCCGGTTTTGGGAATGATTGCAGCTCAGATACGCACCAGTAACATTGTGGTGTTATCCCCTCCGCTGATACGGTTTACCTCTTCCACCAGATGGGAACAGTGCTGTTCCAGGGATCCCTCCTGACCCAGCAGTTCTGCAATTGCGTCGTCCTCCATAACATCCGTGAGTCCGTCACTGCAGAGCATGAGCAGGTCATCCCTGGTTACTTCCAGCTGGTGCAAGCCAATATCGCCGGATTCCAGTTCTGCCTTGAGACCTACAGCCATGCTGATGAGGTGATTCATGGGATGATTGACCATCTGTTCCTTGGTTATCGCACCCTGACGATAGAGCTCCCATACGTAGGACTGGTCCTCAGTAACTTGGGTGAGGGCTCCTTTCCGAAAGAGGTATCCCCTGCTGTCACCTACAGAGGCGAACCAGGCTCGGGAACCGTCGGTCCAGAGGGCAGTGAGGGTCGTACCCATCCCTGTGTATTCATCAACGGATGCGGAGAGCTCCCATACCCGGCGGTTCGCCTTGCGAACCCCCTCTTCAAGAGCATCTCCGGGATGATGCGTTTCTTCCAGCATCTCGAGATATGCATCCCTCAGGGTGTTCGCAGCCACCTCACTGGCAACCTCACCGGCAAGACACCCGCCGAGTCCGTCACAGACCACCGCAAGAATCCCTTCAGGGATCTCCTCGACCAGAGCAACATCCTCATTCTGGTCACGAACTGTTCCGACATCTGAAGCATAGTGCCATTTCATATTCATCACCATCCTTACGTGACAAGTATATACCCCAAGGGAGATGATCTCAACACCGAAGGTGATACTAAATTGACCTGCCCCGACTCTACTGGTAAGATACTGGTTCATCATCCAGCAAAGGAACAATAGATATGATTGACCGTCCATTACTGACAGAGCTGAAGGAAATCGTAACAGCTACCGGAGCGTACCAGTTGGGTCATTTTCGTACCCATACATCCGACTTCGGGGACCGTAAAATGGTCCATGAAATGGTATCTGAGATTGATGTTGAAAGTGAACACCAACTTCATGAGGCACTCACCAAGCTCATCCCTGAGAGCAGTTTTTACGGGGAAGAGACCCTCCAGCAGCGCGGAGCTCTTACTTGGGTGGTGGATCCGCTGGACGGGACAACTAACTATCTCAGTGGATATGACCAGTGGTCGATATCGGTAGCCCTGGTATCAGAAGAACAGACTGTTGCCGCTATGATATACCGGCCCTTCACAGGGGAATACTTTTCTGCCCTCAGGGGCAAGGGGGCCTGGTACAATGGAAATAAGCTCACCACGGTTCATACCGGTCTGCTCTACGACAGCCTGATAGCCACCGGATTTCCCTACCGATCCCCTGATACGGTCAGTGCATTCTATCCATGTGCTCAGGAAATGCTGCCACTGTGCCGGGGGATCCGCCGTGGGGGATCAGCAGCCATCGACCTCGGTTTAGTCTCTGCAGGATTCCTCCAGGGGTTCTGGGAGGTGGACCTTCAGCCCTATGATACCGCTGCAGGAGTACTCCTGGCAGAAGAGACCGGCTGCATAGTCAGTGATTTTTTCGGCCGTCCCTACCGGATCTTCACATCCCCTTCCTTTATTGCAGCACCCCCGGGAACTCATAAAGAGCTGCTTCAGGTTGTCGGAAAGCATTATCGGAAGATTGACCGCATTGCCCGGAGAGCAGAATCATAGTATATTGCTCAGTATGAAATATATAGGTGCACATGTAAGTGCTGCGGGGGGAGTGGATCAAGCGCCTCTCCGGGCTCAGGAGATTGGAGCGACCTCCTTTGCGCTTTTTACAAAAAACCAGAGGCAGTGGAGGAGCAAACCCCTTTCCGAAGAAGAGATACTTCGATTCAAGCAGAATATGCAGGAAGGCGGTTTTACTCCCCGGCAGGTACTGCCCCATGACAGTTACCTGATCAATCTGGGAAATGTCTCATCCCCCGAGATCAGGAAGAAACACCTGGATGCATTCATCGATGAAATGCAGCGTGTCCAGCAGCTTGGTCTGGACCGGCTCAATTTCCATCCGGGATCACACCTGAAGGCGATGTCCCCTGAGGAGAATCTGAAGGTTATTGCCGAGGGCATTGATCAAGGCATTGCTGCATCCAGCGGTGTCTATGCAGTCATTGAAGCGACCGCAGGACAGGGGACGAACCTCGGCCATACCTTTGAGCAGATCGCCCGCATCATCGACCACATGAAAGCACCTGACCGAGTAGGCATCTGCCTGGATACCTGTCATATATTTGCCGCAGGATATGACATCAGGACCAGGGAGACCTATGAAGCGACCATGGAGCACTTCGACCGTATCCTGGGTATTCACCTGCTCATGGGCATGCATCTGAATGATGCAAAAAGCGGTTTGGACAGCCGGGTTGACCGGCATGCAAGCCTCGGCAAGGGACATCTCGGTATAGACACCTTCCGCTTCATAATGGAAGACAGTCGCTTGGATGAAATACCCTTTATCCTAGAGACAGTAGACCCGGATCTCTGGCCGGAGGAGATCAGCATGCTCAAAGGATTTGCTGATGGGCAGTAATTCCTTCCCGATGGTATTTGCTCACCGGGGATTCTCAACCCGTGCCCCGGAGAATACCATGAGTGCATTCCAGGAGGCGGTGAATCATCACATCCCGGGCATTGAACTGGATGTGCACCGCTGTGCTTCCGGTGAACTGGTGGTCTTCCATGATGACAATACCCAGCGTATTACGGGTTATCAGGGGATGGTGGATGCGTTGGACTTCGATACGCTCCGCAGCCTTGATGCGGGTTCCTGGTTTGGCTCCCGGTTCTCAGATCAGCGTATTCCCCTGCTGGAGGAGGTGCTGGATTCCTTTGGAACTCACTGTCAATGGGATATCGAATTGAAATCCCGCAGGAAGGATGACTTCGGCCTGGCAGAAGGGGTAACAACCCTGATAAAAAGATACCGCCTTGAAGACCGCTGCACCATCAGCTCCTTCAACCCGCTGCAGCTCCGTCATGCAGAAGCTCATCTTTCCATCCCCACAGCACTCATATTCTCCAAAGATCCCGAAGTACCCTGGTATCTCCGCAGGGGAGCTGGACGTCTGCTTACAAAGGGAACAATCCTAAAAAGGGATTACCAGGAGGTAACAGAACGTTGGGTTCACAGATTCCACAATAGGAAGGGGTATGAACTATGGCCCTGGACAGTAGATCAGCATGAAGACATCAGGCGCATGGTTGATCTTGGTGTTCAGGCCGTGATAACCAACTATCCGGATCGAGCCCTGGAGATCATCA
>SKJE01000088.1 GCA_007116075.1 Spirochaetia bacterium
ACTGCCGATGCAGTGAGAAAAAACATCAAGCATTTCCATGACCAGAATCCCGACTACTATGTCATTCTTTCGGGGGATCAGCTCTACAGGATGAACTACCAGGAGATGCTCATGGCTCACATTGAGAGTAAGGCGGAGCTGACCATCGCTGCAAAGGCGATCACCCGCGAGGAGGCTACAGGGCTCGGCATCATGCAGGTTGATGACCACGGATATGTAACATCCTTTGTGGAAAAACCCACCCCTGAGGATGACATCTCCCACCTAAGGGTGCCAAAAAAACTGCTCAAGGAATCCATAAGTCCCGATAGCATTGGCCGCAAGGAGTATCTTGCTTCCATGGGTATCTATATCTTCAATGCACAGGCCATGGAGCAAGCACTTGAGGGGACACAGACCGACTTCGGCAAGGAAATCATTCCCAACATCATCGAAAACAAGTTGGTGAATTCCTATATATTTGACGGATTCTGGGAGGATATCGGAACTATCAAGGCCTTCTATGACACCAACCTTAATATCGCATCCATTGAACCGGACTTTAATTTTTACAATGAGGAGATGCCGATATATACCCATCGCAGAGACCTTCCGGCCACCAAGATCAACTTCTGCACCCTGAGCCAGTCTCTGGCATCCGAGGGAAGTATCATCACCAATGCATCCATTGTAAACTCCATCATCGGTATCCGAACCCTCATCGAATCAGGGGCAAACCTGGACGGTGTCTACTGTATGGGGGCCAGCTACTATGAGAGTGAGGGCCAGAAACGGGAAAACCAAAAACACGGTTTACCCAATATCGGCATTGGCAGGGGTACCATCATTAAAAAGGCTATTATTGACCAGAATGTCAGGATAGGTGACAACTGCCGAATCGGCATCGATGTTATTAACCGGGAGGACGGCGACTACGGTTCCTACTGGATCTGTGACGGAATCATCGTAATCCCGAAAAACGGTATTATCCCCTCAGGGACCGTCATCTAGGAAGTTACGGTCGGACAAGGTATTCTGCTATCGCCCTGTCCGACCCTGCCAGGGGAAGCTGAAGCAGTTCCTCCGGCAGGAACCAGCCGACCTTCAGGTGCTCATTCAGTACCGGTTCCTGATCTGCAAGAGTAACCCCGTAGACCATCAGCAGGTATTCCTGTTGATGGTTTTTAAAGGTAGTCTCAAAGAGCAGCTCACCCACTTTGATATCAATACCAAGTTCTTCTAAAAACTCCCGTCTGAGGGTCTGCTGCGGAGTCTCTCCCCGTCGGTGCTTCCCGCCGGGAAACTCCCAGGATTCACCGATAGAACTCCCGGGCTTGCGCAGGGCAGTAAAATACCTGCCGGATCTGCAGGCAAGTCCTGCAGTGGTAATTCTCATGAAAACTCCTACAGCAGTACTGCTCCGGGAAAAAGGAAGTGGAAGAAGGCGACTCCCAGGGTTACATATCCGATAATCCGCTTATTGGTATAGTAGAAACTACGCACCTTCTCAATGTGTTCACCCTCAGGCTGATCACTGTCATCGATAGGGATCTCAACCTCTTCTTCAGGTTTATCCAATTTTCTTCCCTCAAACACGTAGAAGACGCAGAGAGCCATCAAGTTGATTGCGGGGAAAAAGTCTCCGATTACTGCAGGACCCGGCTGGATAGGTGTGATGAGCTTCATAATGCCGACAATTCCCGTCAGGACGATCAGCACAACCCTGGAGGTTGAGCTTTCCATACAGTACCCCTTAATCGAATGGACAAGGGGAAATTTTGCGCTGAACTGATCCTCAAGCAGAACTACTGCTCCGATCAGCTGCAGTACCAGTGCCAAAAAGTAAAATTGTACCATGCTCATCTCCACTTTATAAGTAATATCAGCTTAATCCAATACCGATAGCTGGTCAAGCGCTTTCATCCGGAGCGCTGCTGTCACGAATACATTCCATGAGCGGACCAAAGAGCTGATGGGAGGAAAACCATCCCCATCGCTCAGCAGCAATGCTGCCGGCAAGCTGGTGCAGGAGCACCCCCTTGCATGCTGCATCCTCCAAAGAGAGTCCCTCTGCAAGAAGTCCCGCTATCACTCCGGAGAGTACATCCCCTGAACCTGCCGTACCCATGGCGGGATTCAATCCCTCCGCGACAAAAAGAGTTCCCTCAGGACCTGCTATCAGCGTCATATGGCTTTTATAGACAACCCATGCCCGGTATCGCCGGCTGCATGCCTTGAGTTGTTCGGTCAGGGAGCCCTCATCAGGCTGGAGCATTCGAAACTCTCCTGGATGGGGGGTCAGTACCATCCTGTCCTGGAGGTTTACCGTTCCAATCCGGGAGAGGGCATACAGCCCGTCGGCATCTATCACCCCGGGCAGTCCAGTATCAAGGAGTTTGCGAAGCACCTCCGTTCGGGAGGGATCCCTTCCCCACCCGGGTCCGCACAGCAGGGATGTATAGGAAGCGTTCTCCGTCATTTCACCGCTTTTACAGATAATTGACTCCCAAAGTCCCGGGGCAACCACAGGATAGATTTCGGGATCACAGAAGAGCGTAACCAGACCGGCCCGGGTGGACATGGCACCCTGGGCGGCCAGTCGGGCTGCTCCGGTGTAGCCGGGAGAACCTGCAAAGACCGCTGCATGGCCCCGCTTGTTTTTATACGAGTCGGTTGAAATAGCCGGCAGGCGCGCATCATGTGCATCAAGCAGCATCCCCTCACCCGGTTCCGGAGACAGCAGCTCAGGAGGAAATCCCGGATTCAAGCATATAATACGCCCGCACCGGCTGCGTCCGGCCGGAAGCACACAGGAGCGCTTAATCATACCCATAGCCAAGGTGAACTGAGCCCATACCGAGAGATCTTGAACAGCGAATTCCTCATAGATACCGCTGGGCAAATCTATGGAGACGACAAAGGACTTGGTCCTATTGATCATCTGCACCGCCTCAGCTGCTGTTCCCCCAAGGGGAGAGGAAAGACCGGTCCCGGTGATCCCGTCAAAGATCACTTCCCCGCTCTGTCCCAGTACTTCGGCCAGCTGTTTGTAGGGAATTTCCTCAATACCCAGATTGCGGCAAATATCTCTGTGAAGCACAACTGATTCGTTCGGGGTACCGGGCAGGATACTGAATCGAACTCCTGAATAACCCGCCAGAAAGGCCTCTCTGGCCATCACAAGGGCATCACCCCCATTGTTTCCCCTTCCAGCAATAAAAAGCAGCTGCGGGGCATGCTCAAGCTTCTCAGGGAACATCTGGGCACAGGCATTGAAGCCCTTTGTCCCGGCCTGCTCCATCAGCAGCAGCCCCGGAATACGAAAGCGTTTCTGGGCTTCTTGGTCGATGCGGGCCATTCTCAATGATGATGCGAGGGGTTTCATAGATGCACCTCCCGGTTTTTTACGGTTTAATTTCTGTTCATCTTATAGTACATTAGTTACCAGCACAGTATAGTACAAAATACGAGGCTTCACCACATGGGAAAACAGAGAATATTAAACGCACTTTTCGGAACAAAACAGGAGCATGACCTGAAAAAGATGATGCCCCTGCTTCATGATATCAATGCCCTTGAACAGTGGGCTGCAGGGTTGGAGGCATCGCAGTTTCCCCAGGAAACTCAGCAAATGCGGGAAGAACTGCAGTCCGGGAAGACCCTGGATGATCTGCTGCCGAAAGCCTACGCCCTGGCCCGTGAGGCAGCCCGTCGGGTACTCGGCGAGCGGCTCTATGACGTCCAGCTTCTCGGCTCCATCGTACTGCACGTAGGCAGCATCATGGAGATGAAGACAGGAGAGGGAAAAACCGTCTCCTGTGTACCCGCTGCATACCTCAATGCCCTTACCGGCGAGGGGGTGCATATTATCACAGTGAATGATTACCTTGCAGAACGGGATGCGGACTGGATGGGACCAATTTATGACTATCTCGGTGTCAGCGTGGGGGTTATCCTCTCCAACCTCGACAACGAAGGTCGCCGTGCCGCCTACGCCAGGGACATCACCTACGGAACAAATAATGAATTCGGATTCGATTACCTGAGGGACAACATGAAATGGGACCTGAAGGAAAAGATTCAGCCCAAGCACTCCTTCGCCGTCGTTGATGAAATTGACTCTATCCTGATTGATGAGGCGAGGACTCCCCTGATCATCTCCGGTGTTGCCGAGGATGATACAAAGAAATTCTTTGATGTAAACCGACTTGTAGAACAGCTCAAGGAAGCGCCCAAAGATGAGGAGACCGGGGAATATCCCGAAGCTCCGGACGGTGACTACACCGTTGAAGAAAAGGGTAAGCGTATATCCCTCACCAGCCAGGGCATGAACAGTGCAGAACGGCTGCTGCTCAATGCCGGGGTAATCACCGGCTCGGTCTTTGATGACGAGAACTTTGAGTATATTCACTATATGACCCAGTCACTCAAAGCACACCGGCTGTTCAAGCGGGATACTGACTATGTAGTATCCGATCAGGGTGTTGAGATTGTTGATGAATTTACCGGACGAATTCTCCACGGACGGAGATACTCCGATGGACTCCATCAGGCCATTGAAGCCAAGGAGCGCATCAAGATTGCCCGGAGAAGCCGGACACTGGCCACCATAACATTTCAGAATTTCTTCAGAATGTACAAAAAACTCTCCGGTATGACCGGTACAGCCGATACGGAAGCCACGGAGTTTGCAAATATCTACGGCCTTGAAGTAGTGGTAATCCCCACCAACCGGCCGGTAGTGCGTAACGATCACCAGGACCTCATCTACTTTAACGAAGAGATGAAGTACGAAGCGATCTGCAATGAAATAGAAACAGTCAACAAAAATGGTCAGCCGATTCTTATCGGTACGGTGACAATTGACCGTTCTGAGCGGCTCAGCCGCATGCTCACCGCCCGGGGAGTCCGCCACGAAGTGCTCAATGCAAAACAGCACGCCCGGGAGGCGGTGATCATCGCCGAGGCCGGTGCCAAGGGGTCGGTGACCATTGCAACCAATATGGCCGGCCGGGGAACTGACATCAAACTGGGCGGTAATCCCGAATACCGGGCTCGCAAGTCAGTGGGAACCGATGCCGACCAGGAGACCT
>SKJE01000127.1 GCA_007116075.1 Spirochaetia bacterium
AAAAAAATCCGGAAGAAAGTCCGGTTCCCGGGGACTGCTGAGTTCCACGGAGTCCTGCACTTCCTCCTTGGACGCATGAATAGCGCCGCCGATGGAAAACATCCCGAGGTTGAGACCGAAGCCGAGGTCCACTGTATTGACCTTCCTTACATTAAAGGTGTCTTCAGTGTCATGATGATTCAGGTAGTACTCCGAAGCAATAGACACTCCCCACCCGGGAGAGGCAAAGAAAAACTGCGGTTTTATCCGGGGCTCCTGGTAGAATTCACCGTCCAGGACATAGTCTCCGTAGTGAAAGGCTGTCCCGAGGCGTCTCGACCTCAAAGTACCTAGTCCTGCGGGGTTATAAAAAAGGGCATTATAGTCATCTGCAACTGCAGTAAATGCCCCGGACATGCCTGCTATACGCATGTCGCCTATATATGCATCCCCCCCCTGGTGACTGGCAGATACAGCAAAAGCCGCACCCATCAGGATGAGGGTGATGAAAAGGATGAATCTAATTTTTATGTACACGAATACTCCTCACTTGAATCTTGTCTTACACTTTTTAAACATACGGCGGGTCAAAAACGTTACATACATTAAAGATGTTTACATACGTCGGTCAGAAAGCACATGGAGCAGTTTGAGCAGCACATCCCTGTGAGCTGTGTCTGGAAAACCCGCAAGCTCCCGCTCAGCGCGTTTCTGATACCTCTGGGCTACTGATCCTGCACAATCGGGACCATCCAGGGATACCACCAGTGATACAGCCCTTTCGAAACGTTCATCATCCATAGGCATGTCTTCGGCAAGCCGAAGCAGCTCTCCTGAGGGATCACGATCCCGGGCACAAAGGAAGGGCAGGGTTGCAATTCCTGCTCTGAGATCTTTTCCTGCCTCCTTGCCCATGCTGCGGTCATCACCTTGGTAATCAAGGATATCATCCTGGATCTGGAAGGCCATCCCCAGGTTATATCCGAACCGGGAAAGTCGGCGGATCTGCAGAGGGTTCAGTTCCCCCGCCGCAGCCCCGAGGTAGCAGCTCAGACTGAAGAGGGCTGCTGTCTTACCTCCGATACGACGCAGATAGTGGGTCCTGGAGATCCTGAAATCCCCTACTTCACCATCCTGGTCAATCTCGCTTTCACAGAGCCTGCCTATTCTGTCTGCTACAGTGCGGGAATTGATCCGTTCAAGGGATGCCTTTGTAAACAGGGAAAAAGACTTGGCCATAAGGTAATCCCCGGCAACCACAGCCCGGCGGTTACCTATACGGCTGTGCAGGGTAGGAACTCCTCTCCTGATCGGCGCTTCATCGATGATATCATCATGAACCAGAGAAGCTGCATGAATCAGTTCAACACCGGCAGCAAGATCCGCAATGAGATCCGGATAGTCCGCACCTGATCCAATCCAGGAGGTAAGCAGCACACAGGAAGGACGCAGCATTTTCCCCTGGACATTCACCAGTTCCTCCAGATAGGGTCTGATAAATCCCCGGGATGATGAGACCACATCCTCTATACGACGCTGTACCAGGGACAAGCCCTGGTACACCGACGGAAATTCCTTCCAAAAATCACTCACTGACGTTATATCCTTTTTTATCTGCCAGCTATTTCTTCCGCTTTTTCTTCTTCACCACCGGCTCATCAAGGAACAGATAGGTTTTGTGGGCAAGGCGGGTACTGTTCCAGTGCTTCTTCAGCCAGGGCATCACCCAGTGGTCGAGACCGAAGGCCTTACCTGCTCCACCAAGCATGACTATGGATACTGCAATATACCAGAGTATCTCCTGACTTGCCAGAGCTCCCATCAGCAGCATCAATGATAATCCTATTGAGACAATAGCAGCGGGGAATGTGAACAGACCAACAAGGAAAGCCACACCCAGGGCGATTTCTCCAAGTACTATTCCAAGCTGGAACAGATAGGGAGCCTGGGATACGAAAGTCTCGTTCATCCAGACAAAGAGTGCAGTGGGTTCATCCAGCAGTGGAGGGGCAAACTGAGATGCCTCTCCAGCAGCTTCTGTAGCGGCATCCCAAGCTTCAGCAGCCGGAGTCGCACTGGTGCCTGCACTGACTGCTTCTGTTGCTTCAGCCTCTGCGCCGTCCCACGACGTTGCAGCGGAGCCGCCGTCAGCGGAGCCCCAGTAGACCTTGCTTCCCGTAGTATCGGTAAGCCATCCCTGGGGTATCTTCTTCAGCCCCTCTATAAGCCACATAACCCCAAGGAACATCCTCAAAAAGGTCATCCAATAGGAGGGCACCTTGTATGAGGCCATTCCGCCAATAAAGGAGCGCTTGTCCTTGACGTCAAATATTTCATGCTTCAGATAACGCCACCAGCCGTTTATTCCGCAGACGGTATGCTGGTAGTAGATATTAATCAGATGCTTGAGTCCCATGGCAAAGACTCCCGACATGGGTATGCCCATGGTATAGGAGACCGCATAGCGCCCCCCGATAGAGACCATATATCCGTGAAAGTTTGACTTGAAGGGTTCCGGGTCTTTCGCCGGGAGGGAGAGATCGGTGCAGACTCGCTTGATGATTCCCTGGACTGCCACAGCCGCAGTCTGTTCAGCCGCCTCTACCGTCTGGGGAAGGGGCCGCTCATCCTCAACAAACCAGACTCCGTCGCCGGCAATCCAGACCCGGTCGTCATCAGGTGACTGCATGTATTCATCAACCCGCTTGCGTCCCATCTTACCGTTTTCCAGGGGGAGCTGCTCGACAAATTCCTTGCCCTTGATGCCGCATGTCCAGATCAGGGTATCTGTCTTGATTTCTGTCCCATCCTTCAGGGTAATCTTTCCGTCCTCGGCCTTGACAATAAAGGAATTCAGCAGAATCTCCACACCCTTTTTCTTCAGGTATTTCACCGCCTTTTCCCGGGGCTTGTCCGGCCAGGTATTCAGGATAGTCCCAAGTCCCTCAACGGTTATCAGGGAGACTTCATTGGGATCAACCCGATGGTCCTCGCAGAGAATTGGCAGCCATTCAATAAGCTCACCCATCATCTCAATACCGGTAAAGCCTCCTCCGGCAACAACGAAGGACAGCATCTGTTTGCGCTTTTCAGCATTCTTCTCATAGGTGGCATTACGTACGCAGTGCTCTACCTGCTCCCTGATATCAATGGCGTCCTGCAGGCCCCAAAGGGGATAGGAGTGCTCCTTGATACCGGGGATATTGAAATCAGATGCCTCAGCACCTGCAGCTAACATAAGATAATCATAGTGATAGGTTGCGTTAAGAGACTTGAGTTCACGCTTCTTAAAGTCAATATCGGTTATCTCATCCTGAACCACGTTCACCATCTTGCCGCTGAAAATCCTGTCAAAGGAGATCTTGACGGATTCTTCAGGAACTCGCCCTCCAGCAAGTTCATGGAGCTCAGTCATAAGTACGTGATGCGGATCTCTGTCTATCAGGGTGATCTCAACCTTGTCCTGCATTTTCTTGAATTTCTTGTGCAGCTTTTTAGCGGCATGTACCCCGGCATATCCACCACCGAGCAGTACAATCTTAATGGCGTCCATAGTTTTTCTCCAAATTATTTTGATAGATAGTCACTTTAATAACCTATCGCTCAGCAAAATAGATGTCAAGTATTAGTTTTTTCATAATATATATATTTGTGTATTTACTTCTCACTATGAGCATGATCTAATCGGATGGCTAAGCACATTATTTGATCAATGTGTGCTTTATTTAACTACCACTGCTTACAAAGCATTCTAAGTAGATTTTTATTCATTCAACATGAAAACTAGTTACTCAAAGTTCGCATACCCCTTCACGCAACTGACTCAAAGTGATTTTTCAATTTCCGCGGCAGTCTGAGAGAATTGCTTATTCTCCGTTCCTCACCTATATTTTTCAACACAACAAATATATAATACTAGATGATACGGCACTTCAAGGTGTTACGGAATGATCTATTTGTTCTCGCAGGGGGAATATATGGCCAAAGAGAAGACGCAGGGCAAGACCCAGGCTGCGAAACCCAAGACAAAGCCCCGTGCCCGGCAGGCATCCAAGGCCTCGACACAGCAGAAAGCAAAGAACCAGACAAAGCCGGCAACTGCATCAAAACCCAAGTCTAAAGTCAAGCAGCCTGATAATTCAAAGACGGGTCAAGCTGCAAAACCAAAAACCAAATCGGCATCGCGGACCAAAGGGAAGGACAGGATAGCCGCAACTGGCAACGAACGTATCTATTATAATGCTGATGCGATCAAGGTCACCAACTCCCGGTTTATGGTTCCCGGGAAAACCTACTCCATCAGAAACGTTACATCTGTGGAATTTCTAAGGAAGCGCCCGTCGCTGAAAGGACCAATCATCACTATCATTCTTGGTATGGTAATCTTCGTTGCTTCAACAGTCTATCAGGTCGGGCTGCTGGTATCAGCGGCGGGGGTGCTCTGGCTGTTGCTCAGGAAGACTGTCTATATAGTGGTGCTGGCAAGTGCCTCAGCAGAAACCGAGGCACTCACTTCAACCGATAAGGACCTGGTGATGCGTGTAGTCGCCGCCTTGAATGATGCCATTGCGCACTGATCGCAAACATGTTAGGCATAAGCTCCTTATCTTGTTTGGTGTTTTGTAAGATCAATCATACAAGATTATCGAGCTTATGTCTATATTTTATAAGTAATTGCTTAACATTTCTACTAATAACTCAGGCGTATTCTCGGGCTGTATTTCAAAAGATTTCGGTATGCGAAGTTTGAGCAGTTATTTGTATTCCCCACTACCGTAAGATATACCCCCCCCCGCACATGCGGGGGATTGCGGGATATCAGCTGCATGGATGGTGTAGGCAGAATCTTATATATACGCCGTTGTGTGGGTGGCTTATACCTATCTACTTTCAAATCTCAGGCCAAACGAAATATAGCCAGCGTCGTGTTTCTCTATATCCTTTCCCCACGGGACAACCGGGGGTGTACATGATTGTTCTATCTCTACACTGAGATGATTTCCTAAGCTTGCCGAAACCCCAAGAGTATATGTATTCAGGTGGGGTATGTAATTAACAAGCGTATCTGAATCCATC
>SKJE01000184.1 GCA_007116075.1 Spirochaetia bacterium
CGGGGAAATACGGAGAAATCTTCTTTGAATCGCATAAACAGCTCCCTCCGGCAATTGGTAACACAACTGGTCACAGTACCGAATTTCTCAAAATAGAGTTGAGAAAGAAAGCTATTTATATCTATGACCACAAACAACGGTTGGATTTAGCTCAAGCAGAACGAACTAGAGCCATGAGACGCTTGGGCAGCTTAGGATCTTTGATCAGTTTTTTCATTCTGGGGTCTACTCGCTGCAGAGATTCTTTCTCTGCAGATAACAATTTCTGTATGGCAGTTACCTCTATCTGGGAGAACCGTTCTGCTAAACTGGTACATCCATTCAGGAGCAGCTTATAGTATTCGGGATTATCAAGATTTCTCACAAGCGGGGTATCTGAAAGCATAGCAGTTATTGATTTATTCATAGCAGCATAGCGCAGGCACCTGCCGGCAGGTGCCTGCGCTATGCTGCGGTAATACACCTTGAACGTGTAAGGGGCAAAATACCTGAGCAAAGTGGGAGCATTTTACCTGAGCGCCGACGGGTTTGAAGGGATAATATGAGTTTGAAGATTTAGTCTTTGAACTTGAAGATATCTGTTTGTTAGGGGGTGTCCTTCTTCTGTTTTTCTTTGGGTTCTTGGACATGTATCAGCACAAAAAAACTGATTTGCATAGTTTTTGAAAAGTTCATGAGAACCTTTTGGGTTGTTCTGCTCATCTTTTTTTTGTTGTAATGCTTTATGTGCAATTTTTTCACATTCAGTTTTTGTCTTTTTTCCTGATGATTTGAAACCTTCATCAAGGATATTGTAGTACCAAATTTTCCCAATTTTTCTTGTTTTGATTTCTTTTCTCATTCTAGCCATTTTCACTTCTCCTTTTTGTTTGTCTTTCTTTAATAGTCCTGATCAGAGGAGAAGTAGTTTTTGTATATTTTGAAAAAGTGAGAGTTAGAAAATAGACTGTAAAAAAGCTGTAATATTTAGTAAAAAACAAAGCCATTCTCCTTTTGTCAGAAAATGGCTTTTTAAATACTTAAATAATATGTATTTAGTGGGCGGTATTGGATTTGAACCAACGACTTCTACCATGTCAAGGTAGCACTCTCCCACTGAGTTAACCGCCCGAATTGACTATTACTATACTGAAAAACCAGTTTCCTGTCTATATGAAACTGTTCTTTCAGGTGACGACCTCCCTCTTACGCAGTTGGACAAGAATTACCCCTGCCAATATGATTACTGCACCGACAAGCTGCTGGTATCGAAGCAGATCACCGAATATCAGTGCACTGAAGAGTAATACGAAGACTGTAGGTAAATTCCCATATACCGAGACCTTAGTACTCCCGATATACTTGACCGATATATTCCAAAGCACATTGGCAATAAAAAGGGCAAAGAGTCCTGAATAGGCTGTGGCTCCCCAAGCTGATGCCGGCAGTGTGCTTAAGTCTATCTGTATAATCTGGGGTGCAAAGGCCAGAAAATAGACAACAACAGAAACAGCCATGGCAAGTCCTGCTACCTGCAATGAAGAATAGCGCTTCATATACGGCCGCAGAAATGTGGTATAGACTGCAAATCCAAGCTCAGCGGTAACCAGGAAGAACACTCCCCAAAGGGTAGTCTCTCCAGAATTCTGGCCGTTCTCGGAGGCTAACGTAATTACTGCAAGACCTGCAATGGTGAGCAGCACCCCCGTAATTGATTTCCATCCCGGACGTTCAAGCCTGAAAACCAGAGACAGTAACACCACATGTACCGGCATGGTAGCCAAAAGAATCCCGCCTACAGGAGCAGATGTATAGTGTACACCGAGGGGGAAGAACACCTGGAACATACCCATGCCCACAGCTCCGATCAGTGCTATCTTGATGCCGTCTTTCTTTGCAAATTTTCTTCTACCCGGAAGAAACCCCGCAAGGTAGATCATAAAAGGGAGGACCATCAGCATACGCATCCCGCCGAACTGCTGGGGTGTCAGGTGGGCAAAGCCCAGCTTCATGACAATATTATTTAGGCCCCAGCTCAGTGTTACAGCAATGAGCAGCAGATGAACCCAGCGATGCCGTTCACTCATGTGCATCCTCCGATGTGTTGTTCAATTGTTTTTTAAGCGGTATTACATACGCTGCTACAAGTACTCCAGTTAGTAATGTTGCCAGGAAGTCAGCTCCAGGCTGCACAAAAAACAGCCCGTTGAGCCCGAATTGCCGCGGAAGCAGAAACACTAAGGGGATAAAGAAGAATCCCTGACGGGACACAGCAAGAATAGCGGTCTCCCTCCCCTTCCCGATTGCCTGGAAAAGATAGGAACCGACTATTTGGAATCCCAGCATCCAGACAGTCAGGGAAGAAATACGCAGGTACCTTGATCCTACAGAAATAACTTCGGGATCGCGGGAAAACACGAAAATGAGATGGGGGGCAAAGAGAAAGAAAAGTACAGCTATGAAACTGCTGTATACTGTTGCCGCACCAACGGCCAGTTTCAGGGATGCTAGCACCCGTCTATAGTTCCTGGCCCCATAATTGTATCCCGCCAGCGGTTGAAGCCCCTGGCCAATGCCGAAGTTGACCATGAAGATCATGGCCATGAGCCTGGTGACAATTCCTACACCGGCTATTGATGCATCCCCAAAGGAACGGGCAGCCTGGTTCAGCAGGGCGATACTGAAACTTACCAGTGACTGACGGATAAAAGTTGGAATACCTATGCGAAGCAGCTCCCGATATATCCATAGAGTCGGATGGAAATATCGGGGGGAGAGCGTCAAAACTCCCTCTTTCTTTATATAGAACCGGAGCAGGTAGAGTGTAGCTGCTGCCTGGGCAAGAATCGTGGCTGCACCGGCTCCCCTGATTCCCATGCCCAGGAGAAACATGCAGATGGGATCAAGGAGCATATTCAGTACTGAACCAAGAATGAGTGCTCTTCCGCTGTAGGATGCGGCACCTTCTGATCGGATCAGGTTATTCATGCACATGTTCAGGACCCTGAAGACAGAACCCCCGATAATCAGGACTCCGTATACCCGGGCATGTTCTAGAATTGTCTCAGTAGCACCGAAAAAGATGAGGATCGGGTCAATAAAGATAACCCCAAAGACCGACAGCAGCAGTCCTGCTGCTAGTGATGAATAGAAAGCTGTTGAAGCAACCCGCTGGGCATCTTCCTCACGCTGAGCTCCCAGCAGTCTTGAAACCGATGAAGCAGCCCCGATTCCAAATCCCAGCCCGAGTGCTGATATCACAATGAATATGGGAAATACCACGGCAGATGCACCCACTGCAGCGGTCTGGCCGAGCAGTCCGATAAAAAAGGTATCCACCAGGCTGTACAAAGCACCGGAAAACAATCCCAGCACCGCAGGATAGGAAAGCAGGTAGAGCGCACGGGGTATCGGACCCTGGCCAAGCAGCTGCAGGCGTTGTTCCTTTGTCATAACTGATCCCGCTTCAGATTCCGGTATATTCTTAAGAGATATGAGATATTCTTCTCATCATCCTCCGGAAACCTGCTCAGACAACCCCGCAGGCCATAGAGAAAAAACACACCATGACGCTGTGCATCGGGATGCCCGCTGAACAGCAGGGCATAGATTTCTTCCGGAGTCTCCTGCATGGACTTCACCCACCGTTCTCCGAATTTCCGGATCCTCCATTCAGAGGAGAATGCAGCAAGCAACGATCTTCTCCGCTGTTTGCTGTCCTGATATACCCAACGGACCAGCTGTTCCTCCCGCTGGTCCTCCGGGAGATCAAGAGCCATAATCTGTATGATCTGTTTTTTTGCAGCAATCCAGGTTTTACTTATAATCCGAAAATAGATGTCCTCTTTGCCGGAAAAGTAATTGTATATTGTACCAGAGGCAATACCGAGTTCGCCGGAAAGACGCCTGATACTGACCCGGTCGTACCCCTCCTGTTCAAAAAGCTCACGGGCAGCGTCAAGAATCTGCATTTCCAGGTTCTCAATTATTTTCGGCATGCCCTACTGTAATGAACGTCGTTCATAACTTCAAGGGAGTTTCTCCTTCTTTTCCTATGACAAGCCAATACTTCTCTGCTATACTGCTCTGCATGATTATACACCAAGCCTGCATCAACGATATTGATCGTATGATGGCGATCATCAAGGCCTGTATAGCTGTACACCAATCCAGGGGGATCTTCCAGTGGACAGAACGGTATCCAGACAGGAAGATCATCTCTGGGGATATTGAACGGAAGCATCTCTTTGTTGCTCGAAACAGCTTAGACGGCCCTATACTGGGGCTGGCTGCTGTTGACCCCTTCGGCACTAATGAGGTGCATGAGAACGTTTCCTGGGACTGCAATGAGACCCCTGTGTTTATTGCCAGGGTGGCAGTTGACCCTGCGTCCCAGGGACAGGGCATTGGGAACAGGTTGTTCTCCTATGCAGAACAATTCGCACGCTGCAGGGGTTCTCAGTCCCTGCGACTGGATGTGGATGCACTGCAGGAACAGCTGGTCTCGATGTATGAGCGCAGAGGATATACCATTCGCAGCAGTGTCTGGTATGATAATCCTCCAAAGGAGTTTTATGCCATGGAAAAAGAAGTAACACCCATTGATATCCACTGGGCATCCGATAATGAACTTCCCAATATTTTTACTATCCGCCACAAAGTCTTTACGGAGGGCCAGGATGTCAGCAAGGAGCTGGAGCAGGACGGCCTTGATGATCAGGCAAAACATGTCATCCTCTATGACAATACAACTCCAGTAGGATGTGCCAGAATCCGCTGGGTATCCCTGGACAAAGAGGGGTCGGAAACCAAGACTTTAGTCTACTGGAAAGTTGAACGTCTCGCCGTCCTTGAATCAGCGCGACGCAAGGGCTACGGAACCCTGGTTATGGATTGGATTATCAGGGAAGCAAGGGAGAATACGCTCTCCGGACTTACCCTCCATGCCCAGAAGCACTTGGAGCAGTTCTACCGGAGTTTCGGTTTTCTCCCCGATGGTAAACCATTTGTCGAGGCCGGCATCCAGCATATTACCATGACCCTGAAGCTGAAA
>SKJE01000065.1 GCA_007116075.1 Spirochaetia bacterium
CCGGATAAAGAAAAAATACTGATAATGGCTAGCACAACTCCGGTTATACCTTCTCCGCCTAGAAATCCGGAGGCAATTATTCCTCCGTCCTGCTGATACTTGGACCGTTTGCCTACAGGTATAAATATATCATTAATAAAGCGTATTAGTCCACCAAGAAACACTATGGATGATATGGTTATCGGAAGATAAACACCGAGACCGAATGTAGTAGCTGGGATTTTCAGCAAGTACAGCGCGATTCCTCCTAAAAGCCCTATGGAAAATGCTGTGGGATGGCCGAGTCCACCTACCATTGCTGAGACTGCGGCTGCCTGGGGTGCAGGCAGTTCCGGGGTTCCGAATCCCCCGAAGGCTTCTTTCATGACGAAGAGCACCACCACCGCTATAGCCGCTCCGAGGATACCTCCGGCTCCTTCGGCAATGATCTGCTGCCGGTAGGGGGTCCCGAGGCGACTGCCGGCCTTCAGGTCATTCATAACGTCTCCGGTGAGTCCGCACGCCACTGCGGCGATACCGGCAATCATAAATGAGGTAATCATGTCTGGCCGCTGGATGATCTGGATACCGAGCAGTACGAGGATACCAAATATTTCCATGGGGTTAATCCCTGTCTGTCCGGTAAGCAGAGCCGCCATGGATGTGGTGATCCATACACCTATGACCAGCAGAACCATCTGGAAGAACGTAACAGGTGTGGTAATCCAGATCAGGAGTGCAATGACTGCACCGGCCCAGAAGAGCCGGTTGAACCTGAGCGGAGTCCGGGTCCGCTCCCGCTGGGCTTTTATGAAGGATATCAGGCCCTTGATGAAGATACCGACTCCGGTGCCTACCATGAGTCCGATGCCGAGGTTGCTCCGGAAGAGGTCAGCTGCAGCTGCATCACCAAACCATCCTGCTGTAATGCCGATGGGTACAAGCAGGTAGTACCCAAGAACCGCTCCAAGGAACCAGACACCGGTATAGAGGGGGCCGACAATAAAACCAATACCAGCTGCCATGGGGGAGAGCCACATGCCGAAGGATGGAGTATGAGCCCCGGGTAATCGTGTAACCCATGCTGCAGGTATGATCATAAATCGATCCCGCAGCGCCGTAAAAACTGCACTTGCTCCCATGGCGGAAAAGAGCTTCACCGCCTGTTTTCCACCGGCATCCCCGATGGTGAGGGTGTCGTATGCTGCTGTACCCATAGGATAGGGCAGGGGATTTGTCTCGATGTAGTGTCTGCGGTGGAGGAAGGTAAACAGTGTTCCTAGCAGTGCCCCGAAGAGGGTTACCGACAGGATGGGCCAGAACCCCACCTGTGCATCCGGCTGGAGCATCCAGATACCTGGTATCGTGAAGGCCAGGCCTCCGGCAACCATAGCGCCGGCGCTCATCACCGTATGGGTTACATTCATCTCCTGGAGGGATGAATTTTTGAACCACCGCAATATGGTAAGACTCAGGACTGCGACGAAGATGGTCGGCCAGGGAAGGGCTCCCATCCGGAGGGCCACATACATGGAACTTGATGTGATGATCACCGAACCGAAAAGACCGATAATCAGTCCCCTCACTGTCAGGGCTCTGTGTTGTTGTGTATCCACTGATATACCTCCTTGGTGGAAATCTATTATAACAAAAAGGGCAGAAAGTGACTATAACAGCACATGTCCATTGTATAGTGGGTAAATATACAGGAAAAAATTGATAAATCCTCAATCTAGTGTTGATTATACGACCTTACGGGAAGTATACTAATGGGTAAGAACAAAACCATGTAGGAGGAAACAACATGAAAAAGGTGTTCATAATTCTGATTATTGCAATGCTCTTTGCATTACCGGTATCAGCAAATGTACTACAGGACTCTGACCTAAGCGTAGGTATTGGTATTGGTGATTCTGCCCATCTGACCGGTCGCCTGGATCTGGACAGGACCATGGCTATTGTACTTAACGTAGGATGGGGTTACGGATATTCTAATGGATTATACCTGCGTCCTCAGTTCCAGTATGCCGTAAGTGAACTGGAGTTTAATATTGATGTGGCAAGGTTTTATCCCTACTTTGGAGCTGCGCTGCCAGTTTATATTACCGGTGGACTAGATCTGGGTATTATGGGTGTTGCCGGACTCTCCTATTACTTTGACGATCTGCCTATGGAAGTATATGGCGAATTGCTGCCAGGTTTCAGAGTAATCAGGGATTCGACTTCTGGTGGAAGCGGTTTTGGCTTTAGCGGCGGTATCGGTGTTCGCTGGATCCTTGGAAGATAAGTAAAAAAAGCGTTTAACAGCGCACGGAACACAAAGCTCTCCCTAACCTGAAGGTACGGGGAGGGCTTTGTTTTTGTTATGTGTACTGCTCAAGATGAGGAAGATACTGCGGGGGGATCTGGGCGGTGATTCTGATGCAGTTCTGGTCGTACTCCTCCGATATGATCCTTCCGTGGCGCCGCAGATATTGAAGCAGGTCAAATCGGTCTACCGGCAGGCAGTAGGAGCGCTTGGTGTAGTTCTCGTAGAGAACCGACTCGATAAGTACCGACAGCTGCTCCATATTGATCCCCTGGGTTACCGATATGGCTATTGAATGGGTATGCTTTGCCTTTATCGTATTGAGATGGATCAGATCACTGCCGCACAGGTCAATCTTGTTGAACACAATAATCACTGGCCGGTCAAGGCATTTGAGATCATGAAGCACCTGCATAGTGGTCTCATACTGCTGCATCATCCTCGGGTCCGAAGCGTCCAGCACCACTATCAGGAAATCTGAGTAGAGGGACTCCTCCAGGGTTGAAGAGAAGGATTCAATCAGGTCATGGGGCAGATCCCGGATAAACCCGACTGTGTCGGTGAGCAGGATTTCACTGCCCCCGGGAAGGATCACCCTTCGTGTGGTTGGGTCCAGGGTGGCAAAGAGTTTGTTTTCCACAAAAACATCCGCATGGGCGGTCATATTCAGCAGGGAGCTTTTTCCGGCATTGGTGTATCCGACAATGGCTCCGGTGGGAACAGGAAGGTTTCTCCGCTGCTTCCGTTGTGTATCCCTGTGTGACTTGACCTTGCTCAGCTCTTCCTTGGTCTTGGCAATCTTCTTTACCACGATGCGCCGGTCCACCTCAAGCTGTTTTTCACCTTCACCCCGGGTACCTTTCGTACCGCCCCGTTGTCGGGAAAGGTGAGTCCATGCACGGGTAAGCCGGGGCAGGGAGTATTCAAGCCGGGCAAGATTCACCTGGAGTACTGCTTCCCTGGTAGATGCCCGATCGGCGAAGATCTGGAGAATAACCTCCCTTCTATCGATGACGCACAGATCGGTATGCTGCTCCAGGTTACGCTGCTGCCGGGGAGAGAGGTCGATATCGAAGACGAGGCAGTCTACTTCCAGTTCTTCCGCCAGTTCAGAGATCTCAACAACCTTTCCGGAGCCGAGACAGAACTTTGTAGTGGGTTTGTTCAGGGTGACCACCTGAGAACCGACACATTCCAGTCCCATCGTGTCGATCAGGTCTTCCAGTTCCTTCAGGGAGGCTTCAGCCTCCTCCCGGGAACGTCCATAGGTTGTCGAAATTGCATACGAGCGCTGGCTCTTAGGCATAAGGGATGTGGTTTCTTTCATACAGCTTAAAGATACGGATAAGCACTATAACATGTCAAGATACTGTTACCGGCAGCAAACAAGCCCGTTATCTGTAATGAGTCTCTTGCTGAGAGAGCAAATGTGACCATTCTGATATACGCATATTGGTTAATGCGGGTCAATGGTCCGCCTGAAGCTCTTTCTGTCTAATAACGTGAATCGCCTCTTGGGTGTCAATATAGGTTGCTTGAAGATAGCTGAATCCTTGCGGTGATTATTCTGTCTATCAATCCCTCTCATCCGGTACCCCTTCGGTTCGAAAACGTATTAATCAGTCGATTCTCGCATTCATCATGTCCTAGATAAAGCAGGACAGTTCTAGACACAGCTGCTGTAGCTTTGTTATGATGCACACCACAAGATTCAAGACTAATGTATTCTTTATGCAGTATCCTGTTAGCCCTGTCAGCGTATGCAATGACATCTGGATTATTGCCTCTCTGCCGTGCTTGTAAGCGCTTTGATTTTTCTCCATAGATAGTACTTCGCAGTGTTGGTCTAGCTCCTTCGATGAGTAGTAGGCGCAAGTGTGCATTACCAGCTTAAGTGATACCGCCTCGTTATTCATATAGTGACCTCCATTTGCACGCGGTAGTCGCATACAGGGTATTTTTCTTAATCCCGGTATGCAGAGTAAATCCACGGTTTACAAACTTGGAGGTCACTTCATATCAACTAAATGAAAGGCTAGACTTCCGCAGGACCTTTGTCTAACAAATACAAAGCCTTGACCGTAAGATTCATGTACGTTTTTCCCTGATATTCTTGTCGCTTGTAAAGAAATTGATGCAGGGTTTTTCATTGTTTTTGCAGTATACCCAGTGGATTACTGGATAATCTGGATCTCATTGTAATTCATGAGCACCTGTACAAAAGGCTGAAAAAGAGGGTAATGACGGAAAAGCAATCGAAGATTTACTATACCCTGCTCCCATAAGTTCGGGAATCCAGGTTGCTGCAGGTATCACTTCAGTCATTATTGTTTTTATTTGATTTGGACCATTGCATTATTGAAGTTATATTCGATAAAAGCTTTTGCCTTAAGAATGTCTTTATAATAGTCATTATTCATATCAGTCCACATCTCTATGAGGTACGGACCGTTATATCCTAATTGCTCGAGAGTCTGAAAAGAACTGGGAAAGTCAACACAACCACTACCAAAATCAACAGATTTGAATTTTCCAGGAAATGACTCAGTAACCTTAAGCG
>SKJE01000124.1 GCA_007116075.1 Spirochaetia bacterium
GAGTTACATCCATCACACTTACTTTGGTACTAGAATGGTGTGTACTCAGAAATAATCTAGCATGGCTGATATCATTTCTGCAAGAGGTTTAATTCAAAAAGGATTAAAAGTTTTTGTTTAAATTGTGTGAAATATATGATAAGATGCACTTGTTGTCAACCTTAAGGAGGAAATATGAAGCTACAAAAAGTGTTAGGACAGAACATCAAGAAGGCTCGGAATCGAAAGCACCTTACTCAGGAACAACTTGCGGAGCTGGTAGAGCTTTCTCCGAAGCACATCAGTCGAATAGAGGTTGGAACCAAATTTGTAACGGCTGAATCACTGCAACGGATTGCCGCAGTTCTCCAGGTCGAACCGGCTGCACTTTTCACCACATCAAAGGATTTTCTTCCCTCGGAGGTCCACGTGATCTCCTTTTCATTTACCGGGAAGCAAGGTGAAGAGGTTGCCGAACTGATGGAGTATCTTTCACAACTCGCATCTAAGTAGACTAAACGTATTCAGAGAACAGCTGCACCTTATCTGGGTGCAGCTGTTCAGTCATTTACCTCCATACCGCACTTCTGAAATGCCGCTATTGACCACTGCAGGAACATCATTTACCATGTTTGAACCTGTGCATGTAACAATGAAGTCCTTGGGAGCCTTTTATTGTTAAGTAGTGTAATAAAAAAAAGTGAAACCCATAGATATACTGAGGACTAGATGCAGCATCTTCACAGCAGTATACGGCGTATGATCTTGTTTCTGCTGGTTACAGCAGCCATGACGCTGTTTGCTGAGGACATACATACTCTCCACGTGATCGACTCTTATACATTTGATATACCCGGCAAAACTTGGGAAACCGTGGTGAGAAGAGATATTATCCCAGAGGGTGGGGATCCTCCCTTCCTATCTATTGAAGAGCTGGAAGATGCCCTGGAGCAGAAACGGCGAACACTTTTCAACATGAGAATATTTAACGATGTCTCCTATACCTATGAGCTGGTAGAACAGCGGGATGATTCTTTCTTATACCAGGTCACCTTCTATATTGATGATTCATTTACCTTTCTGCCGATTCCCTATGCAAAGTTTGACTCCAACTACGGAATGCGAGCGGGGTTCAGGTTGTATGAACGAAACCTTCTGGGAAGTTTTTCCGATCTCTTTTTCTATGCCATGGCAACCCAGCGGCAGATTGATTCATGGGGGGAGTTGGATTTTGAGTCTGATCTCAGTATAGATAACATTCCTATTGGAAAAAGTACCTTGGATGTATCAGGGAGGGTGAACTTCATCCTCCATGAGGGAAGGGAAATAAGTGATGCCAGGATGAGGGGAAGAGTCACTGTACATGACATCCATATTCTCAATAATACCCTGTCGATATCGGCATTCATGCAGATGGAGGAGGTTGACCGGGATGAAGCTGATCAGCCGATATGGGGGGATGGTGAAATCCGGCTGAGCACCGATATCGGCAGGGTCAGACTCTTCAAGCAGCCCTTCAGATTTCACCACAGTTTCACCCTCGAACAGACTGATGATACCTGGGAGTATCCGGTTTTTCGTTCCTTTCTCCGGTTTACCTGGCTTGATCTCACATTCCTTGGTCATGGGTACTCGGTAATCTTCTCCTCGGACCAGCGAATTGGTTTACGTGAGGACTTCAGATTCAATCTGGAGCGAAACCGTTTCACCGCCCAGCTGAGAAGTAAGTTCGACCTTCCTTTTAAACTGACCTATACCCCCTCGGTATCGACAACCTTTGAGATGGCTCATATCTTCTTTGTCCCTGATAACTTCATGGTGTCAACACATCATGCCTTTACCCGGGGATCCATCAACTGGAATAACAATATGAGAGAGGGATCCCGGTTCAGTCTCCAGCTGGACGGGGATCTTATCCTGGAAGGAAAGATTGAAGAGTTTGCCGACCGGTTCAATTATACTGCAGCATTGAGTTATACTGGCTTCTGGCTTCCCTTCAACTGGCTGAACCTGAGTTTCAGGACCATGGGCTTCTATGCCCATCGGCCGCTGGCATCACAAGGTGATCTCAAAATCCCCGATGACTATCGTGAGTTTCCCACCTTTATTCCCGGCAGCAGTCAGACTCCTGCCCAGCAGATGAGGGGTATCCTCCTTAAGGATCTTGACGATGGTGCTAATAGACGACGCAAAGCCGGGGCGGTTGCAAACCTTGATATCATGATTATGCCGGTTAAGATTAAGGGATTTGCAGAAGGGTTTGGAACGCTTTTTTTCGATGTGGGAGTATTTGACAGAGTACGGGAGACCAATGATTCATTAAGTACAAACCTGATCAGTGCGGATGACCTAGATGTTTTCTATACCGTCGGTATAGAGATCAGGGGTATTCTGGACCGCTTCAGGAGCTATCCGGTAAGAGCCTCTATCGGGGTGGACCTGAAGGATCTGAAAAAGTATCTTGAAGGGGATTTGGACAGCTGGAGAAAGATTGGTAATGAGATCACCATTTCCATGGAACTCTTCTACTGACCCACCACTGCGGCGATGATGAGTATTCCGGCGGTGCATGCCAGGGAGCCATAATCCCTTGCATGCATGGATGGTATGTCGGGATGCATGGTTCCCGTAAATGATCGGGATTCCAGGGCTAGGCTCATTTCATCTGCCTTTTCCAGCAGCACATCAAGGACTTGAAGTGAGAAGGTGATTAAAAAGCGCAGGGGGTGTCTGCGAGGAACATCTCCCCGGGCCTGCCGGGCTTCTCGGATCTCGGTAACACTGTCAAAAATCATTGGGACTGCAGCAAGGGTGAGCATGAGCTGGGCTGACAGGATACCCGCCCGCTTTTTTGAGATGTATGAGACTCCCCAGTAGAGGGCAGCGGCGGATTCTTCCACTGAGGTTGAGTCCATCAGCAGTAGACCGAAAAGGACCACTGTAAAGAATCTCCCGGTGATATAGAGAGCATCCGGCAGTGAGGAACTCATCCATCGGCCGGCAAAGAGCATGAGGCCCAGGATCAGAAAAACCTTGCCCTCCCGCAGGTAGCTGACTACCGGCAGCCCTGAGATCAGAGCCAGAACCAGCGCATAGAGTGAGAACACAAAAACCGCCTTCGGAGGCAGCAGTACAATTGAGATACTCAGGACAAGAAGGCTTAACAGCTTCACCCGGGAGTCGGTGCGGTGTAGCGGTGTGTCTGCCTGGCGGTAATGGAACATTATTCCTTCAGCCATGACATCTCCTCAACAGGCATTCCCCGGGGAATATACACTCCGCAGGATGGAGCCTGTTCCCGGACCGCTTCAGGGGGACCGAGAGCGGCAATGCTGCCCTTGTCCAGGAGCATCAGCCGGTCAGCATGGGAGAGCACCTTTTCCAGTTCATGGGTGACCAGCAGGATAGTATGTCCCTGTTCTTTGAGCAGAAGGATTTTCTCAAGTACCTGCAGGACCCCCGGGTAATCCAGATTTGCGAAGGGTTCATCCAGTGCAATAATATCGGGGTTCATGACCAGTACCCCGGCTATCGTGAGTCTTCGCTTTTCACCGCCTGAAAGCGACCGGGGACGCTGATGTGCATGGTCAAGCAGGTCCAGGGTCTTCATGGCCTCTCGTACCCGCAGTGTGATCTCTTTTCGTGGCAGGCGAAGGTTCTCCAGGCCGAAGGCGATGTCCTTCTCGACAGTTTGCCCCACAATCTGGCTTTCTGCATCCTGGAAGACCAGACCGAAGGATTCCTGGTTCAGGGAGATAGTTCCTTGTCGAGGACGATAGAGTCCCTTCAGGCATCGCAGCAGTACCGTCTTACCCGACCCGTTTTTCCCGGATATCACCAGGAGCTCTCCTGCTTCTACGGAAAAGCTTACCGAGTTCAGGGCACGAAACCCATTGGGGAATTGGTATGACAGATCCTGGACTTCTAATATCATGGGCTTAACCTGTCCTGTCCTGGGTAAGGAATTCTCGTACCCGGTCTGATAAGATTCTGGCAATACTTACCGCAGCGACGACCTTCAGGATATCACCGGGAAGGAAGGGGAGCGCTCCGGCAGCAGCAGCCTGGGACCAGCTCAGTCCAAGAACGAACTTCAGCCAGGGAACTCCCAGCAGATAAATCATCAGGGTGGCTGCTATTGAGCCGAGGATAAACCGAGGCAGCTTCGCCATGGAAGTGCGGTCTGAGAAAAAGCCTGCAATAGAAGCTGCGGGGATCCAGGCAACCAGGTATCCTCCTGTCGGCCCCAGCAGGTGACCGATTCCTCCCGTGCCTCCGGAGAATATCGGAAGACCGAGGGTTCCCAGCAGCAAATACAATACTGCTGCACTGGTGCCGATACGCATGCCCCCTAGAAGGCCTGCAAGGATTACAAACATCGTCTGCAGCGTAATCGGGACAACTCCAACCGGTATAACCAAAAAGGCCCCCGCAGCGATGAGGGCGGTAAAGAGGGACGTAAACACAATAGATGTAACCTGCATGGAAAAACTCCTGTTTGTATGTTGAAAATAGTATTATAATGGGTTCATGGGGTCAAGTTCCTCAACGAACTGCTGTGTCTGGTTGTCCCATTATAACCCTTGCATGTCATGCTTGTATAAGGTATCCTGTAATACTGTAGGGAAGTCCATATAGCGAAAGTTGATAAGCGTAAAGTTTAATATGTTCTCAATGATATTCCTTGTACCGGGAGCTTTACAATGGCGAAATTTATGGCACTACTGTCGACTCTGAAAATGAAATCACGAACTCCTAAAGACACCGTCGAAGTGATAATTACCAATAACCTTGATAAAAGAGTTCTGGCTGTCAATGAATATAAAGCATCACGATACAATGAATCTGTCTATCTGGATGCAAA
>SKJE01000083.1 GCA_007116075.1 Spirochaetia bacterium
GAGACTTCCCGAAGAATATGCAGATTCTTCGGAGCAGATGATGCGGACTGGACGATGCTTGGAACAACCGACGTTTTTGTTACGGTTCATAATGTTGAAATTCTCTTCAAAAAACTTGAAGATGAACAGATAGAATCTTTGAAAAGCCGGTTCTCCGGCTCACAGGATGAGCGAGCTATGACTGAATTAGAACAGAAATTTCATGCTACTGTAGACCTGCGGGCGGCAAAGATTATCGATGTTGCCCGACATCCCGAGGCTGACAAGCTGTATATTGAAACCATCTCCCTCGGAGATGAACAGCGCCAGATTGTCTCAGGACTTGTGCCCTACTATACGGAAGAGGAACTGCTGGGTAAAACCATTGTGCTGGTGTACAACCTGAAGCCGGCAAAACTTCGGGGAGTAAAGAGCCAGGGAATGCTGCTGGCTGCGAGCAAGGATGACCTGGTTGATGTGCTCTTTCTTGATGATGTAGAGCCGGGAACCAGGCTGACGTTGGAGGGGGCACCGCTCCAGGAGGAACCCCTCAAAAAGATTAAGATTGATGAATTCTTCACTATGCCTATTCATGTGAAGGATTCGGTGGTCATGGTAGATAACAAGGCTTTGCTTGTTAATGGAACACCCGTGACTACAGTAATGGTTCCCGAAGGCAGTGTAGGGTAGCTGTATGGCTGCTGGAGACCTGGAAGAGCGGTCCCTGCGGGATCTCACTCCCGCTGCTTCACTGTTCCAGTCTCCCTTCTGGGCTTATGTAAAAGCCCGAAACGGTTGGACCCACCGGGTATACTCCCTGAAGGGTAAAGATCCCTTTCTGGTGCTTATCAAGCGGTGGGGACCGTTCACTCTCGGATACGCTCCGGGTATTGATGAATCCCATATACCCCATGATGGTGCAACCTTCTCAGATGTTGCCGATGATATCTCCCGTTTTGTCAGGGGTATGTTCTGTCTTCGCTTTGATTCGGAATATCACTTGGATATCAAGGCGGACCGTTGTGAGTTCAGTTCACAGAACACCCTGATCCCCGGTTTCGATATCCAGCCGGTTGATACTGTCATTATTCATACCGCATCAGAACATCCCCGTAAGGAATACCGGACTAGGGCTGTGCGCCAGATCAGGAAGGCTGAACGGCAAGGCATAACCTGCGGATGGGAACATGACTCTACCTGGTTTTCCCATTGGTATGCACTGTACCGGGAGACATCTCGCCGCTGCGGATTTTTACCCCGAAGCGGCGAGTACCTTCTGCATCTGCTCCAGTATGGAGGTGACCAGGCAAGGCCTCGGCTGGCCCTTGCCTGGAAGGACGGTATACCGGCTGCTGGCGCCATGGTTATGATAAAGGGTGGACGTGCATGGTATCTCTATGGTGCAACAGGTGCCGAAGGACTCAGTCATGGTGCTATGTACTGCCTTCAGGACTGGATCATCAGGGATCTGCACGATAGAGGAATCGGTACCTATAACCTCTACGGAACAGCTCCTCGGGACGTGGCGGATCATCATCTTGGGTCACTGTCATTATTCAAGAGCGCCTTCGGGGGCACCAGCATCCGGATGCTCGGACTAGTGGACTGTCCTGTGATGAAGGGGCCCTACCGGCTCTTCAGGTATGTTGAGAATAAGCGGATTACTCGTGCCCGGGGTCCCTTTGACCCAGACTTTTCACGGCATTGATAAACTGATATCCCCGGTCCTCGGCATTGAGAAATCCCTCAAATGAGGCCGCCCCCGGTGATAGCAGAACCCGATCCCCCGGTCGGGCATGGGTGAGTGCACTCTCAACTGCCTGTTCCATTGTCTCAAAGGGTCCGAAGAAGGGATGGATACATGATTCCATGAGTTTCTTCGAGAACGACCCGGAGAGTAGATGAACTGTAGTACAACGGGGGATTACTTCCCTGAACAGTTCAACAGACAGCCCCTTGTCGGTTCCGCCAGTGATGAGGTGATCCGGTTGAATCGCCTCCAATGCCCGAAGGACAGCTTCAGGTATCGTAGCTGCAGAATCATTGAACCAGCTGATGCCCCGGTAGACCCCTAACGGCTGCAGACGGTGATCGGGGGCACGGAAGGATTTCGCAGCTTCCAGTACCTCCTGGCTTGTCATGCCGAAATGACGGGCAGTAAGGAGCGCCTGCCCGGCGGTTTCGCCCAGCACGCCGGGTATACCGAGATCTATCTCCTCAGCATGATAGACGGGCATTCTGTCGACGGAAAAGGGGAGGGAAAGGTTGTCCGGAATAACTGACCAGCCGCCGTCCTGGGCGAAGAGGTACTCCTTGTCCTTCAGGTACTGGGCAAGAGTGTAACCGTTCTCGAGGTGATCAGGGTACAGTGATGTAAGCAGTGAGGCCCTGTGGGGAATAGCTGTCCCGAGCATTCTGAGATCCCTGAGCTGCCAGGAGGAGAGCTCCAGCACAAGCGGGTCAGGTCCATCGGTCTTGTGCAGGGAGAATAGAGATATCCCCATATTGCCTGCTAGTTCGCATAAGGGGAATTTCCGGGAGAGAAGATGATGAACAAGATATGCGGTGGTGGTTTTGCCCTTGGTGCCGGTTATGCAGATCAGGGGCCGGGTAATCCGATTCAGATTCCAGGATATATCTGTCTCTATCCGATGAGCCGCAGCAAGCAGCGGGTTGTCCCACCTGACGGCACTGTTCTTGATTACCAGTTCAGCCTCAGTAATATCCCTCATTCGATTGGTTCCGAGGACATAGGTGATGCCCTCAAGGTCTTCAAGAGCTTTCAGGGATGGGGCGAGTGCTTCAGGGGTGCGAAGATCGGTTACCAGCACATCATCCCCGCGGGAAGCAAAAAAACGGGCTGCCCCAGTGCCTCCTCCGTGGAGACCGAGACCTAGAATAGTTACCTTCACGGGCGTGCTCCTCTTATTTTATCCTAACCAGGGGAGGAAAAAATAACAAGTACAACCTCCATCCCCTTGACCAGATACTGCCGTACCGGCATAATGCATCATAACTTGTAAGAAAGGAGCGATACAGTGCCCTGCGGAAGAAAACGAAAACGACATAAAATAGCTACCCACAAGAGAAAGAAAAAACTGAGAAAGAATCGGCACAAGAAGAGAAAGTAAACTTTTCTTCTATGCTCAAGCCATAAAAAAAGACTGTCCAGGTTCATGAAAAAACCGTGGACAGTCTTTTTGTGCGCTTTAGTCAAGCTGATCAATCGGCAGCTCCTCCCAGCAGGAGCCGTCCTGTAATGCAAGTCCGTAGCTCTTTCTCAGCAGGTGCTTAAGACCAGTATGGAGCTGGAGAAAGGAGCGTCCGACTGTGTCCTTTGTTTCCCCATCAATATAATCAGGGGCAAGGGATGTCAGTATCTGTTCAATCAGCAGCTTTGCTGCAAGAAATCGTTCATGTTTTCGGACCCCGATTATGAGAGGCTTTTCCAGCAGGCCGATGACCTCCCAGGTGATCTGCTCAATCTGCGAATAGGCTCCGGCATCCTTGTGCTGGTTGCTGATGCGGAGGGGAAGGGTTTCGATGATCTGTTCGAGATCCCTCACTAGTGTATCGAGGGAGAAAAGTCCCGCTGCACAGTTGAACAGCAGCTCATTGCCTGTTTTAACATGGTCTTCAACCTGCTGTTCATCAATACCGGGACCGATGTCCATACAGTCAAGTTTTCCCTCGCTGTTGCGTACCAGCACCCCTCCCTTCACATCAACCGGTGTTTTAAAGGAAAACTCAAAGGATCCCTGGGCTTTCTTGAGGGCGGTAAGTGCCAGATGCAGGGGGTTTACGGTATTACCCAGGTTGTCAATATTTCCGAGGAATGCAAACCGTTTCCCCTCCCTATGAAGTGTTTGATAGACCGGTTCCAGTACAGAGAAATTCTGTCCGTGTCCTCCCGGCAGAGGCAGTGGTGCTTGAGATGCACCTCCGGCTTCAAGGAACACCTTGAGATCATCACCCGGCAAGTAGGTACGGAAGGCTGCTATCATGGGCTGAACAGCAGTATACTTGTCGCTGAGGTGCGCTCCGCCAAGCTCTCTTGAGAGCTTCAGGTATTCCGTATCCTGCCGCATCTGAGCCAGTTCATGAAGAATAGGTTCATGGGTTGCATTGCTGGTCATCTGGAAGAGGGGGATGATCCCGAAATCAATGGGTGTAATATCCGGGAATCTTTTTTCCATGAGTCTCCGGTACTTCAGGGATTCGATCATCAGTGATCGGACCTTCAAATACATGAAGCTTCTGCCGGGGGTGCCGTCGGGATTGATGAACCCGGGTGTTGATCCCTTCGGCTTTCCGCTGCACAGGTCGCTCAGTGGTGAAAAAACGGGTTGGACTGATGCGAAGAGCTGTTCCCCATAGGATTGGTTTTTCTTTGTATCGATGTAGCTTGTGGCGGAGCCGCCGTTGAGAATTCCGAAGGCTGTATAGGGGTACAGGAGCATACCCCAGATTTCAAGCAGGCTCCTAGGAGCATAACAGAGATCATCCTGGATAAGTTCCGGGAAATCATTTTCTGTGAAACCGGGAAGATATGAATCAAGGAATTCCCGGCATTCGTCCCTGCTGAGGGTAATACCTTCAATGTCAGCAGCTGAGATGACCTGGTCTCCGTCGATGGAGGGGAATGACTGAAACTCCCGAGGCCGCTCTTTCTGCGTATTAAACCTTTTCTGGATGCGGTGTACTGCCTCCGCATCTATTCCGTGTGCTGTTAGTAGTGTATCTATATCCATGTACACTATGATAGAGCATAAATGCATAGGTGGCAATGCGTCACGTTGTGCAGCTTGACACTTCTGACTGTGTCATGGTACGTTACGTTGACCTCTTTATCCGCCGTTGGCGGATCAAAAAGACCGTAAGGAGGCTCTATGAGAACCTACGAAATGACTGTAATCTTTCGTGCAGCCGATGAGGACTTCACGAAGGGTAAGCAGCTTGTAGATGAGCTGCTTCAGAAGCACGGTGTGACCGTGGAAAAAGAAGATGATAAGGGAAACCGCATCCTCGCATATCCGATTAAAAGAAATGACAAGGGACATTATCTCTACCGTGAGATTAAGAGCGAGCCGACTGTAATTGTACAGCTCGAACGTGCCCTCAAGCTCATGCAGTCGGTGCTTAAGTTTTTAATTGTCCGCAAGGATGATCAGGCTGCTCCTGCTGTTTCAGCTCCTAAGGCTGAAACGCCTAAAAAGGAGACCGCACCTGCTCCAGCTCCAGAGGCTGCAGAACCAGAACAGGAAACAGAACCTGCTCCAGCTCCAGAGGCTGCAGAACCAAAACAGGAAACAGAACCTGCTCCAGCTCCAGAGGCTGCAGAACCAGAACAGGAAACAGAACCTGCTCCAGCTCCAGAGGCTGTAGAACCAGAACAGGAAACAGAACCTGCTCCAGCTCCAGAGGCTGTAGAACCTGCAGCAGCTGAAAAAGTGCAGCCTGCCGAAGCAGAAACGCCTGAAGAGCCGAAACAGGATGTGCCTGTAGAGGAACCTGTCAAGGAAGAAGAAGCGGTAACTGAAAAACCAGAAGAAAAAGCATAACACAAAAGGGGATACGGTATGGCTAACAGCGATGTAAATGTAGTCGTCCTAGTAGGCCGCCTGACTCGAGATTCTGAACTGCGCTACACCAATTCAGGAACGGCAATTTGCAGATTTTCCTTAGCTGTCAATAGAAGAAAGAGGTCAGGAGACAGCTGGGATACCGAAGCGAATTTTTTTGATGTTGTCCTGTGGGGCAAACAAGGTGAAGCTCTCCAGAGATATCTTGAGAAGGGAAAGCAGGTCTCCGTGTCAGGAGAGCTGCGGCAAAGCCGCTGGGAACAAAACGGACAGAATCGCAGCAGGGTAGAGATTGTAGCGAGTACACTTCAGCTCCTCGGAGGAGGCAGCGGAGGAAACAGCTCAGGAAAACGCCCTGAAGGCTCAGCTTCTGGTCCGAAAAATGAACCCCCTTCCCGTGATATGAACGGTTTTGGCGGTGACAATGCTGACTTTAGCGGACCGGATGATTTCGATGATGATATACCATTCTAAGAGGGAGTATAACCACCATGAGTGAAGAGAATAAAGACCAGAGACATACAGATAACCGTGCACCACGGCCCAGAACCCCCTACCGGGGCGGAAGCAATGATGGACGGGATTCACGGGATTCAGATGATCGGCAGGATTTTCGCGGTCGTCGCAATTTTTCCGGCGGATCAGGAAGACGGCCGATGTTCCGAAAAAAGGTGTGCAGATTCTGTACCCAGAATATTAAGGTTGACTACAAGGACCCGGAAAGTCTCCGGCGATTTGTTACAGAACGTGGAAAGATTCTGCCGCGAAGGATCACCGGCACCTGTGCTAAGCACCAGCGGCTGGTCACCAGGGAGATTAAGCGGGCAAGAGTGCTTGCATATCTTCCCTACGAAAGGAAATAATGATGTTTCCAGGGGTTGCCGTCTGTGATCTTAGAATATAACACCAAGGATTTGACCACTGCAGGAAAGACAGTAATGCTGTCGTTTATTCTGTATATGGTTGATCCCTTTTCCCTTTTTTTTACCGTTCCGATCCACTTTCATGGGTTGAACAACGGAAAGCGGGAGGTAATACTATTCAGTGGTGTGGGAATTACCCTGGCAGTAGCCCTGAGGGAGCTGATACGTTATCGGGGAGTTGACCTGGATGGTGCGGTGCTGGTATTTTTTGTTATCGGCTTCGGGTTTCCGGTGATGCTGTCCTTGATGAGTACAGCCTTCTACCTGATCACACAGATTCGGGTGATGGGTCGAGTTGCAGTTGTGTATCTTGCCTCAACCCTTACCGGAATTTTGATGGTGGCGTTTTTCCAGCGCAGCGGTGATATGATGCAGGAAACCTTGACCCTGTTTGCACAGAGTCTTGATGCCCTGGGACTTACCGCTGGATCAGGGGTGCTTTTCAGCAGCCGTCAACTAGCAGAAGCTGCGGTCTATACCTTTACACGGGTGTTTGCAGCGATGCTGATTGTGCAGTTCGGTATCGGCTATGGTTTAGCTTGGGAGTATTTGAAACGAAAGAAGGGACTGACCGTCAGCCTTCTTGACCGAATCAGCGTACCTGACTGGTTTATCTGGGTGCTGCTTGGTTCATGGACGGTAATCCTGCTGGATATCGTGCTTGGTCTGGGAATGCTGGGTATTATTGGTTGGAACCTGGGACTGCCTGCGGGACTAATATACGTACTGCGGGGTATGGCGCTGTTTCGACGTATAAGTGCTAAAAGGCGTCGGGTACCCTTTTCTGGGTTCCAGATCGCAATCATACTGATGCTGGTGATGTTTATACCTGGTGTTAACATCCTCAGCCTGGTCGCCCTGGGGATACTCGGGGTCAGTGAAATTTGGATAGTCTACCGGAACGAGTAGAACAAGGAGAAGCATATGAAAATCATTCTGAATCAGGATGTGTATAACCTCGGCGAAGAGGGAGATGTTTGTGACGTCGCCAGAGGATATGCGAGAAATTACCTAGTGCCGAAGAAACTTGCGGTGGTGTTCAACAATGCCACTAAGGCTCAGTTTGAAAGCAGAAAAACAATTATAGAAGATAAGAAGGATTTTAAACGAAAGGAAGCTATGTCTCTTAAGGAACGTCTTGAGGATATCAGCTTGATCGTGAAGATGTCCGCTGGTGAATCAGGTAAGCTCTTTGGAGCGGTTACTTCAGCTACCATTGCCGATGCTCTTGCCCGGGAGGGTGTTGAGGTCGAACGGAAAAAAATCGAAGTTCCCTCACATCATATTAAGATGGTCGGAACCTATCAGATTAAAGTACGTCTCTATGAGCAGGAATCTGCGGAGCTGAAGGTGGTCATCGACAGTGACAGGAAGCAGGCGGAAAAGCCCGCTGAAGCTCCTAAGGCTGCTGCAAAGCAGGAACCAGTAAAGGCTGAAGAAACTGAAGAGACCGAAACACCACAGCAGGAAGCGTAACTATGGAGAGCAGGATCACTGCAGGACGGGTGCCTCCACATAATAACGATGCGGAGAAGGCTGTTCTCGGGGCGGTCATGCTTGATACTGAAGCCCTTGAGATAGTTCTTGACTATCTCAGGGCTGATGATTTTTACCGTGCAGCCCATCAGAAAATCTTTGAAATCATCATGCAGCTTGATGGTAATCACGATCCTCTGGATATTATCACCGTCACTGATATGCTGAAACGTGAACAGGCACTTGATGCCTGCGGTGGTACATCCTATATCTCTGAACTTACCTCCAGTGTTCCCTCCAGTGCAAACGTAGGATACTATGCTCAGATCGTGCAGAGTGCCAGTGTAAAACGGAGGCTTATCAGGGCATCCTCAAAAATAATGGAGCAGTCCTACAGTGACATTGAAGATCACAAGGAAATCCTGGCGGATGCAGAGAAACTTATCTTCGATATCCTTGAGGGAAATCAAGTAAAGGGTGGTTACCGCACCAGCATAGACGTCATAAATGAAACGATCAATATGATTGAGAAACTCTATCAGGCAGGCGGTGACTATACCGGTGTGCCCAGCGGGTTTCCCGAACTGGATAAAATGACCAGTGGTTTTCAGCCCTCTGACTTCATCGTAATTGGTGCCCGACCATCGGTAGGAAAGACCGCCTTTGCACTTTCAATTGTGAATTACATGGCCCTGAAGAAAATTCCCGTCGGGTTCTTTACCCTGGAAATGGCGGGCAGATCGGTGATGCAGCGGCTGCTCTCAATGGAGTCGAGAATCGATCTGCAGAAAATCCGCAGTGGCCTGCTGAAGCATTCGCACTTTCACAGCCTCACCGAGGCAGCGGCCCGGCTCTATGAAGCCCCCCTGTTTATTGACGACACGCCGAATATTAAGCTTCTTGACCTTCGTGCCCAGGCAAGGAGGATGAAGAAGAATGAGCAAGTGCAGGCAATATTTATCGATTATATTGGTCTTGTTGAACCTGAAGTAAGAGGAAATGTTCCCCGCCATGAACAGGTTGCAATAGTTTCACGGTCTTTGAAGGCGCTTGCCCGGGAACTCGATATTCCGGTAATCTGCCTCTCCCAGGTGGGACGGCAGTCTGAGGGAAAGGAACCTAACCTGGCGGACCTGCGTGAGTCCGGTTCTATTGAACAGGATGCCGATGTGGTGCTCTTTATCCATCGAGATCGTGGTGAAGGCGACCAGGAGCAGGAGGATACAAAGCGGCTGTTAGAGACCGATGTGATTCTTGCAAAACAGAGAAACGGTCCTGTGGGACACTTTAAACTCGGATTTAATAAACGCTACACGCGGTTTGAATCCCTTACCCGGGGCGATTATTAACCTCCCCGGGCAAAGAAGCTGATATCATTCATGAGGGTCAGCAGAAAGATGAACATGATCAGTGAAAACCCAATCATCTGAAGTATATAGTATTTCCTTGGACTAATCATTTTCCCCCGTATCGCCTCATAGAGTGAGATGAGAATCTGTCCTCCGTCGAGTGCCGGTATCGGCAGGAGATTGGCGAAGGTGAGGGCAATACTGATAAATCCGATGAGCCTAAAGAGGGTAATTATCCCCTGCCTGAACCCAGCCGAAAACCCCTGTGATGTGATATCTCCCATAAGATAGGTGATTCTCAAGGGGCCTGCTACGGCATCGGAGGTATCAACGCTTCCCGAGAAAAGCATACCGATTCCCTTGATGGTAAGTACAAAGGTCTCAAAGGATTCAGCTATGCCGGGCCCGATAGCCTGGAAGAAATTGTAGTCCGGTGTCTGCCTCTCGACCAGCTGAAATGAAAAGTCCGGCTGGAGCAAACCCTGCTGGTTATAGCGGGGGATGTAGGTCATGGTAATGGTGCTCTGGCCCCTCTGTACTTTCAGTTCTGAGGATCCCGGCGTCGAGGCGAAGGCACGGTAGAGCTCAATCGAGTGGTTCACTGGAGTGCTGTCCACAGCAGTGATCCGATCTCCTGGCTTCAGCCCTGCTGATGCCGCTGAGCCATCCGGCTGCACATGGGATATCACCGGTTCAATATAGGGTCCAACCCCAAGGTATCCTGTTCCGGTGGAACGATTGATCCGTGGAACAGCTGTTATGGACAGAACGTTTCCATCCCGTACTGCAGTAATCTCAAGGGATATCTCCGGCTGAGCAGATATGATCTGCTGGAGATCTGAGAAGGTCTCTACTGGTTCTCCCTGGATGGAACGGATGTAGTCTCCTGTCTGCAGTCCGGCTTGAGCTGCAGGTGATAGATCCTCTGAGCCGTATATGTCCGGATAATCGCTTGTGATGATGATCCTGTTCTCGTAGGTCTGGTAACTGTATCCAATCCACCATACACCGGTAAACAGCATCACTGCCAGCAGAAAGGTGAATACCGGCCCTGCAAGAAATGTTGCCACCCGCTTTAACGGGGACGCATAGAAGAGCGATCCCGCTGAGGGGGTAAAGGAATCAAGTTTGGCACTGAGGGCTTGGCGGAATTCCTCCTCACCCTTCATCCTGCAGTAGCCGCCCATGGGAAAGATATTGATACGGTACTCAGTCTCACCCCTGGTAAAGGAAAAGATCTTTTTACCCCACCCAATGGCGAAGGCCTCCACAGTGATACCGAAGTACTTTGCCACCAGGAAATGACCCAGTTCATGAATGAAAATGATAATGCCGAGTCCTATGAGTCCAATGAAAATAGTAGTTATCATATGCGTTGTATTGCTTCATCCGCTGCGGAACGGGCCGCACGGTCGATTTCCAGTACCTCATCAAAACTGCTGACCCTTCCAGGCCACTGTTTTGTCAGTGCATCTCCCACAAGCCGGGAGATATCGGTAAATGTGATAAAACGATTAAGAAACGCTCCCACCGCCTGTTCATTGACCGCATTATAGACAATAGGAAGCGCACTGGAACCTTCCAGACAGGTAAAAGCATATGAGAGCATAGGGAAACGCTTATAGTCGGGTTCTTCAAAGGTTAATGATTTCCCAGCAAGAGTGAAGGGTGCAATGCATGAGTCTACCACGTCGGGGTAGGTGAGTGCATTGAGAATAGGGATCTTCATACTTGTAGCGCTGATCTGTGCATAGAGAGATCCCTCGCGGGTTTCAATTAATGAATGCACAAGGCTTTGTGGATGAACCACAACAGAGATATCCCTGCTGTTCATACGGAAAAAATGGGAGGTTTCTATGACCTCAAGGCCTTTATTGGCCAACGTGGCTGAATCGATAGTAATTTTTGGTCCCATCTTCCAGGTTGGATGGTGCAGGGCTTCTTCAGGTGTTATCTGGGAAAAACGGTGTTCCGGTACATTCCTGAAGGGTCCTCCGGAGGCGGTCAGGATAACTTTACTGATAATCCGTCGGGGTGTATGATCCATCAACTGAAAAATCGCTGAATGTTCCGAATCCACCGGAACGATGGTCCGTCCGTGGTGGCGGGCAAGGTCAAAGAGCAGACTTCCAGCCATTACCACCGACTCCTTGTTTGCCAGGGCCAGATCCTTTCCATGTTTCAATGAAGCAATAGAATAGTTCAGCCCGGATGCGCCGGTGATGCCATGGAGCACCATGTCTGCGTCGGTCTCTTTGATCATATCGATGAGTCCGCTCTGACCGCAGTAGTCAGCATCGGGATGCTCTGCTCCGGTCAATGCGGTCACCGCCTCAGGATAGGAAGCTGCAACCTTGAACAGGTTATCGACATTTCTATGGGCAGAGAGTCCTACGACTTCAAAGAGTTCGGGGTGTTCGCTAATAATGCTCAATGCAGTGGTACCGATGGATCCAGTGCAGCCAAGGATAATCAATCGTTTTTTCATGTCAGCGTACCATATACCATATATAGACCAGGTAGTAGTATACGGGTGCGGCAAAAACTATTGAATCGATCGTATCAAGGATGCCGCCCCGGCCGGGCATTAAGTGTCCCGAATCTTTTACCTGTACCGAACGTTTCAGAACGGACTCAAAGAGATCCCCGACAATAGAAGCAAGGGACACCAAGCCTCCCAGCAGGATCATGTGCCACCACTGAAAGGGGGGAAGGGATGTGCGGAACAGTGATGCATAGCTTAGAGCTATGAGCATGGTCATGCATATTCCCCCAATAAATCCGGCGATGCTCTTGTTGGGACTCGCCTTCACAATGCCGCGGCTTGTCTTTCCGAACATCATGCCGAATACATAGGCAAAGACATCGGTAGAGAACACCAGCAGGAAAAAGAACATGTACAAGTGTGAAGCATGTTCAAATTGTGCGAAATAGACTACATAGGGAGTAAACAACCCGGGATAAACGAGCATGAAAAGGATCATCACCGACCGTGTGAGGGAATTGGTGAAATTGTCCCGTAGACCCTGAAAAATCTCCAAGGATAAAATAAAGAGTATCAGCAGTACCAAAACCGTCCAGATGACCGAAAAGGTGGGCATGAAAAATAAAGAAAGGTATGCCGTAATGGGAAATATGCCGCTGATCCAGAAGGGGACCGGAAGGGTGAGCCCCATTTTTTGTTCAAGGAGAAATTTCATCTCCCTGGCGCCTGAGAGTGTAAAAAACATGACCACCAGGAAAAAAAGCGCATGATGATAATGGGGAAAATAGAAGATCGACAATAATACCAGAGGTACTCCAATCAGGGTGACCGCTATTCGTTGGAAGATTTTCTTTTTATTCATTGTTTAAGCCCCCGAAGGTGCGTTTACGTTCCAGATAGTCCAGCAGGCAGGCCTTTACGGTCTCTTCATCCCAGTCAGGCCAGCAGCTCGGGTGAAAGCAGTACTCTGCATAGGCTCCCTGCCAGAGCAGGAAATTGCTGAGACGCCGTTCCCCGGCTGAACGGAGTATAAGTTCCGGATCATCCATGCCTGCTGTGTCCAGGAAAGAAGAGAATTCCTCCTGGCTGATTTCATCCAGACGGGTTCCTTCACTATGCAGCTCAGCCAGCTTTTTCGCTGCCCGGAACAGTTCATCCCTGCTGCCGTAGTTGACTGCAAGATTTACCTGCAGTCCATGATGTTCACGGGTAAGCTCAGCTGTCTGATCAAGCAGGTCTAGCACCGTATCGGGCAGGTTGTCCCGCCGACCGATATGGCATACCCGTATATCGTGTTCCTGGTAGAAGGGAAGTTCCTTAAGCAGATATTTTGAAATAAGACCCATGAGGTAAGAAACCTCCTGCTTAGGACGTTTCCAGTTCTCTGTAGAGAAGGTATAGAGTGTGACATATCGAATGCTGGGTATACCAGCGAGATAGGCGATCACCCGTTTTGCAGCTTTCAATCCCTCAAGATGTCCCTTAGAACGAGGCAGGCCGCGGCGACGTGCCCAGCGGCCGTTTCCGTCCATAATAATGCCGATATGGCGGGGGAGATGCTCTTGGTGATTGAACTGCATGGTTGCCACCAGCTACACTTCCAGGATTTCAGTTTCTTTTTTGCTCAGCATTTCATCGACCTGTTTCACATAGCCGTCAATGAGTTCCTGGATCTTGGTGGTGGCAAGTTTCAGGTCATCTTCACTGATTTCCTTGGCCTTTTCAAGTTTCTTTAAATCTTCATTGCCGTCTCTTCGGACATTTCGCAGGGATACTTTGCTCTGCTCGGCAATCTGTTTAGCGTGCTTTACCAGATCCTTCCTCCGATCTTCAGTCAAAGGTGGAATATTTATTCTGATGATACGCCCGTCACTATTTGGGTTCAGGGAGAGTTCAGACTTCTGTATAGCACGTTCAATCTCATTGAGCAGTCCCTTGTCCCATGGCTGAATCACCACGAGTCTTGCCTCAGGAACGGAGACACTTGCTACCTGAGAGAGGGGAGTCTCCTGACCGTAGTAGTTTACCCGTATCTTCTCAAACATCCCCGCAGAGGCGCGTCCAGTCCTGAGGGATTGAAAATCGTGCTCAAGGGTCTTGAGGGTTTTTTTCATTTTTTCTTCAGTACGTGTTAGTACTTCATTCATAATCAGCACTCCTTATCGTAAAGCAGGTACTGAACCTTCTGGCCAGTACCTGCAGATACAGTTTAAAGAATTATTACACTTCTTCTCCGACCTTGTAGTAAAAATATCCAACAAGGTCGATCTTAGCTCCCTTCTGCTTGCCGAGATCAGCAAGCACCTGGGCAACGTCTCTCTTGTCATCCTTTACAAAGGGCTGCTGAAGAAAGCAGATTTCTGAGTAGTGCTTGTTTATTTTTCCCTTTACGATATTGTCAACAACCTGGGGAGGTTTGCCGAGGGCTGCAACCTGATTGCGGAAGATCTCCTCCTGTTCAGCCATATATGCAGGATCAACATCAGTGCTGTCCAAGTAGGGGGGATTATGAAATGCCGCATGGAGTGCACAGTCAAATGTGGTTCCCTGGACATCCTCATCCTTGAACACAGCGGGGTTGTCGCTCTTAAATTTTACCAGTACTCCCAGAGATCCCTCTCCATGGATATACTGGGTTACATATTCATCTTCTGCGATATCTGTAGTGATAAACCGCTTGATGCCCATGTTCTCCTTTATCCTACTGATAAGGGTATCCATCCTGTCCGCAATTGCAGGATCATCAACTTTGGTGATGCCCTTTTCAATTACCTCTTTCACCATGGAATGACCAAGCTCAATAAAATCCTTGTTTCGTGCAACAAAGTCAGTCTCACAGAACAGTTCAAGCATTCCTGCCTTGCTGTCAGTCACCAGGGTGGTCACAATACCGTTATTGGTTGCCTTATGACTCCTCTTGGCAGCTGCTGCAAGACCGAGCTCCTTGAGTTTCTTTTCAGCTTTTGCTGTATCACCGCCGGCTTCTATGAGGGCTTTTTTGCAGTCAAGCATACCCGCACCGGTCATATCTCGTAGTTTTTTTACGTCACTGGCTTTAATATCCACATTCAGCTCCTTACGCTATGTAATGTTTTTTTATTCTTCGTAGAGTACTTCTTCATCTACCAGGTTAGTGGGTTCATTAAGCTCTTTAGCCCGAACTTTTTCAGGATCAACTGCTACTGCTACTGATTCTTCTTCTTCTTCTTCGAAGTCCTCTTCAATTTCTTCTGGTACCTTCTTCCCGGCATTTTTATCACCGATAAATTCTTCAGAGTCTTCATCAAGGGTCTCGATGAACTCAATACCAACTTCGTTATCAGCATCAACGACTGCATTGGCCATAATCTCTGCAAAGAGAGAAATAGCACGGATTGCATCATCATTGCCGGGTATGGGATAATCAATATGGGTGGGGTCACAGTTTGTATCAACTACAGCAATAACCGGAATACCGAGCCGTTTTGCTTCAGCAACGGCGATGGTCTCTTTCCTGGTATCAATTACAAACATGATTCCCGGAACATCCTTCATGTCCTTGATTCCACCGAGGTTCTTCTCAAGCCGTGACTTTTCACGGTTCAGCTTTGCAACCTCTTTCTTAGTAAGACTTTCGAAGGTTCCATCAATTTCCATCTTCTCGATTTTCTTAAGGCGATGGATAGATTTTTTAATAGTTGAGAAATTGGTAAGCATTCCGCCAAGCCAGCGAAAATTAACGTAGGGCATGCCGCATCGCTGGGCTTCCCGTTCAACTGCTAACTGGGCCTGTTTTTTAGTGCCCACAAAGAGCACTGGTTTACCCTGCTTAACCACTTCACGGACAGCCGAGTAGGCCTCCTTAATCGAAACGATGGTTTTTTGCAGGTCAATAATATGAATCCCGTTACGTTCAGAAAAGATGAAACGCTTCATCTTGGGATTCCAACGTTTGGTCTGATGACCAAAATGTACGCCTGATTCTAGCAGGCTTTTCATAGTTACTACCGCCAAGGTAATCCTCCTGATGCATGCCCCATCTAGATAGGGTCATGCTCCTTCTCTCTATCTCGCTGCATTGCAGCGGAAATTCAGGGCCCCTTCACAACGTGGGGGTATACCTGTACTCGTATAATGCCAAAAATTTCCTCTATTGGCAACCCCACAATATTCCAAAAAGACCCTTGTATGTCCCGGACAAAAAGACCTCCACGTCCCTGAATCCGGTAAGCCCCAGCTGCATGCTCCCATTCACCACTGTCGAGATATGCATCAATTTCGTCTTGTGAAAGATCATGGAAGGTGACTTCAGTGACCGCAGAACCGATATGCACCTCCTCTGTAGAGGGGAGGTGTACAGCATATCCGGTGACTACCCGATGAACAGCGCCTGAGAGGGATGTGAGATACCCTGAAGCCTCTTTTCGGCTTTCAGCTTTGCCGATGATCTGTTCACCTAGGGTCACCACGGTGTCGGCGGCAAGGATTATACCTCTTCCTGCATGAGGATGCTCCTTCAGGCAGGCAGCGAGCTTACGCCGTGCAAGAAGTCGGGTAAGTGATTTCGGATCTGTTTCGCTGCTTGATTCATCGGCATGAGTCGGCAGCTGCATGCAGGATATACCGAGCTGGCACAGCAGGGCATATCGTGCAGGACTTGCTGAGGCAAGGGTCAGTTCAATCACGGGACCTCCTGTGAACATTGAGCGATCTCTTCAGTGATATCTCCCCAGCGCTCCATGAGCTGGTGCTGTTCTTCCTCGAGTTCCTGTTCTCTGGTCTGGAGCAGACGAATTGCATCTCCATCCTCGTAGTGCTCGGGGAGGGCCATATCTATGTGAACCTGCTTGACATCTTCCTCGAGGGATTCCAGCCGATGGATGAGTTCCTGTTCCTCCTGATAGAGCGACCGAAGCCTGTTACGTGCCCGTTTCTGTTCTTCATGATCACCATTGGACCTCTGGGGCTTCCTGGATGGTGACGCGTCATTAGATGAAGAAGATTCCTCTTCCTGATGAGAGGATATCTTCCAGAGGAAATAGTCGTAATCACCTTCAAACAGGCGGGGAGCTTCCTGGGAAAAATAGAGGATTTTGTCACTCAATTCACGGATGAATTCCTGGTCATGGGAGACAAAAATAAGGGTGCCGTCATAGGATTTAAGAGCATCAAGAAGAATTTCCTTTGACATGATATCCAGATGGTTGGTGGGCTCATCGAGGATCAGGCAGTTGTGGGGCTGCATAAGCAGCTTGAGCAGCTGCACCCGGCTCTTCTCACCGCCGCTGAGTACGTGCAGGGGTTTGAACACATCGTCATCATGGAAAAGAAATCCGCCGAGGTAGCCCCTGACGGAGGGCAGCAGCTCCCGGGGAGCACTGTGCTCAATCTCTTGAAGGACTGTATGGGTGCCCTTGAGTACTTCATCGATCTCCTGCTGGAAATACCCGATGGACACATCCTTGCCCAAAATCCGCTGTCCCCCATATTCCTGGTCGATGCCGGCGGCTATCCTGATAAGCGTCGATTTCCCGGCACCGTTGCGGCCGGTCAGGGCAATCCGCTCTCCCCTGCGAATCGTGAGATCAAGATGTGAGATAACCTCAAGAGAACCGTAGGACTTTCTTATCCCCCGGAGGTGCATCACCTCCCTGCCGGAATGGGCAGGCTTGGGAAAGGAGAAAGCGATACGTTTCAGGTAAGGAGGGATTTCGATTCGCTGCATATGTTCCAGCATGGTAACGCGACTTTGTACCTGGGAAGCCTTGGAGGCTTTGTATCTGAACCGCTGGATAAACTGTTCAATCCGTTGGATCTCCAGCTGCTGCTGTTTATGAGCTTGGATAAGCTTCTCTGTCTCCTCCCGTTGAAAATGCTCAAAGGCGGTAAATGTACCGGTATACCTCGTCAGTGATCCGGACTGAAGATACAGAACCTCTTTGACCGTATCATCGAGAAACTGCCGGTCGTGGGAGACCACCACAACTCCTCCCCGGTAGGTCCGGAGAAATCCAGTAAGCCAGATACGGGCATCCAGGTCCAGATAGTTAGTTGGCTCATCCAACAGCAGGATATCACCCTCACTCAAAAGCACTTTAGCAAGTGCTATGCGCATCTTCCATCCTCCGGAGAACTCCTGGCAGCCTCTGGTTAAGTCAGCAGTAGTGAATCCGAGGCCCAGAAGCACTGCATATATATGCCGCTCCCGATCATAGTAGGAACTGGTTATAAGCTGCTGCTGGAGACTGTCCAATGTTTCCACGAGATGCGCAGGAGGCGGGTTGGAAGCGTCGTAGGTCGTAAGGCGGTGCTCTATCTCCCGTTGCTGTTCAAGAAGGGACTGAAACCGCTGATATGCCTGTTCCACCTCCTCATAGATGCTGTGGTCTCCATTGAGTTCCAGGGACTGGGGGAGATAGATAACCCGGGTTCCCCTGGAATGCTGAACTGTACCACTGTCTGGTTCCGCCAGTCCGGCTAGCACCTTCATGAATGTACTCTTTCCCGACCCGTTCGCACCGGCGAGAGCAATTCTGGCGGTTTCATGTATTGTGATATTTATATCCAGCAGGATATCCTGGTCAGCAAACGCAAGATGAAGTCCCTGGACAGTTACCGTGTGCATTGTTACTTCCTGAAAATATGAATAGTGAGTGTATTATTCTTGTATATAATGGTATCATACCTGTAATTGAAACTTCAAGGAGCCTTTGAGATATGCTGTGCCTGACACTGACCGGAAATACCCTCGAGAAAAACACCGAATACATAGAGCTATACCACACTATGTCGGATCTCTGTGAATTGAGAATCGACCTGCTGGAACAGATGAATCTGCAGGACATTATCGCCTTTTCTCAACAAGCTCAACTTCCCCTGATACTGACCTGCCGAAGGGAGCGTGACGGCGGAGCTTATCGCAGAACTGACCGAACCAGGACTGGACAACTGAACCGACTGCTCAGGGAGGGAACGTGGGCCTATGTTGATCTTGAGGAAGATTTCCGAAGGGGAGAACTAGAACAGATTGCCCGGGAGCGCAACATTCGTATTATCCGTTCTTTCCATGATATGCAGCGGGTCCCGGCAGACCTTTTTTCCCGAATTGAGCGAATTGCAGCCAAGGGGGAAATTCCGAAAGCAGCGGTAACCGCCTTGAATATCCGGGATGCTCTGACACTGTTTTCTGCTGAACAGCAGCTGGCTCATATTGAAAAGAAGATCATCCTGGCCATGGGTGATTACGGCGTACCTAGACGTATCCTCTACCGCAGGACCGGTTCTCTGCTGACCTATGCATCACCCCCAGGTACTTCAGCTGCTCCGGGACATCTGGATATCGAGAGCATGAAACATATCTATCGATCGGACCAGGTCAACAGCCAGACAAACATATACGGGATTATTGGGAATCCCGTGCTCCATACCGCATCACCCCGTATCCATAACCCCGCCTTTCATAAGGTGGGAATCAACGCAATATATGTGCCTTTCCTGGTTGATGATGTAAGAACTTTTTTTACCTTTGCCGACAGACTGTCGGTGAAGGGGTTCTCTGTTACCGTACCCCATAAACAGCAGGTGCTTCCGTATCTGGGCAGGATCACCCGGGAAGTTAAGCAGATCGGCAGTTGTAATACTGTTGTATGGGAGCGGGAGTACTGGAAGGGTATCAACACCGACTACTACGGATTTCTTCGTCCAATATTAAATCTTCTCGATGGGGAGCGTATTAAACGTGCAGCGGTAATTGGAGCCGGAGGTGCAGCCCGGGCAGTTGTCTGGGCTCTGAGAAACCACCAATGTTCAGTCGTGATCCTCAATCGAACTCCCCAGCGGGCTGAGGAACTTGCCCGGCAGACCGGATCATCCTGGGCAGCCCTTGATGATACGGCGAGCATCAGTCAGGTGGACCTGATTGTTCAGACTACCAGCGTGGGGATGGCCCCCGACACTGATGCTGACCCTCTGCCGGGGTACACGTTCAGGGGGGATGAGGTGGTCTACGAACTGATCTACACTCCAGAAATGACGGCTTTCATGAAGCGGGCCAAGCTGTCGGGCTGCAGCCTTGTGCCGGGTAAGCAGATGCTGCTGGGGCAGGGGATTATGCAGTTTGAGACTTTTACTGGTCTGAATTATCCCTTTACTGAAGATACAGTGGTCTTCTGATCTTGCGCACCATGAAGAGTTTTCCCACAGCCAGGTTCACCTTCGTATCCTCGGGGATGATTATTCCCTCAAGGATGTCTCCAGTTTTCTCCCGAAAAAGCTCAGTAGGCTTTACAAGAATCGGTTCCTGCTCCTTGCCTCTAAGAGACAATTCCAGGATATCCGAGGGCGATTTGATCGCCTGCCTGATAAGCTGCAGTTTTCCCTGGTAGTCAAACCCCTTGGCTTCGAATATAGTTCGGCGTTTCGAGCTTCTTCTCAGCTGTTCTGCTGAAAGCATGAGCCGCTGGTCAATTCTGTAGGAGAGTTCCAGTTGAACCTCTCTGCTGTAGTGTTTCAAGAGGGACTTCAGATCATCAGTGATTCTGGTTGACGGAACTTCATGAGATGGGTGTTCAACATGAGCGAACATGGGGTATTCAATGCGATGAAACTCATCAGCTTTGCCCTGGGGTTCGGCTGATTTGGTCCTGATCACTCTAGGTATAAAGGGAACCCCCGCTTTGGTAAGGGTGCTGCGCAGCAGGTCCAGGTTCCGGGGTGAGACGAGAAAAATTCCCGGTGCCAGTTGATCCTGCACCATTTCTGATAACCCGGGATGTCCGGTAATCATTCTGGAGAGCCGCTGGTCGCACTGCAGCACCACCCCTTCAAAGAGCTTGAGAGCATGATACCCTTCTACCCAGTTGGATATAATCTTACTGGTTGATTCCTGCATCTTCGTGCCGGTGATCTCTTCAATCAGTCTGATCATCTCTTCAAGACCCATACCCTCATCCAGACAGGTGAGAACACTCTCTTCGGTCAGTCTCAGAATCGCCATCCGGTCAAATGTCACCAGCTGTGCACATCGATAGAGTTGAAACCAACGAATGCTCGTTTCAGCTCCATCCACATGGATGCGGAGATCAGCCGATAGGGTACACTCTGGATCCGGGCCCGGAGGCTGCAGCAGCATGTCTAATACTGCACCGAAGGAGTATGTGTCTCCACTACATGAGATGATTGCGGATTCACTGCAGAAATCGAGGGTCTGTTCAGCTTCCTCCAGGGTACATCCAAAATGTATCATCATTAATGCAATCATGTCCTGACGATAAAATGAGTGTTCTCTGCAGAACTGAAGGAGCGCAGAAAGCTTTCGGGGGTCAGAATCTGACCGGTTCATCAGTGATGCAAGTCCGTAGAGCAGCACCTGATCTTCACCGAGACTGAACAGGGATGTTATCCGATCATGGTTCAGGGAGAGCTCACGGGTGCCGGTGGCAATCAGCCCTAAGTGATCCGCCGTTCGTGCGAGCAGATTCAGTTGATCCACCGTAATACGATCAGGAATCATGCGCTTCACCGTCTCGCTGAACTGTATCTTGAGCTTTCCCTGGGTAGTGAACAATCTTCGGTGATGTTCCGCAAGAAACAGCCAGGCCGTCAAGAGCGACGGAGTAAACCAGCACGGCTCAGCAATTGGACTATGCCGCTGGTACAGCTGATCCAAGACAAGAGAGACCCGATCGGTAATAAGCGGATGGAGGACGTAATTGCCTCTCACGGCAATAATCACCAGCCGCTCTGAGAGATTCATGAGCTTTCTGGAAAGCTGCATCCATCCCCATCCCCTCAGTGAGAGTATTTCGTGGAGCCTTCTACTGTCAGTCATATTCAGGTGATGCACCAGGGTGATGATCTCCATATCCTCATTGTCAAGCAGAGAGGCCATGGCATCTGCTGTCTGGGGCAATGAAAAAAATCTGACCAGTTCATCAATCAGGAGTTTTTTATGAAAAGGGGTGGGTACCTCTCCCAGATAGATTCCGTAGAGATAGAGCAGCTGATCGTCAGTTAGTGACTTGAAAAACGTTTCAAGCAGTACGGCAGTATTATCCATCCCACATCTCCATTTGGTACTGATATCCCTGTTCGGTAAGGAAATGCTGGCGGTTAGCAGCAAACTGCTCTTCACTGGTAAAACGGGTAACCAGGTTATAGAAATGGGCATTCCTTTTTTTTGGCCGAAGGATACGGCCCAGTCGCTGGGCCTCCTCCTGGCGGGATCCGAAGGTTCCCGATACCTGGATAGCTACCGATGCATCGGGAAGATCTATGGCAAAATTCGCCACCTTGGAAACCACCAGTACATGAATATCACCTTTTCTGAACTGTGCGTAGAGTTCTTCCCGTTTTGCATTGGCCACCTTTCCGGTGATCAGAGGAGCATGCAGAACCTCTGCGAGTTCTTTGAGCTGTCGAATATACTGTCCGATGACAAGGATATGGTCTTCCTGATGGTTCTCAATAATCTGGGCGACAGCTGTCTTCTTGTTCGGATTCTCACTGGCAATTCTAAATTTTTCTGCACGGCCTGCTACTGCATAGGGTATTTCAAGATGTTCAGGAAGGGGCAGCCGGATTTCTGTACAGACTGCCTCAGCTATCCAGCCCTTCTGCTCCAGCTCCTTCCAGGGAATGTCGTATCGTTTCGGACCAATGAGGCTGAACACTTCATCCTCCCGGTGGTCCTCCCGCACAAGGGTCGCGGTCATGCCGAGACGCATCACAGCCTGGATTTCAGAGGTAACCTTGAATACCGGAGCAGGCAGGAGGTGCACCTCATCATAGATGATCAGTCCCCAGTCATGTTCGGTGACAAGCTTAAAATGGGGAAAATCACTTTCCCGGTCAGGCCGCCAAGTGAGGATCTGGTAGGTGCACACAGTAATCGGTCTCATCTCCTTGCGGGCTCCTGTATACTCACCGATATCCGATTCAGCCACGGTAGTTTTATCAAGAAGCTCATCAATCCACTGATGCACTGCAGCGGTATTCGTGGTAATGATCAATGTCTGTGTTTTGAGCCGCTCCATGATACCAATGCCGATCACCGTTTTACCGGAACCACAGGGCATAACCACCGTACCGTATCCCAACCCGGGAGAGGGCTGCTGCTGTCCTAGAAATGCCTGTACCGCCTCATACTGGTAGTCCCTGAGACTGAATTCCCTGCCTGAAGCTGTAACGCTGCGCAGTGTGATAGGATGATGGGCTCCCTTGGAGAGCGGGACCAGGTCTTCAACCGGGTATCCGAGCTTAATAAGGTGTATCTTGATCTGACCACGGTGCAGCAGGTGAAGATGAAACACCCTGCCGCCGACTGGTGTAAGCAGTTTTTTCAGGACAGGGTAGTGAAGCAGTTGCTGATACAGCAGGTCGCTGGTACAGTTGAGACAGAGGGTCTGGCCGTCGGGGCCTTCAGAGAGATAGAGCATACCGTACCTGGAAGCGGTATCCCTGATAAAATGCTCAATGGACTGGGGTACCGGATACTTAGACCATCTATTCAGTCGACTTATGACCTTCTCACAGGTAATACCGGCGGATGAGGCGTTCCAGAGGGAAAGGGGAGTGAGCCGATAGGTATGGAAATGCTCAGGAGATTTTATGAGCTCCGAGAAGGGGGCAATATCATCACGGGCTTGTGCAAATTCCTGAGCATGAACTTCCAACAGCAGTGTCTTGTCGCTTTGCACGATTACAGGTTTATCTTGAGCATGTAGCATAGTAGTACAGGATACCTGCTTCATGTGAGTTATGCAATATCCCCTTGGCCTGCAGGGATGAGTTGGGATACAATGCAAGAAGTTTGATCTGGAGGAAATTATGAAACAATACGGTTGGGGGATTTTAGGTGCAGGAGTTATTGCCCGAAAGATGGCGGATGCACTAAATCGACATGAGCGGAGTAAACTGACGGCAGTGGGCTCACGGGATCCCCGACGGGCAGAATCCTTTGCCGAGACATACCATATACCGTCCTGGGGAGATCACGAAATGGTGGTGACCCATCCTGGAGTGGATGTTGTCTATGTGGCAAATACTCATAATTTCCATGAACAAACAGTCCGGCTTGCTTTGGAGCATGGGAAACATGTCCTCGTGGAAAAACCCTTTACGGTCAATGCCTCTCAGGCTGACCAGCTGATCTCCCTTGCCAGGGAGAAAAAACTGTTCCTGATGGAGGCGATGTGGACCAGATGGCTCCCCCTCTGGAAGACTATGAAGGAGCGTATCTCCCGGGGTGATATAGGGGATATCGCTCAAATCAATGTAGTCTTTGGAAAAGTCATCGAACCTGAGTACCGCCATCGGCTGGAGAATCCGAACCTTGCAGGAGGAGTCACCCTGGATATGGGGATTTATCCCCTATCGTTCTGTTCCTATCTGACCGGATCCCTCCCTCAGCATGTTCGCTCCCTTGCAAAGATGACCAGTCTTGGTGTTGACGAACAGGTCTCCTGCAGTCTGGAATACCCCGGGGGTACTATGGCCCAGATTACTGCCGGATTTGAAGTTCATATGGAGCGCAGGGCAGTGATCATGGGAAAGCGAGGCTATATAGTATTTCCTGATTTTCCGACCGGCGATTATTTCTCCATCTATTCTCATGGAGGAACCGGCACTATTGAACAGGAGCAGGGTATCAGCGTGGATCATGAACCGAACGGTTTCATCTATCAGGTGGAAGAGGTGGCCTCATGCCTTGATCGCGGAGCCCTGGAGAGTAGTGTCATGGGCCTTGATGAAACCCGGGGACTCATGGAAGTAATGGATACCATGCGCAGCCAGTGGAACCTGGTCTATCCCTTTGAATAGAACCGGGGAACCCGATCTCCAAATAGATCGTTTTCCTGGCTGATTGCCTTGGATACAGCCTTCTGGGGATCAATATCGGCAGTCTGCAGGGATGTCTGATCATTCCCTGCAGAAGCAAGAACAGTGCCGGTCTCATCGACAAGCTGGCTTCTTCCGGTGAAGGTGATGGTGCCTTCAGCACCTATTCGATTTGCCAGAATCCAGAAAACCCTGTTTTCGATAGCCCTGACTCGGGACGTGAGCTGGGCATATTCTCGGATTACGAGGTTTGAGGGATGACATATCACCTGAGCTCCCTGAAGAGCAAGGCTTCTTGCTGCCTCAGGAAAGAGATGATCAAAGCAGACAAGCAGGCCCAGCTTCACTCCCTTCCAGGTACATGGGATAAGCTTGCGGTTTCCCGGGGTAAATACGAGCTTTTCTGTATTGTAGAGGTGAAGCTTCCGGTAGTTTGAGAGAAGCCCCTGGGAGTCGACTGCGGCGGCACTGTTATATACTCGACTGGAAGAGCGCTCCGGATATCCGTATACGTACAGAGTCCCGGTCTTTCGGGAAAGGTCCTGAAACCAGCGGCAGGTTGCACCTTCAGCAGGTTCGGCATATCCATGAAGCTCCTCCCGGGATGCATACCGATATCCGCTGAGGGCGAGTTCCGGAAGTACCAGGATGTCTGTATCGGCCTCAAGCAGCTGCGATTCAAGGTATTCCCGGGTATCCTGGGGCTTGAGATGCATTGGTTCGTACTGGAAAAACCCTACACGCATGTCCGCCTCCCGAACTGTGCATACCATCGGTCAATGAGCACCAGAGCGGTCATTGCTTCGATTACAGGCACTATTCTTGGTACAATACAGGGATCATGGCGACCTTCAATCACCATGGTTCGAGGATTACCCTCAAGGTCAATGGTCTGCTGGGATGTGTAGATCGACGGGGTAGGGCGAACCGCAGCACGGAAGGTGATGTCCTGGCCAGTTGAAATACCCGACAAAATACCTCCTGCATGGTTTGAGTCAAATTCGTGAAAGCTCCTGATGGGATCATTAAATTCAGATCCGAAGAACTGGGGGGATGAAAATCCTTCACCGAAGGCTATTGCCTTTACCGCACCGATGGATATGATCCCGTGGGCCAGCAGGGCATCGAGTTTCTGGAACACCGGGTCACCGAGCCCTGGGGGGATGCCGGTACAGGTACAGGCCACGACTCCGCCGACACTTTCTCCGCGCCGGGAAGCCTCTGTTATGACCCGCTCCATCTCAAGTGCCTTTTCCTGATCTGCACAGCGAACTGGATTGAGCTCTATCACATTGGGGTTATAGCTGCCGGCATGGATATCCTTGATCTGTATGGTGTGGGCAGTGATGGAAACGCCTCTATGGGCAAGGAGCTGCATTGCAACCGCTCCTGCGGCTACCCTGGCTGAAGTCTCCCGTCCTGAGGAGCGGCCGCCTCCCCGGTAATCGCGAAATCCGTATTTCATCTGGTAGCCGAAGTCACCATGGCCTGGCCGGAAGGCATCCTTGATGGAGTCGTAGTCTTTACTAATCTGCTGCTCATTGATAAGCATCAGCGTCAGGGGTGCACCGGTGGTCTTCCCCTCGAAGAGTCCTGACATCACCTGGATCTGGTCACGTTCTTTCCGCTCTGTGGTGATACTGCTCTGTCCAGGTCTGCGGCGATCCATCTGTGCCTGGACAGCCTCAAGATCCAGGGGAAACCCGGGTTCGATGCCGTCGATAACCACTCCGTTGGCGTGACCATGGGATTCTCCGAAGGTTGTTATCCGGTACAGTTCTCCGAAACTATTTCCTGCCATAATACCTCGCTATGATCTCCGGCAGCTGACCACACATGTAGTGTTCAGACCGGTTCAGTGATGCCTCCCCCAGGGAGACAGAAACGTCGCAGCTGGAACGGTAGGTGTTCATCCTTCGCTCATACAGCTTCAGGAAGCTTCCCCAGGGATCTCGATGATCCAGGAAAGGGGGAATTCCCTTTGGAATAATCCTGTTATACAATGCTTCGGCGGGAGCATCAAGGAGGATGAGAATTCCCTCATCCGAACATAATTTCATGAGCCGATCGTTCTCGCAGGCGCCACCCCCCAGGGAGAGGCTGAAACTCTGATTCTGCTGTTCACGGCATAACCGGTCGGTGAGCTCATACTCGAGCTCCATAAATCGTAGGATTCCCTCCCTGCAATACCAATCACGAAGTGTCATATCCTCAGGAAGGACTGAAGCAATAAGATGGTCACTGTCATACCAGGGAATATCTAGAGATGCTGCAGCACTGCGGGCAAGTGAACTTTTTCCTGTGTGTTTCATCCCGAAAAAGCAGAGCCGAATCGGCTTGTCACTGATAGATCGTTGTCTGAGATATGTTATTGAAGGGGTCCTGCTGGTCATGGGGTTCTCTTTTTTCGCCGCTTTGGAACCTTTTTTCGCTTTCTAGGTTTCTTGAGCTGACCGTTAAATGCGGCAAGTTCGAGTGTCTTATTAAGCTCTTCCTTAATCAGGGCTATCTGCTCGCGCATCTGCTGCATCATCTGTTCATGGTGAGCGGTGCTTGCCTCTGAGCGGATGGGGGGGCTTTCTTGTAAAAGAATTTTTTTTTTACCCTCATCAGCAGTCTCAGGATCAGGTGATGGTTGTGGTGCATCCAGGAGCATCTGGGTCTCTGATAGGGATGCATTGCGGTTGCGCTGCAGGGATATCTGGATGGAGAGCATGGCGAAAAAAAGCACCAGGTTAACCATGGAGGGGGCAAAGGCAGCTGCAAGTTCCCGGGTCTCCATGATGAGGGTATCTCCGGGTGAGGCAAGATAGAGCATATAACCGCGATATGCGCTGTTTATGATAAAGGCGAGGGTAGGTAGAATCCAGTAGATACCAAGTCCCCTGGAAAAAATCAGGGAAAAGGCAATTAAGAATGGCAGCAGGGAGATGGCCGTCTGGATTAACTCAATAGTAAATAGATTCATATCTGTTCCGTTCTTTTTTTTCTCACGTGATCTATGATAGTATACTATCATAGATGAACAAACTAGGGAATAAGATCATGGAAAATTACCTTTCGAATGAGATGCTCCACAAGCGGGCTGTACCAAGACAAGCTGATATCAGGGGGGATTACTTCAGGGACACCACAGCAATCCTTCACTCATACCCGTTTCGTCGATTAAAGAATAAAACTCAGGTCTTCTATGCTCCCCAGAATGACCATATCTGCACCAGGATTGAGCACGCCTTCCATGTATCCACCATTGCCGCTGCTGTCTGCAAGGGGCTGGGACTTGACGACGAACTTGCCTGGGCTGCAGGACTTGGGCATGATCTCGGACACGCACCCTTCGGTCATACCGGGGAGCGGGTGCTGGGAGAGCTGACCGGTGAGTTTATCCATGAACTGTTCTCCCTTCGGGTGGTAGATATGCTTGCCGGATATGGCGAGGGGCTTAATCTCACCTATGCGGTGCGTGATGCCATTGTCTGCCACTGCGGAGAGCAATTTGAACAACGCCTGACGCCAAGAAATACCCTTCTTTCCCTGGAAACGCTGGAGGACAGGACCGCAATCCCTGCAACCTGGGAGGGAGTGGCCGTGCGGTTTGCAGATAAAATAGCCTATGTCGGAAGGGATATTGAGGATGCCCTGCAGCTGAAACTGATCAAGCAGGATGACCTGCCCAAGGCTGCCGCCGGTTTGCTCGGCAGGTCAAACCGGGATATCATCAATACCCTGGTGCAGGATTTGATTGCATCTTCCCGGGATGGTGAATATATCGGCATGTCCAGTGATGTGTATGAGGCGATGATCGAATTGAAGGATTTTAATTATCGTCGTATCTACCGCTCCCCCATGCTTACCGGATATTATGACTACTTTTACCGGATGATAAGTCTGCTCGATGAATACCTCATGGAGCTATTTGACCGATGGGGTTTCGAATCAGATGAGTATAAACAGGAGAAGAACCTGCTTTCCGCACGGTTCGGGGACTACGTGAATAAAATGAAGAAAGCCTACACCTCTTCCGGAGAACCATCAACCCAGATCGTGCTGGATTATGTGGCAGGGATGACCGATACCTACGCTCTTGCCTGTATACAGGAGATTCTCACTCCCCGGCACATGCATGATAAGTTCAATCAGTTTATACTGGAGCATGATTAATGGTGTTTGTCTGAAGTGAGTTTCCCGATTTCAGCAATGAACTGGTCTACATCATCGAACATACGGTACACCGAAGCGAACCTGACATATGCGATGGGGTCAAGCGCATACAGTTTCTCCAGGATCATCTCTCCCAGTTCACGGGAGGTGATTTCCCGTTTATTCCCTGCCTTCAGTGCGGCACCATCCTCGATTTCACCGAGGATCTGTTCGATGCTGTTCTGGCTTACATTCCGTTTTTCCAGAGATTTCTGCAGCCCCCGTTCAAGTTTTCCTAAATCGAAGGGTTCCCTTCGGCCGTCCCGCTTCACTACTTTGAGCGGTTTTTCCTCTATGTACTCGTAGGAGGTATAGCGGTAGGTGCACTTGAGACAGGCTCTTCTTCTTCGGATGGTTGTACCACTGGAATTCTGCCGTGACTCAAGAACCCGATCATCCAGGCTCCCGCAATGTGGACATCTCATTGATCCTCCTTAGGGATAGTTGCAAACTATCCTCTATTGTGGTTATACTAACAGAAAGTACATACTGAAACAAGGTAATATGAAAACCGTTAGCAGCGCTGTAAAAGATATAATTGAGATGCGCCCCTTTTTGCTCGAAGCGATGATCAGGGGGATACTCAGTTTTAAGAGTCTCGCCGAAGAACTCAGAGAAGAAATTGAATATCAGACAGGCAGGGATGTTACCCAGTCCTCCATTGTCATGGCTCTGAGAAGATACTCCGATGAGCTCAAGACCCTCAGGTCTCAGTTCATCGAGCCTGATATTAACTATGAGATAGCCATGAAGACTCATATTTTTGACATCAACCTGGTAAAGGATGATGTGCTGCTGGATACGCTCCATCGGGTCTACCATCTGGTATCTATCCAACGGGGAGATTTCCTCAACGTCAGTATCGGTTCCAGTGAAGTGAGTATTGCCGTCAGCCAGAAGTACAAGCAGCAGCTGCTGGATCTGTTCAAGCCGGAACAGGTGATCCATGCCCAGGAGGACCTGGTTGCGGTAACGGTGATCTTTACCGGAGATTTTGTCCATACCCCCGGGGTCATCTATGAGGCGGTCAGGAAGCTTGCCTGGGAGAACATTAATGTCTACGAGATTATTTCGACCACCAGTGAGCTTACCTTCGTGGTGTCTATAGAGGATTCCATGAAGGCCTTTGAATCACTTAAGTCTTTTCTCTCATTACCTTCACGGTAATATCTTCATCTCCACTGCAGCCGTGAAGTGTTCCGATAAGTGCTGAAACAATAGATATAACAACCCGCTCTACATACCCGTTGACCGGTATTTCTTTCCCGTCTACCACTACCTGGACCTGTGTGTTATCCATGGAGTCCTCCTTGTACGATATAATCATAGATTTCTTCAATCCAATCCCTGTGGACAAGCTGCTGGCCATGGTTCCGGCGGGAAGTAAGAAATTCCCGGGTTGCCGGTTCTCCGTCGTATATCAGCATATCTGCTTCATCATGTCCTTCCTTGATTCCCTCGAAGATACTGGATCCGGCATAGATCACTCCCGAAGGATAATCGGGGATGATGAACCCTTCACAGAAAATGATCCTGCAGCTTTTAAGGAGAGGAAACCGGTGATACAGATCAGTGAGGGTTCTGATCTCTCCTACCTCCCTCTGTTCAATAAGACATACCGTATCTGCACCTGAACGGCTGAACCGCTCAGTATCTCCTCCATGTGGTAAGGGTACATGGGAGGAGACCTTGACCGCTCCAATTGGTGAGAAGGTACAATGCTCAATGAGCCTGCACAGCAGAGTAGTTTTACCGCTTCCCTTCCAGCCCTTCAGGGAGAACAGATGCATCTTATCAATCATGGGAATAAAGTGTATCATCCTCAACTATGAATAGGCAAGCACAGCTGGCATCCCTTCTGGACGGAGGAACGAGTATTATTATCACCGGGGGCAGGGGAGCAGGAAAGAGTACCCTTGCAGCGTCAGCTGCGGATCTCTGCAGATCTCCTGTCGGTGGTGTTGTATCTATTCGCAGTGGTGACGGGTATCGTCTGGACCATTATCCTACCGGTGAGCAGCATCTGTACTGCACTACCGAGGCGCATCAGCTCAATGATCCCGACGCAGTACAGCTGACCCGGCGGTTCTGGTTTTCTCCAGGGGTGTTCTCCTGGGCCTGCAACAGGATATCCCAGGATATTTCATCAGGCAGAAGGATCATCCTTCTGGATGAGATTGGACCGGTGGAATTGCAGAACCGGGGCTTTTATGATATGATCCGCCCGGACCGGAGAAACAGGGAAGTTACTTTCCTGCTGGTTGTCAGGGAGGAACTGCTCGAACAGATATGTTCGCTTTTTCAACTTCAGCACTGCTCTATCCATACTGTAAGGAATGATCATGAATGAACTGTTCTGGCTAATTATGCTGGCTGCCAATTTTACTGCTATTATGCTCTGCTACCGTTTGTGGGGGAAAACCGGACTCTATGTGTGGATTCCCATATCGGTGATTATTGCGAATATCCAGGTGACCAAGACGGTCATGCTCTTCGGGTTCGAGGCAACCCTGGGAAACATCGTCTATGCCACAAGTTTTCTAGCCACAGATATTCTTAATGAAAACTACGGGAAACGCGCTGCCGCCAAGGCGGTGGGCATCGGGTTCTTTTCATTGATTATCATGACCCTCTTTATGAATCTTGCAATTCTTTTTGAGCCTTCATCTTCTGATTTTGTTCATGACAGCATGACTGAGATCTTCTCGCTCATGCCGCGAATAGCCCTGGGAAGTCTCGCTGCCTACGGGATATCACAGATGCATGATATCTGGGCCTACGACTACTGGAAAAAAAAGCGTCCTGCCGCATCTTTTATCTGGCTCAGGAACAACGCAAGCACCATGGTGAGCCAGCTTATAGATTCAGTGGTATTCACGGTCATTGCATTTTATAACGTATTTCCGACATCGGTGCTCATACAGATCATCGCTACTACCTATGTACTGAAGTGGGTAGTCGCTGCAGCAGATACACCGTTTATCTATCTGGCAAAACGGTGGGCGTCCACATCACCCTGATGTACCATCGGATGATCTGTATAGGGAATCATCCCTTAGCAAAACAAAAAAAGATTATTTCTGATCCAGCAGATTGTGCAGGGCTTCTATCATTTCAGCAGTACCCGCAACCGCCGTATCATCGGTTTTCCTGCGATCTATGAGGATTCGGTAATCTATCTCTTCTCCTGAGAGGTACTCCACCCGCAGACCAAGCGCATCTATTATGCCATGGGCTGCGGCAATATCCCAAGGATATACTGGTGCAAACACAGTTACATCAATGTGTGAATGGATGACCGGTGAGAGAATGTGAATGATGCTGCTGCCGAAGGTTCTCAGTTTCACCGGGAGGCCTTTCAGGGAGAGCTGTTTGTGGGCTCCGGAACAGACTACAATCTGTTTCGGGGGCGGTGTGAACTGTTTCGGTTTCATGGGAGAGCCGTTGAGAAGGGGCTGTTCACCCGGAAAGCGCTGGATGACCAGTGCCTGGGAACTTCCGATTCCCCATCGGGGAGCAATGACAATTCCTCCTACCGGCTTGAGCTGCTCGTCAATGATACCTAGGGCAATGCACCAGCTGGGCATGCCCTGACTGTAGGCATCGGTACCATCTATGGGATCCAGTACAAAACAACATCCAGTACTGTTTTTGAGGGAGTGATCACTCTCCTCGGAGATAACCGCACACCCAGGATAGAGGTCAGCCAGTGTCTCGGTGACTCTTCGATGGATGTGCATATCAGTTCTGGTGAGGACAGTCCCGTCTGATTTATAACTCCTGGTGATATCCTCCTGGTGCTGCAGCGCATAATCTGAGCATTCGGTAAGTACAGCCATAAGTTTCTCTCTGCGAATCGGGTCTGCAAACAGGTTCTTCATTTCTTCAGTCATAAAAGCATCATACCAGATATCTCAGGAGTGTTGGAAGTGCTGCTGCACATTGCATCCCCATGATCTTCTGTGATATTCTTTTTCCTGCAATGATCGAACATTTCATAACTGAACTTGATACAGCTTTAGACTCAGATACCGCACTTGAGCAGATGTCCTCCTATTCACAGCAGTCCAGCTGGGAAGTTCATTTAGATGGACTGGAGGGATTTCCCCTTGCCCGGGTGATCACCCGATTGCACCGGCAGTTTCAATGCCCCTTTGTCGTTGTTTCCTCCTCCGAGGATCAGGCAAAGATGCTTGTAAGGGATATGAAGAGTATGGGGGCTGATCCGGTTCGTTTTCCCTCCAACGGACAGTCCCTTCTCAGTTTCTATCAGGGAGACTATGATACAACTCAGGAACAGATTGCTGCATTGAGCCGACTCACCGAACAAAGGGACAGTGTACTGGTTACTACCCTCAGGGCTTCAGCGATGCCGGTGAAGGGAATTGACCTGCTTACCGGCAGCAGGTATACCTTCACCATCGGTGACAGCATTGATACCGAGGTAATAGCTGAAACCCTCTCCCGGCTGGGGTATGAGCGGGTGCCGAGAACCACAGTCCATGGTGAATTCACCCTGCGGGGAGAGGTGCTTGATCTTTTCCCTCCTGAAGCAGAACAGCCCTGTCGTCTCGCCTTTGGATGGAATGAAATTGAGTCAATCCATAGATTTGATCCACTGACCCAGATGATCCATGGAGATCTTGTACTCAAGAGCCTGTCGGTCATTCCAGCATCGGTTGATGCCGGGACCTCCTTTGGTCATCTATCAGATCTCTTCAGTGGTGAAGAGGTATGTCTGCTTCTCGGAGAAAGCGCCCTTGATCATGGCTGGCAGAGCCTCCAGCGAGAAGCCCGGGAAGCGTACCGCAGCGCCTATTCCCAGCGTCTTGAACCCCAGCGAGTTGAAGATGTTCTGAGTGACCCCGGTGAGAGTTTTTTTAAACAACCCAGAAGGTACATCCTTGATGACATCAGAAATCCGGAAAGTAAAAAACGGAACATTCACTTCTCCATGCAGGGACCGCGGTCTTTTTTCGGGAATATGCACTACTTCAGAGAGGAGATGCAGAATCTTCTGGAAGCGGATTATCAGGTATTTCTTTTCTGCGGTTCAAAACAGCAGCTGGAGCGGATCAGCCATCTTATGCGGGATATTCCCGTAGAACTGGTGGAGGAGGACATATCCGGTGGATTTACCCTGCCTGATGTAAAGCTGACGGCGGTTACGGAGAGCGAGATCTTCGGTCGGAAAAAACGCCACGCTTCATCTTTGACTCATACCGCTTCCAGCCCGCTTGATACCTTTGTTGAGCTTAATCCCGGTGATTACATAGTACATATCCAGTACGGAATCGGCAGGTTTATCCAGATAGAAAGAATCCATGCTGCGGGGAAGGAACGGGATTATATCAAGATTGAGTATGCCAAGGGAGAGACTGTATTTATACCCATTGAGCAGGTAAACCTTCTCCAGAAATACATCGGTAAGGACGGGAGACCCCCTTCCCTGGATGTTATCGGGGGAACCAGCTGGGAGACCAAAAAGAACCGGGTGCGAAAATCTGTAGAGGATCTGGCACAGCACCTGATATCCCTCTATGCCCAGCGGGAGAGACAGCGGGGATTTCCCTTTCCCAAGGACACTGACCTCCAGATTGCCTTCGAAGCCTCCTTTCCCTTCGAGGAGACCGAAGACCAGCTGGCCTGCATTGCAGATGTGAAAATAGATATGGAGAGTCCCGAGCCCATGGACCGGCTTATCTGCGGTGATGTGGGATTTGGTAAGACCGAGGTTGCCCTGAGGGCATCCTTCAAGGCAGTTGCCGCAAGCAAGCAGGTGGCATTCCTTGCACCCACTACTATCCTTGCGGAGCAGCATTACGAAACGTTGAAGGACCGGAACCGGGGATTCCCCATAGAGGTTGCCATGCTCTCCCGTCTGGTGGATCCTCTTGATCAGAAGCGTGTCCTTAAGGATGTGAGGGAGGGTCGAATTGATATTCTGGTGGGGACCCATCGGATCCTCCAAAAGGATGTAATATATAAAGATCTCGGTCTTATGATTGTCGATGAGGAGCAGCGTTTCGGGGTGAAGGATAAGGAGAAGATTAAGGAGTACAAGATTTCTATTGATTCGCTTTCCCTTTCAGCGACTCCTATACCAAGAACCCTTTATATGTCCCTCTTGAAAATCAGGGATATGTCCCTGCTGACCACCCCGCCTCTTCAGCGCATACCGATTCATACGGTAATTCACGAATTTGATGAACAGCTTATCGTAGAGGCGATTCAGAAGGAGATTGACCGGGGAGGACAGGTGTTCTATCTCCATAATCGGGTGAAGACGCTCCAGAAGAGTGTCATGACCCTGCAGAAGCTGCTTCCCCATATATCTATACAGTTTGCCCACGGACAGATGGCGGGTCACCAGATAGAAGAACGAATGCGTGGATTTATCAATGGTTCATATCAGGTCCTGGTATCCACTACAATCATAGAAAATGGAATAGATATCTCCAATGTAAACACGATTATCATAGATCGTGCGGATCATTACGGGGTAAGCCAGCTCTACCAGCTGCGGGGAAGGGTGGGTCGTTCTGATCAGCAGGCCTATGCATACCTGTTATTTCCCCAGGATAAAGCTATCACAGAGACCGCTATGAAGCGGTTGAAGATTATCAGTGAGCATACAGAGCTGGGATCCGGTTTCAAGATTGCCATGCGCGATATGGAGGTACGGGGAACCGGCAACCTGCTCGGCAGGGAACAGCATGGACAGATGGCCTCGGTAGGTCTCGACATGTACCTGCATATGCTCGACAAGGCGGTAGCGAAGCTGAGCAGCAAGGATGAAGAACCTGAGCAGGAGATGCTGCTTGATCTGGATTACTCAGGATATATCCCTGACAGCTATATCAGTGATGTTGCCTCAAAATTTGAGGTCTACAAGAAGATGTCCTCTGTTCACCAGGAGAAGGAGCTGCAGAACATCACTGCCATGCTGGAATCCACCTATGGTCATATACCCGACGAGGTTGCAAACCTGCTCTATATAGCGGAGCTGCGTATTATCGGACGAAAACTGTCCATTGCTTCACTCAGGGAACGGCAAGGCAAGGTCCGTGTTGAATTCTCCAGAGTTGCCGGTGTGTCCGTAGAGCGGGTGCTTTCACTGATTACCGAAAGTGGGGGACATGTACGCCTGGATCCGAATCATCCCCAGGTACTGTTGATGAGTACATCAGCAATTTCCTTAAAGGATAAATCACTGTTTATTCTTGAAAAGCTGCAGCGCCTGCTGTAACAGACGAGGTATTATGAATAAGATACGAAGCTATGTGCTGAGGCCGAAGCGGCTTACCAACCTTCAAGCTCGTGCTCTTGAAGCATACAGAAGCACGTACTGTATTGACTTCCACGAAGAGGGAAGTGACGAATTAACTGAATTTCTCACCTCTGCTCCCGCCATCATGGAGATTGGTTTCGGCATGGGGGAAGTGACAGCTGCTTTTGCCCAGGCTCATCCCGACAAGCATATCCTGGGCCTGGATGTTTTTCTTCCGGGAGTGGGTAAGCTGCTCTATGAAATCCATGAACGCCGATTGGAGCATGTCCGCATCATTGTGCATGATGCAGTAGAGGTGATAAGTCATATGATCCCTGCGGATTCACTTGCAGGGGTTCACATCTTTTTCCCTGACCCCTGGCCGAAGAAGCGGCACCATAAGCGACGGCTTGTGCAGGTTCCCTTCCTGCAGTCCTTGATTCCTCTTCTGCAGAAACAGGGGTATATCTATATGGCTACTGACTGGGAGGACTATGCACTACAGATGCTGGAAGCGTGCAGAGGGGTAGAGGAGCTGGAGAACTCCTCCAACGGTTTCTGCGAACCCCAGTCGTGGAGGCCGATGACGAAATTTGAAAAAAGAGGTCTTGCTAAGGATCATGTGATCAGGGAAATTCTGGTTCGAAAACGGTAGAAGCACAAAGGAACCCGAAGCGTATATGCACTTCGGGTCCTGTATCACGCTGGTAATTCGTGCTGAGCTATTCTTCTTCAGCCTTCTTTGACGCTTGAATCACATCATCGGCAATTTTTCCGGTGATGCCCTCATAGTGGTTGAATTCCATTTCGAAGGATCCGGTTCCTGAGGTTATGGATTTGAGATCAATGGCGTAGCGGAGCATCTCTGACTGAGGTACCTCTGCATCAACCATCATAATACCGCCACCCAGGTCCTCCTGACCAAATACCCGACCACGTTTACTACTTAAATCAGAAAGAATGTCTCCCAGATAATTACTTTCAATAAAGACATGGAGACGCATAATCGGTTCAAGAAGCACCACTGATGCTTTGTTCAAGGCTGCTTTCAGAGCTCCCTTTGCAGCGAGCTTGAAGGACATCTCAGAGCTGTCCACCGGATGCTCCTTACCGTCTACCACCTGCACCCCGATATCAACGAGAGGGTATCCGGCGAGAAACCCCTCTTCCATAGCATCAATGAGTCCTTTTTCGATACCAGGCATATATCCCTTTGAGATAGCTCCGCCCTTTATTACGTTTTCAAATGAAAACTGCTCTCCCCGGGGAAGGGGCCTTATATCAATAACAACACGTCCGTACTGTCCATGACCACCGGATTGTTTCTTATGAGTATACTCTGCACCGGAGGATTTCTGGATCGTCTCCCGGTAGGCTACCCTGGGGGTCTTTGTGTTAATGGTGATCTTCTGCTTATCCTGGATCTTGTCAAGGATTGCATTGATATGAAGTTCACCCATCCCAGATATGACATTCTCCTTGGTCTCAGCATTAAAATTAATCTGGAAGGTCAAATCCTGCTCTACGATCCGGTGGAGGGCGTCATTCATTTTATCTTCAGATTTTTTATCATCTGCAGAAACGGTCAGAGAGAAAATCGGTTGGGGAAGTTTTAGAGAAGCATAGTTAATTTTTAAATCCGGTGAAGCTAGGGTATTATTAGTTGTAACACTGGCTGTCTTCGTAATAACCCCGACGTCTCCGGCAATGAGTTCCTTTACTTCGATGAGTTTCTTTCCTTCAGCTTTGTACAATTTGCTGATTTTTTCTTTCTTGTCTACCGAATGGTTTATCAATTCAGTTTCTGTATCAACTTTTCCAGTGATCACCTTGAAATAGGAGAGTCTCCCGGAAAACTGATCGATGGAGGTTTTATAGACAAACACCGATGATGAAGCACCGGCATCTCTGTCAACTTCAGACTCCGATCCATCAGCATGTACAACAGGTTCTTTAACATCAACAGGGGAGGGTGCATTGTTCACTATAAAGTTGAGTAAAGAGGTAATACCGCTGTTCAGTTCAGCGGCGCCGCCGAGGACAGGTACAATTTTGTTATCTCGAAAACCTGCGAGCAGGCCCTTGCGGATATCATCGACTTCCAGGGTGCCATCCTCAAAATACTTCTCCAAGAGTGCATCATCACCCTCAGCAGCTGATTCAATAAGTTCAAGACGATACTCCTCAACAATATCCAAGAAATCTGCAGGGATATCCTCGGATTTCTCAGCGTCAACTGAATAGGCCTTTTTCTCAATTAAATTAATAATGCCCTTGAACTCCGGTCCCTCACCCATAGGAATCACCACGGGTACAAAGGTAGCTGCAAACTTCTCCTTCAGATCATCAAAGACTGTCTGAAAGGATGCCCGTTCCTTGTCGTATTTGTTAATAAATACCATTCTGGGCATATTCCGTTCAGCCATGCGTCTCCACAGCTTGATTGTTTCAATCTGAACACCGTCACGCCCGTCAACAAGCAGCAGGGCGCTTTCGGAAGCTCTGAAGGCACTGATAACCTCACCGATAAAGTCAGCAGTACCGGGGGTATCAAAGAAGTTAATGGTCTTCTCCTTGTATGAAAATGAGCCGTGGCTCATATACATGGATATCTGTCTGGATATCTCTTCATCGGTATAATCACTTACCGTTTTACCAGAATCTACAGTCTCGGCCTTGGAAATGACACTTCCTGAGAGCATGAGCCGTTCAAACAGGGTGGTCTTCCCAGTGCCGTTATGACCAATGACCGCAATATTCCTTATGTCAGCGCTGGTGAAACTCATAAATCCTCCAATTTTTAACAGATATGAGTAGGGGTTCAAAATATACTTTAAAAGCTCAAACTTGATCTGTCAACAAGATTACACATGAAGAAGGGAGGAAGAGGAGTATATGCATCGGCAGAGCCTGAAAAAAGCTCTGCCGGAGCATATAATAGGAAAAAATGTTATTCTTTTTTTGCGAAGTGAGAAAACTCCATGGCAAAATTACCCCGTCCCTGGGTTATACTTCGCAGAGCTGTTGAGTATCCGAACATTTTTTCTAGCGGTGCCTTACCATGAATGTGTTCAACAGTTGTTTTACTTTCAAGGCTCTCCACAAGACCGCCCCGGGAAACCAGCTGACTGATGACATCCCCGACATAGTCCTGAGGAGTCATGATGTCGATAATCATCATCGGTTCAAGCAGTATCGGGTCTGCCTGGCTGCAGGCACGTTCAAATCCATGTGAAGCGCAGGCCTCATAGGCGAAGGAACTGGCTGTAAGCATGTCGTAGTCAGCATCAGTCACAGTGACAATGACTCCATACACTGGATAACCATAGCGTATTCCTCCGTTAAAGGAGTTCTCAAAACCGCGTTGAACCGCATCGGCGAATTCCCGTGGAAGCCGATCTTCAGGTACAAGGGAGCGGTAGAGATTTCCATAACTCTTTGGATTAGGCTCTACAGTGAAAGTAATGCCGGCATGCTGTTCCTTTCCTGAAAGTACCTTGGTAAAGCTTTCAGTAAGTTCAACCTTCTTAGAGATAGATTCACGATAGGTCACCTGCTGTTTACCCACCCGGGCGTCGACATTCAGTTCCTTAGTGATACGGGTTACCAGTACATCAAGATGCAGTTCTCCCATACCGGAGATAATCAGCTGTCCGGTTTCTGCATCCTCCTTGTAGGTGAATGTGGGATCCTCTCGCTTAAGCATTTCAAGAGCCTTACGGAGTTTATCCTGTTCAGAGGTGGTCTTTGGCTCTATTGCCACGGAGATAACCGGTTCTGGAAAATGCATCTGCTCAAGCAGGATCTGAACGCCCTCGGAGCTGATGGTATCACCGGTCTGGGCAAATTTAAAACCAACTGCAACACCGATATCTCCGGCAGATATGGAATGGATCGGTTCGTTTTTATTGGCGTGCATTTTAAACAGCCGGTGGATGCGCTCCCTTTTCCTTTTGTTTACATTAAAGACTGCCTCACCTTTTTTAATCACTCCGGAGTACATCCGGAAAAAGCAGAGAGGACCTGCCTCGCGGTCGTGCTGTATCTTAAAAACAAGGCCCAGGGGAGTTTCATTGTCGTCACAGTGCACCTCAACGTCTTCATCCTTTTTTACATGATGACCAATCAGCGGCGGCACTTCATCCGGTGCCGGGAGATACGCTACAATACCATCAAGAAGAGGCTGTACCCCGATGTTCTTCAGGGATGCCCCAACGAAGACTGGAATAAATGTACGGGATATGGTTCCTTTTCTGATAGCCTGGTGTATCAGATCGGTTGGAATGTCTTTGCCCTCCAGGTAGAGTTCAGTCATTTCATCTGAATGAGCGGAAAGCTCATCAATGAGATGTTCCCGCCAGGTCCTGCTTATATCCTGGAGCTCCTCCGGAATTGGGGAGATTTCCATATTGCTGCCCATGGAATCTCTTACAAAATCAATTTTTCTCATGTTGATCAGATCAATGATACCTTCAAATAAAGATTCTGTACCGATGGGCAAGTAAAGAGGGACAGCAGGTGCCTTCAGTTTGGAGCGGATTTCCTTAAGTACCTCATAGAAATCAGCACCCATACGGTCCATCTTATTAACAAAGATCATCCGGGGAATTCTGTAGCTGTCAGCTTGACGCCATACAGTTTCTGACTGGGGTTCAACACCGCCTACAGCGCAAAAAACAGCTACGGCGCTGTCGAGCACACGCAGTGACCGTTCAACTTCAGCGGTGAAATCCACATGACCGGGAGTATCAATGATGTTGATTTGATGATCCTTCCAGAGACAGGTGGTTGCTGCACTGGAGATGGTGATCCCCCGGTTCTGTTCCTGTTCCATCCAGTCCATGGTAGCCTCGCCGTCATCGACCTCTCCAATGCGGTGACTCTTTCCGGAATAGAACAGGATCCGCTCTGTGGTTGTTGTCTTTCCGGCATCAATATGTGCCATGATTCCAATATTTCTCATGTGTTTTTTTGACATATATTCCTCAATTCGTGTTCAAGCTGTATGTGCAATTAATATACCATAGTACCACATTACAAAAAGTGTTAAAAGGTAGGGTGTAAAATGATCGCCACATACATATAAAAAAAATTTGTTTTAAACCGGTTGACATGTCGATGCTGTCTATGATAAGTTCTGCATCGTTATCAATCGGGTGGTTAGCTCAGTTGGGAGAGCGCCTGCCTTACAAGCAGGATGTCACAGGTTCAAGTCCTGTACCGCCCATTTTTTTAAGAGATTTTCCTAATTAGGCTCTTATGAACGCTGCCCCTTGAGGTGAGGATGATTCATGAGAGCCTGAATTGTTTTCGCCCCCCCCCTCCCTGGCTCTGCATGCAGGAAATGATGTCTTGCACTTTGTTCCCTCTTCTGAAATATGATAGCTTTCATCTATAATCTGAATCCGCAGGGTATTTCATGGACAATTAATCACCGATTATGCACAGTGTCTGCATTGCCGGAGCTTCAGTAATTGAAGTGTAATCAGGGCAATGGAGAAGGCAGGTTTTTGTGATGTCTCAGTTACGCCAAAGGACGGAAGCAGGGCAGAGGACTTCATTGTTTCAGGGGACATAAAAGGGAAAAATACTTCTGTGGGCATAACTGTCTGCTGAAGAAGTAATATGTTCGTCCCGTCGAAGAGAATCGTGGCATCCTGGGGGACGAATTCCTTCATAAAGGAGATCCTCTCCTGCTGTACCCCAAGCTGTTACATGAAGGTACCATAACTGCGTTCACCCAGGGTGAGTGCAGGATAGACCACCTTGGATAGGGAACGGTCAAACAATGTATTTGCATTGGCAGAAGTACAGTGGTGGGAGAGTCAGAGCATGGCAAGGGTATAGATCCTTTGGAACATGGCGCTTCAGCGGAGCTATGATGCTGTCTCCTGCAAGCTGAACAAACAGCTCATAGATCCCATATTCAGTTAATCGGATCACCTTGGAGGGAGCAGCAAGCGTCTGTCCGTAGCAGTTCGGAATAAATCCATCACGCAAGGTGATTCTGCCGATCACCTTGCCGGTTTTCTTCCGTGCGCATTTTCGTGTGCTTTCTAGGTCTGATAGACATAATAGTGTCTCCCTCCTTGAATCGCATAAATTTCACAGGATCCGTATCCGCCAGGTTTCTGCTGTTTAATCTATGGTACCGCCTAATATATAACCGTAATATTGATACGAAACAGAGGGTATCACAACACTAAATATACAGAAATATGGCTCTTAACCTAAGAAGTTTGAGGAATCTATATGTGTAAACTGGTGCATAGTCAAATGAGATATGTTTATCATGGATTATGTACTAGCTACACGTAATTATATCACCGTAAAAGTGAAGGTTTATGTGTTTTAAATTTTACCTAGGGATAATAACTCTCGTATTTTGACTGACAGGGCTTTCATGGAAAATGGCTTCTGAATAAAGCTCACTCCCTCATCCAAAACACCCTGGTGAGCAATGACATTATCGGTATATCCTGACATAAACAGCAGCTTGATATCTGGATGCATGGTCAATA
>SKJE01000069.1 GCA_007116075.1 Spirochaetia bacterium
TCAGCATCCGATCTCCCAGCAAGTCTTTCATTGCCTCCTGATCCAGTTTAATGTTTTTAGCAATATCCTGGGTATCCTGTCTTCTGAGACGGCTCTTCTTCTGTATCTTCTCCTGGTTTTTCAGTGCCTTGTGCAGCACCGATTCAGCCTCTTTTATTTCATCTGCTTTCTCGGCAATGTGCTGCTTCAACGTGGAGAGACTATCGAGCTGGTCTTGAATATGTTCCAGACCGCTGATCAACCATGCATCCTGGCTATGCTCCCTAAGATAATCCTCATGTTCCTTCAGTGTGGTCTGGGCATCTTTTTTCCTCTCCTGCTCTGTCTTTAAGGCTGTAATCAGTTCTTCAATGGCTGCTGCATCATGATCACAACGCTTCTGCAGATCCGTACGGGATTCTGTAAGACCTTTAAGGTGCTGATCAAGGGAGCGGGCGGATTGTATCACCGGGGCTGCTTCCTGCATTGTCTGTTTCGCCCGGGTTTTCTGCTCTTCAGCTGCATGGTGTGCAGCAGATTGTTTTTTGACTGCCTCTTCTAGATCTGGAAGCCTCTGCACTTCATGTTCAAGAGCCGATTGATCAGCGACCTGTTGTTTCCTGAGCGCCGAGAACGCTGCAAAAACACCTTCAACCGAGGCTGCTTGATCAGCCCGATTCAGCTTGTCCTGTTCAGGCTTGAATGCTTCAATCTTTTCATCGAGTATAACCGCTTCTTGGGAAAGATCCGTGAGCTCCTGTTGCAATGATCCAATACCGGAAAGCCAAGTAATGGCCGCTTGAGTTGTATCATAGGCTTTCCTGAGTTCTTTCTCCCGGAGCTTCAGCGCCTGCAGTTCCTGCTGGGCCTGCTGAACCTCCTCCGGTTTCAGTACAGCAATGCCTGAGGCTTCGGCCTGGAGCAGGCGCAGTTTCTCCCGCTGGTCACGCTGATGCTCATGGACCCTCTTTGAAATCTCTGAATAGATCTCCGTTCCAGTAATCTGTTCAAGAATCCTTGATTTCTGTTCAGCATCAGCCTTGAGGAATGTATCAAACCCTCCCTGGGCAAGCAGGATTGACCGGGTGAACCGATCAAAATCCATTCCAGTCTTCTCTTCAATAATTGCACTTACAAAACTCTTTTTTGCCTCTATGATCCTTCCGGTATCTCCTTCAGATATCTGGTGTTCCTGATCCTGGAGATTCCCCTCAGGACGATTCCTAGCCCTTCGTTGTTCCCATCTAGAGCGGAATCGTCCTTTCTGGGATTCAAAGAGCACCTCTGCGTAGCAGGAACCGGTCTGGCGGGACATGACTTCATTTGTACTCTTAGTAATTCTCCCAAGACGGGGTGTTGCGCCGTAGAGCGCGAGGCAGACCGCATCAAGGATAGTTGACTTGCCTGATCCTGTCGGTCCTGTAAGGGCAAATATGCCGTTTGAGATAAATTCAGGATGGGTAAAATCTATTGCCCATTCACCGTAGAGTGAATTGAGGTTCCTGAACCTTAGTTCCAGAATTTTCATATCCTGACATCCTTATTGGGCATAGTCATCACTCTCCTGAATTTCCTTAACCACATCATGATAGATCGTTAAGAGATTCTGCCGGTCTTCCCGGGGCACCTCGAACGCATCGAGACACCGGTTGAATACTTCCATTACATCCAGGTCATCAAGGGTTTCCTCATCTGACCGTGACTGCATCACCCGATCCATGACCTGGCGGTTTTTTATCCTGAGTATTTCCATATTGGAGGAGTCGATAATTTCTTCGAAGTGCTCCCGAAGATTACCCTGATGTTCTGCAGCGGTATATTCAATTTCCAGCCATGCACTGCTTTCTTCTTCAGTGAGTGTTTCCAGTGAACGAAGGATATTCTCCAGAGAGCCGCTGATGCGTACCAGCTGCTGGAAACAGGGCACCGGAATCTCCCGGATATGTTTTTCTTCATTAAACTCGACAAGTAGTACTTTTTTCTGCTGCAGGGCTTCACCGAATCCCATGGGCAGGGGAGATCCGCAGTATCGCAGGGAGGGATTTCCTCCCACCTGCTGATGAACGTGGAGGTGTCCGAGGGCGAGATAGTCGATGGAGGAGGGGAATGCTTTCGAATCAACATGTGCGAGGGAACCGACATAGAGTTCCCGGACACCGTCGCCTTCAACCGTTTTACCACCGGCAGTGAAGAGATGACCCATGGCAATAATAGGCAGGGTACCAAGACCTGACTCCCGGTACTGCTGCTGTAATGTCTCTGCTTGTGCACAGACTGCATGATAATGCTCCCTCAATCCGTCTATCAGCTTTTCATGTTTTTGTTCAAAGGTTTCCCCGGGTTCAGCCGTCCTGATATCCTTGTCTCTGAGGTAGGGAACTGCACAGACAATTGCCTTGGGAATATCATCTTTGCGAAGGACGATCACTTCATCTTCAGGTTGAGCCATCATAGAACCTACCACATGAACATTCAGAGCCAGCAGCAGGTCCCTCGGGGCGTTGAGAAACGAAGGGGAGTCGTGGTTGCCGCCTATGATAATCACATGGGAGCAGCATGTAGCTGATACACGGCAGAGAAAGCGGTAGTACATCTGCTGGGCCCGGTTGCTGGGGGTGCTGGTGTCAAAGATATCCCCGGCAACAAGCAGCACATCTACCTTTTCTGCTGCAATGATATCTACAAGCCAGTCAAGGAAAGAGATAAATTCATCATAACGCTTACGCCCGTAGAGGGAACGTCCGAGATGCCAGTCTGATGTATGAAGCACTTTCATAGGTTTACTCGTACTGATTGGTCTGAATTTAATTGTACCATGGATGGTATCATATACGACGCATGGGCATGATACAAGGAAAATTACTGTTTCATAAAAACAGCATGTTTTCTCAGTCTATTCCCATTACAATTCTTTTGTTTTATCATGTCTGTAGGCCAAGAGCTCTGGTTCTTCTACCTCCGTATATCCGGTTCGTTATTTTTTAAATGGGAACCGATTCGACCTAACTGCCTGGCAGTTCTGTGCCGCGACTCATGATCTCGATATAGCCCGTGTAGGAGAACAGGCGATTGCGTTTTCGGGTGGTCAGCTCCTTGACGATGCCGAGCTGCACCAGATGACCGAGGGTCTTGTTGACGGTGGTTGGGGTGATGCCGGTCTTCTCCACCAGCGAGCCAGAGGTGGCGATGGGGTGCTCCATCAGCGCCCGGTGGATCTGCAGGGTGGAGGCCGCCGGTCGGCCGAGGCTCCTGATCTTGTCGCGATCCTGGTTCGACAGGTCCAAGAGCTGCTGCGCTGCCTCAACTGCCTGGGTGGCGGTTACGATGACCGCCTCGGAAAAGAAATCGAGCCAGGCTTCCCAGTCGCCGGTTATACGCACGTTGTTAAGCAACTCGTAGTAATACTTACGATGCGTTTTGAAATAGAGGCTGAGGTAGAGTATAGGCTCCCGCAGCACCTTCTGCTCGTATAACAGCAGCGTGATCAGCAGACGTCCCAAACGGCCATTACCGTCCAGAAACGGGTGTATCGTCTCGAACTGCACATGGGCCAGCGCCGCCTTGAGCAACACCGGAGTCGGCTCCGGCTGGTCATGGAGGAAAAGCTCCAGCTTGCTCATGCACTCCAGTACCTCTTCGGCCGGAGGCGGAACAAAGGATGCATTGCCCGGCCGGGTACCGCCAATCCAGTTCTGGCTGCGCCGGAACTCACCCGGTATCTGATTGCTAAGCCAGCTTTTGGTCAATAGCACGCCGTGGATCTCACGGAACAAGCGCAGCGAAAGAGGCAGCCCTTCTTGAAGCTTGCGCAGACCATGGTCGAGGGCGGCGACATAGTTGCTGACCTCCCGCACGTCATCCAACACCGCGCCGGGTTCCTGATCCAACTCGAACAGCAGCAGATCAGACAGCGACGACTGGGTCCCCTCAATCATGGAGGAGAGCACCGCCTCCTTGCGGACGTACATGTAGAGGAACAGCGAAGTATCCGGCAGCAGGGTTGAGACGCTATCCAGCCGCCCGAGTGCCAGCAGTGCCTGGTCGAACTTGCTGCGCAGCTCCGGCGTCCAGTCGATGGGCGGACGTGGCGGCAGTGGCGCAGGCACAAAAGCCTGGACCTTCTCACCCACCGTCGATATGGTCACGTATTTGCCTTGAAGTGTTCTCTTCATTCTGCCTGCCTTGAACCTAAAATAAGGTTCGCCGTTATTATATCTTTACCGTACATCCTAAAATAAAGAGTCGGGAAGGAAAAATCAAGAGGTTTTCCCCAGACGAGCGTAAGACGCTGCAACGCACATACTGAAGCAGAAAAAGTCCCCGTCCGTGGAAGAGGCCCAAACCTTCGCTATGCGTATCTGCATCTGTACTGCAACAAAAAGAAAGAGGCAGATGATGTGGCTTTGCACCGAGTAAAGCCCATGGGCCTGAAGCAGGCCAGATCAGAGGTTTAGGGTTGTCTTGTGATAGTAGGGTCGTGAGTGGTGCAAGGAAATCCTCCACTACAGAAACGACATCCTTGAAGGATTCGGGCACATAGTCTTGTTGAAGCCTCTTATGGAAAGCCGACCACTGAATCTGCTTGGCATCGATGAAAGGCTGTTCGAATGCTTCTATTCTCGGAAGAAGCGAAGTTCCTCAATCGTTCCATGGTATAGTACTGGAGGAGTTCGTTGAACGGCCTTCTATCCACAAAACGGTCCGCACTCCATACCAGAAGCGCCAGTCCGGCTAGTAAAGCCAAAACTTCCAACCCCATCATCTAAAGCCCTTATACACAATAAAATCAATCCTCATTGTTATATATCATTCTCATGTTCCAGTTGTTTTATAACCCGGTCGAAATCA
>SKJE01000052.1 GCA_007116075.1 Spirochaetia bacterium
ATCTGGGCTCCCCCGATTGCCTCCGAGAGTCTTCGGGCGTGGAATATGGGTGAAGGCCTTCCTACATAATGGGTATAGAGCAGGGCAAGTTCTTCCTGGAAGGAGGGATCCCTGCGGCACTGCTCATAGGCCTGTCGTATTTCGTCAAGTATCGGCTCCAGGGATGGAGGTACAAATATCCCTCCGTAGGGGCCGAAATACCCCTTATTATCGGGCATCTGAAGGGTTGCCGGTTTCTGTTGCTGAAGTACTGTTTCTCCCATGGTCTATCTCCTCTATGATATGTTTACAAATTGAATACTCCTGCTTGAGTATCTTTGATCCCCGGGTAATCTTGCACAGGCTGATTCCCAGCTCATGGGCAATGTCCCGCTGGTGCTTACCCCGTTTCAGATCCTTCAGCAGGCGCCACCGGAGGGCAAAATCATATTTTTCCTTCATGGTGAACAGCTCTTCAAAGAGTTTCTGCATTTTATCCCGGTCTGAGGTCCGGGCAAATACATCAATCAGTTCCCTCAGGTCATCCATGTCAGCTCCTTGTGATTCTATCTATAGAAACGTATGTTACTGTATATAGAAACATGAGTCAAGAGGGTGATATAACAATTTGTTATTCTCCTTACTGCCAGGGGCTTTTCATTATAGAGTTATTGACTTTTTTCCCGACGATTACTATAGTCTTTTGAGACGGTGAGATGATAGAAGGAGAATTACATGGCCAAATCCCATAGAGGTACAGGAATACGAGATCAAGTGAAACAAGGCCGGGGTACCTGCCCCCTGTGCCGGCGGACCGGTATAAAGCTGATGTATGAACGTGAGATGAACAGCAAGAAGACCAAGGTCTGTAAGCAGTGTGAATCTGCGGTCAAGAAGGGAACCCTGAAGGTCTCCTGACGGGACCAATCAGCGGTGAAGGGGGACAAAAGGGTCCCCTTTTTTTCTGCTATGATACCCCTCACACCGGGTTCAAATATATACTTTATCGGCATCTGCGGGACGGGCATGTCCAACCTTGCCCGGTATTTTCATGCCCAGGGATTTCATGTGACGGGGTCTGATGCTGCTCTCGGTTTCTATACCGCAGAACTGCTGGAGGAGGCGGGGATCGGGCTCTATGAAGGGTTTGATCCGTCCAGGATATCCAGGGTACAGCCTGATGCGGTCATCTATTCAGCTGCATTCAGTGAGGATACCAACGAGGAGCTTGCGAGGACTGTGCACCTGGCTGTTCCTGCTGCATCCTATCCGGAGGTTCTTGGTTTCATATCAAGGCAGCTGCCGACGATCTGCATTGCCGGCACCCATGGAAAAACCACAACTTCCTATATGACCCTGCTCGGTCTCCAGTACCTTGGAGTAGCGGCAGCTCCGCTGATCGGGGCACCCTTCCCGATACTTGAGAAGTCCCCCGCTGCAGCAGTTATCGAGGCGTGCGAGTATCGGTGGCATTTCCTCCGATATCGCCCGGCGGTATCGGTGATCACCTCCCTGGACTACGACCATGTGGACTGCTATCCCACCAGGGAATCCTATCGGGAAGCCTTTGAATCATTTGCACAATTGACCACGGGGGAACTGATTCTTCATGGGGAGGCAGCGCTTGATACTGCTTCATACACCTGTAGGGTAACCAGGTACGGTCGGGACCAGATTGAACCTTTCGGCACCCTCCGGCGCTTCCTGCCTTGGGGGCTGACTGCAAAGCCGGGTGTACCGGGCATGCATATTGCTGAAGATGCCCTTGCAGCCCTTCAGGCAGTCAGGGCATGGTGGCTTCATGTGCATCAACAGGAGCTTGATCTCCTGCAGCTCCAGGGAGTGCTTGATGCAATATGCTCATATCGGGGCACCTCCAGGAGGTTTGAGCAGCTTGGTGAATTCGGGGGTGTACTGTTTATTGATGACTATGCCCATCACCCGGCAGAGATTAACGCCCTGCTGGAGGGGATCCGGGAGGCTTACCCCGCAAGAAGGCTGGTGGTGGATTTTGTTCCCCACACAGTATCCCGGACCAGGGCCTTCCTGGACCAGTTTGTACAGGCACTTTCCCGGGCGGATGTGCTGATCCTTCAGGAGATCTATCTGTCCCAGAGAGAGATGGACAGTACTGATCCCCTCTCCTCAAGGGACCTGGCCGACCGCATACCCGGAGCCCGGTACTGCCGGGACGGTCAGGAGGCCTTCCAGGTGATCAACGGTTTATTGCAGGAAGGGGATCTTTGTATTACCATGGGTGCCGGGGACAACCGCGATGTCGGCAGGGCCCTTGCAGCAGCACGGAAAGGAGAAAGAGCATGAACAGTATGACCGGCTATGCCTACCGGGAGTACCAGGATGAACAGTTTCAGGTCACCCTGGAGGTCAAATCATATAATAACCGGTACTTGGATATCAGCGTGCACCTTCCGGGAATCCTCAGCCCCCTTGAACCGGAATTCCGGGAACGGGTACGCTCGGTTGTCTCCCGGGGACACGTTGATGTATCGATTCGGTACAGGAGTTTAGAGAGTGAAGTCCTGGTACACGTGGATCACCGTGCGGTGGAACAGTATCGCCGGGCATTCCGGGAAATCATTGATCTCTCCGGATGCAGCGGGGATGCTGTCCTCAGCGACTACCTGAGTATTGATGAGATCCTCAAGCCGATTCCCCCCCAGGGAGGTACCGCCCACGGAACCGAACTGCTGGAGCTCTTTGAGCAGCTGCTCTCCGAGTTCCAGGAGACCCGGTTAAAGGAAGGGGAGGCCACCCGCCGGAACGTTATGATCCAGCTGGAGGAGTTCTTGAAGGCCTTCTCCCTGGTCCGCAGCAGGGCTGATGTCCTGGAGAAATCCCTCAAGGATACTTTGAAAACACGTTTTGAGCAGCTGCTCGGCAGCGGATACGACGAGAACCGGATTCTTTCTGAAGTAGCGGTCCTGCTGGTGAAGTATTCGATTCAGGAAGAGATCAGCCGGGTGGAGAGCCACCTTGAGCAGTTTCACAACATGATCCATGAAGCGGGGGTTGTCGGCAAGAAACTCGACTTTCTCTGTCAGGAACTCAACCGAGAAGTGAACACCATAGCATCAAAGAGTACCATGGCCGAAGTGAACCAGGCGGTGGTGACGATGAAGGACCATCTTGAGAATATTCGGGAGCAGCTGAGAAATGTCGAATAGAAGAGCGATTGCAATCTCCGGGAAGAGCGGATGCGGGAACACCACCGTTAGTTCCCTGGTGGCCGGGGAACTAAGTTTTACCATGATCAACTACACCTTCCGTACCCTAGCGAAGGATTTGGGACTCACCTTTGAGCAGCTGTGCCGGAGGGCTGAGGAGGATGACTCCTATGACCGGATGCTTGACCAGCGGCAGGTGGAACTCGCCAGTGCCCAGGACTGCGTCCTCGGATCCCGCCTGGCTATCTGGCTGTTGGAGGATGCGGATTTGAAGGTGTACCTCTACGCATCCCAGGAGACAAGGGCGCAGCGTATCATGAACCGGGAGGGCAGCACTCTGGAGGAGAAACTCCAGGAAACCATAGAGCGTGACCGCCGGGATACCGAGCGATACAAAAGGATATATGGAATAGACACCAGGGAGTATCAGTTCGCAGACCTTTTAATCGATACCGATGTCTGTGACCAGTATGAAGCTGCCCGGCGGATAGTGGAAGCCTTTAAGGAGAAGCTCCTTTCCCTGGTCCCCGGATCATGAGGTTTACATTCCCCGCGAATGTAGCGTATACTGGATTCATTCTAAAATTATGCATGACGGAGGTTTCACCGTGGCTATACCCTTGAGGGATTTGATCAACAAAGAAGATAACATGTATGAACTGACCTGCTTAGCTGTAAAGCGGGCAGCTTTTATTACCAAATACGGTGATCTCGAACTCGAGCAGCATGAGTACAAAGTGGTCTCTACGGCGATTACTCAGGTCCTTGAATCCCGTGTTGAATATTTCTACGAGTTCTCCGAGTAAAAACCCTCCCTATCCGGTTATCCTGCTCTTTGGTCCGACCGGGGTGGGGAAGACTGACCTTCTCTCCCGGGAGTGCTCCCGGGGGTATGAGGTAATCAGTGCTGACTCCATGCAGGTGTACCGCGGATTAGATATTGGAACAGCAAAACCAGAACAAAACCTGTTAGATACCATTAAACACCATCTCATAGATATCCGGGATCCCCATGAACAGTTCCATGTGGGGGACTTTGTCCCCCTGGCGGATGAACTCATTGGTTCAATCAATCGGCGGGGCCGGATACCTGTGGTATCCGGAGGCACCGCCTTCTATTTCAAGCACCTGCTCTATGGCCTCCCCGAAACCCCTCCCGCTGACCCGCAGGTGCGAGAGCAGGTACAAAAAGAACTTGATGCCTATGGATTGGAGGAGCTCTATCGTCGTCTTGAACACGTGGATCCCCGCTCGGCCTGTTCAATATCTTCCCGGGATGCCTATCGTGTGATCCGTGCCCTGGAGGTGTTTTATACTTCAGGACATCCTCTCTCCTCATTCCGAATGCCCCGGCAGGTGAGATCCTTCATCGCTCCGGTGGTAATCGGTCTTTATCGTGAGCGGGAGGAACTGTCTGCAAGAATTGAAGGTCGGGTGGATATGATGATGCAGCAGGGTCTGTATGATGAAGTCCGATCCCTTATTGCCAGGGGAGCCCAGGCGCATTGGCCCGGCATGAAGGGGATTGGATACCGGGAATTTTTTATCTATCAATCCCTGGGTGAGTATTCGCTCCCGGGGATTGCCCGGCTTATTACAGCAAACAGCAGAACCTATGCTAAACAGCAGATGACCTTTTTCAGGAGCCTTCCCCATGTTCAGTGGGTGCATCCCGATGAAGTCTGCCTCTCTCAGTAGACCTGCTGCTGGGACATGACCTGGATATTGCTGATCATATAGTGGGTCCCCCGATCCTCCAGGATCAGTCGTTCGACCATCCGGGTTCCCCTGATAGTCAGTTGTTCCGGCGGATTGTGCTCATCCTCAAAGTCTGTGTCCGGCAGCCATATGATAAACTCACAGAGAAACTCCAGTTTCCCAATGGGAGTAATGTCCAGATCGGTTATCCCGAAGACCATGGTCCCCATATTCACCTCAGGTTTTCCGGCTTCAATCCACTGCTCTGCGCTCACCAACGGACTTCCACCGTAGGCCCTGTTCATAGAGTTCTGGACATGAAGAAACACAAGCTGCTGTTCCCGTACATTCTCGGCTGACCGGGTAAGCACTTCCTGAATCCCCTCCATGTTGATGTCCGACTGGCTCTCATAAAAAAAGGTGATCACCTCCTCCGGTCCCAGACCGGCAATGGAGGGGGGGCGGGACACTACAACGATTCGATGAGTTATTCCTGCTGCTGCTATGATTACGAGAAGAGCAATAACCGCCAGTGTAAACCCCCGTTTTCTCAGGAAGGTACTCTTGTTTGCCTGCTTGCGGATACGCTGCTCAAATACAGCCCTCTGCTGCTCCGCAAGCCGCTGGCGGGATACCGGAACAGACCGGGTGATATTATAAGTCCAGCTGGATAGAAAACGGCGCAACTCTTCAATGGAGGGCAGGGGCTGCTTCAACTGGAGCCACTCCATAATAGTATGAGAAGTTTTGTCATCCACTCCGGGATTGAGCATCCAGAGCGGCAGGGGTTCATAACCCGCATCCTGTACATGGGGATCTCCGAAGGGAGATCGCTGGGTGAGTACTCCGTAGAGCAGGGATACCAGCTGGTAGATTCCCCCCTGCTCCTTGTCCACCTTTGGATGGACCCAGTCATGCCACAACTGATCCCTCTGGGTATCAGTTACTGCATTCATCATCACTTCAGCTATGGAGCGGGGGAGCACGAGCATTCCGGAATTTGGGATGATCCAGAGGGCTGTGAGGGGAAAGGATTCCCGCACCCAGACATCAGGCTGGGTAGAACTGAGCAACTGCCAGGAGGAAAGTAATTGGCTGAATAGGGCAAGCCTTGTTTCTATCGGCAGTGAAGAGGAGTGTAGAATCCCTAAGGGCTTCAGGTTCTTAACCGAGCTATAGATACAGCGCATGCCCTTGATGGACTGGATGCCCTCCCAGTACCAGGGGGAAACTTGATCTCCGGCCACCAGATACCCCGGCTCCTTGCCCCCCTGGAACATGCTTCTCGGCAGGGACATGGAGTCAGGTCCGAGGGGAATGGCTGTCATGGTCTTTCCATATTCCGAATAGGGTATGGTTATGTTATTCACAATATTCACCTCTAAAAGGGGAGTATAGCATAGAAGACCCCGTAGACTATAGGTCGAAAGTCATGGATTACCCGATGCATCCGGCATATCCGGTGCATCTTCCTCCATGGGTTGCAGAAGTGTTCTGCCCGAGAATCTGGTAGGCACCCTTCAGGATACCGGTCCTGCGAAGGGCCTCCAGGATAGTGATTCCGCAGGGTGATATCATGTTCTTTCGGAACAACTCCAGCAGCGGGGCATGGCTTGATTGGTGGGGAGTGCCCAGCAGTTCAAGTACCCGTACAAGGTGTTCAGCGGTCACATCAGGGGAAAGCACTCCTGTCATATTTGTTGATGCCGCGTAGAGTGTATTGGGGGTATCCAGGGACCTGAGCAGTCTTGCTAACTGACCTGCCAGGCGGGAGCTTGTTCCGGATATAAAAAATACTCTCAGGGGAACCTCACCGAATAGCTTCCATATCATCGGCAGGCTGTTATCAAGGGCGGGCTCCTCAAGGAGATAGCGCTGATCTGTGCTCACCTCCTGGACAGGCACCACGGGATGGGATCCCAGGGGATGGTTGACCCGGTCAACTGGGACAGTGGTGATCGAATCCTCCTGTTCAGGGGTATGAACCGGCAGGAGCAGGGTTATTACCCTGGGCTGCATCCAGGAGACAGCCCCCCAGGCCGCTGCGGCCAGCGGACCGATAGATTCATACCAGCCGTGGGGAATTACAACTGTCCTTCGCCTGTGGGGATCGGTCTCTCTGTCTTTAAGCAGCTCTTTTGTCAACTGCTCAAGCACAGCCGGGGAACCGGGATAGAAAATATCCGGTCCGAGGGGCTCGTGGGTCATGAACTGCCTCCTAATAGACGGTCAAGCCGCTTCTGATCAAGTTCAATGTACAAATTCTTTTCATGGGTGGGAAGTACAGTACCAAGCTTAGCGTGCTTTCCCCGACGCAGATATTTTACCTGGGTGTAGTAGAGATCACCCTTGCCGCTGGAGCGCGCCTTTGAGAAGAACAGCGCGAGGTTACCCGCATCAAGGAGCGTATCCAGGGGGATGGTCTTGCCCTTTATATGTTTTATGAACACATATCCGCCGGGATAGTCCCGGGTATGAAGCCAGGAGTCATTGCCCCTTGTCCAGGAGCGCAGCAGCTGGTCGTTCTCCTTGGCGGTTCTGCCCACATAGATCTGGAAGTGTCCCGAGGTGAACTGGAGACCCGGCGGACCATCCTGGTCAGCCTTTGTCTGTACCGGAGCAGATTCCCGGGATATCACGGCCTTGAGTGCTTCGATCTGTGGTTCAGGATGTTCCCAGGAAGCGGTCAGCCGTTTTCGTTCCCGGGATATCTCATTCAGGCTCCTGGTGATGTTATCTCTCTCCTGCTGGTCATGCTCCTGGGATCGATGTTCCTTCTGGTAGCGCCGATAGTACTCCTGTGCCTGCTCCCCCGGGGGATACTTCGGATTCAGGGGTATCGTGACCTGCTTACCCCCATGATAAAAATCCTCAACAGTTATGGAGCTGCTGCCTGGACGAATCAGGTGAATATGTGCACTGAGCAAGTCTGCCAGCTCCTTGATGCGCTCTCCTCCCTGAAGGGACGAACGTGTTTCCAGACCCGAAAGTTTGGAGAGCAGCTTCGCCTCTTTGTCATCGAGCAGTGAGCGCACCTGTTCCGTCAGCCGGCTGATACGCTGGTCCAGCTCTTCTGTTGTGAAACTCCGGTCAATCTGCTCGTTAAAGGTCATGCCGGCTGTTCTCGGTCGAATCTCGCATTGGTGGGGAGTCTTTCTGGGAGGGACGGCTTCAGGGTGATAGGATGCACCGGAGGTCTCCCTTCGTCCCGGTCTGCGGTAAAATGCATCAAGGATGCGGTGGTCCCGGTCGCACAGCAATATGTTCCCTGCTCCGCCCCAGAGGCGGGTATAGAGATGAAAACAATCACCCTGTTTTTCCAGAGTAAACCCTATGATCCGGTCACTGTGGACCTGCTCAGCGGAGGTGATCATGCTTCCAATCAAGTGAGCCCGCATGATCTGGGCAAACCGCTGAAGTTTCTGTGTCTGCCTCTCCACCCGCTGGTAAAGCCTGTTGATCCTGCAGTGCTCTCCGGCGGGACTGATGAGCAGCATATAGCGACCGGAAGAGGGATGGTAGCACTCAATCAGAAGTGAGCGGAAATCCGGCTGAAGGATCTTCTGTATTTTTGATCCGGTCAGGGGCAGTTCTGAGAGTATCAGGTCGATCTCTTTCCAGTTCAATGACACAGTTATGCCTCCTTGGGCAGGACAGTCTTAAGAAACAGTCGTTCATCCCGGGGCGAGAAGAACACCAGGAATACCCGCTTCAGGGATACAGGAGGGATTGCCATGAATTCTGTAATCGCATTCCAGGCGATTCTGGCTGCCTGATCCTTGGGGAATTTGTAGACCCCTGTGGAAATTGCCGGAAAGGCGATGCTGGTACATCCCAGGTCATCTGAACGTTTCAGGCTGTTGGTATAGGCCGATGCAAGCAGTTGATGCTCCCCATGGGATCCTCCCTGCCATACCGGACCGACGGTATGGATGACCCAGCTGCACCGGAGTTTACCGGCGGTGGTTTCCACCGCCTCACCCGGGGGAAGCCCGTCAGGCAGGGTAGTGCGCCGAAGCTGCCTGCAGGCGGCAAGGATGGTGGGACCCCCGGCTGCATGGATAGCACCGTCTACACCTCCTCCTCCTAGGAGGGAAGAATTTGCGGCGTTAACGACGGCATCGGCGGTAATGCGGGTAATATCCCCGCTGCAGGTAAACAATGTCTGATCAATTATTTCAGTCATAGGATACCTCCTGGAGGCATATGCTCCGAATTTCTGCTGCCATATAGAAAGAACCGGTTACCAGCAGTCCCTCCCCGGGATAGAGCAGCTCCATGGACCGCTTCAGGGCCCGGGCGGGCTGCTGCTCAAAAAGGATTACCGGAGGAGCTTCAAGATCTCCTTCGGCAACCATTCGCTGGGCAGTGGAAATACAGAGTGTATACAGTTCTATGGGACTGCTCGGCTTAAAGGTTCCCGGAGTAGAGATGATGAGACGGTCAAAGGCCTTCAGCAAGGATTCAACCATGCGGGTATGGTCCTTGCCGGTGACAACCCCGAAGATCACTGCTCCGCCTGAGGGAATGAGCTCCCTGAAGGAATCAATAACCCGATCAATGGAGCGGGATGTGTGGGCGCCATCTATGATGATCACCGGGTCTCTGCCGATGGCTTCCATGCGGCCGGGAAGTACCGCCCGGGAGATTCCTGAAAGGGCAGCCTCCCTTCGTTCAGCAGTCGGTATCAGGTTGAGCTGCTCAAGCATAGCGATAGCGGTAGCGCAGTTTTCTCCCTGGAAGCTTCCCAGCAGTCTAATATGCAGATCATCTACTGTGTCATTGCTCCACATGAGACAGAGATGATGCTCCCTTAGGGTGGAGTGGGAACTGGTATGTACAAGCAGCTCCGGCAGGTAGATGAACTTACTTACCCGGTCTGCGGCAATATTCCGGAGCACGGTCAGTGCATCGAGATGCTGGGGTGCGGTTACCACCGGTACTCCCTTTTTAATGATCCCGCCCTTTTCTGCAGCTATTTTCGCTATGGTAGAACCGAGAATATTGGTATGCTCAAGTTCTATGGGGGTGACTGCAGTCAGTACCGGCTCAACAACATTGGTTGCATCCAGCCTGCCGCCGAGGCCGGTCTCAAGTACTGCATAGTCGCAGTCCGATTGCTTAAACAGCAGCAGCGCCAGCAGGGTGAGCAGTTCAAAGGTAGTCGGCCGGTCGTATCCCTGCTCTTCAGGAAACGTGAATCCTTCAAGATGGGAGAACATCCCATTGATCGCTGAGAGCACCATCTCATCACTGAACCAGGTCCCTGCGAGGGTAAATCGCTCCATATATGAGCTGACATGGGGAGATCCGTAGAGACCGGCCTTGAATCCAAGTGCCTGGAGAGCATACGCAACCATGGTACAGGTAGACCCCTTTCCCTTTGATCCCGCTACATGAATAATGCGGTAGGAGCGCTCAGGATGGTCAAAGAAATCCAGCAGCCGATGCATCCGGTCAAGCCGGTAGGTGCGCACCGTATACTGCTGACTTCGCTCGAGATTTGTAAACGATTCTATATAGGCAAAGGCCTCATCAAGTCGGCTGCATGTCATAGTAGCCTACTGTAGTACAGCTTCAGTTTGTTGGTCAATTGCAGGATCGGTCCCTTTCATGATATGATGGATTGATGAACATCTTGTTTGTATGTCTGGGAAACATCTGCAGGTCACCCGCGGCTGAGGCGGTGTGCCGCGACCTGCTGGAGAAGCGGAATATCACCGATCAGTTTACCCTCGATTCAGCCGGAACTGGTGCCTACCATCTGGGTGAGCCCTCTGATGCAAGAATGCGCAAGGCAGCATCCCGGAGGGGCATCAGGATCAGCCATGCCAGCCGGCAGCTTCAGAAAGAGGACTTTGAACACTTTGACCTGATTCTTGCGATGGATCGGGATAATTATCAGGATATCATGGCCCGTGCTTCAAATGAGCAGCAGCGCAGCAAGGTCAAGATGTTTCGGGAATTCGATCCCCAGGGAGCCGGAGATGTTCCTGATCCCTATTTCGGGGGAACGGGAGGATTTGAGCTTGTGATGGATATGCTGGAGCGTACCTGTGACAACCTGATAACCCGCATCCAGGAGCAGTGAAATGGGAGCAGATCCACTGAACACAGAAATTGCCCGGGTCGCCAATCTTGATGATCCGGACAGCATAAGCCTTAAGCCTGTACATGGCGGAGACTGCAATGAAGCCTACCGTATTGAAAAAACGTCATTCTTTGTGAAGGTTAACCGCAGTCTCGGGGATGACCTGTTCCCCGCTGAAGCCGATGGTCTCAAGGCCCTTGGGTCGGTGAGCGAAGCACCTCGGGTTCCCCGGGTTATCGGAACCGGCAGTGCCGACGGTGCTGCATTTATTGTAATGGAATATATTCCTGAAGGAAGACAGAACTCCCGCACCCAGGCAATCCTTGGTGAACAGCTGGCAAAACTGCACATAAACAGTCAGGAGAGGCGATACGGATTTGAGCGGGACAACTATATCGGCCTGACCAGACAGGTGAATACCTGGGAGGATTCCTGGAAAACCTTTTTTACCCGCCGCCGGCTTGCGCCGATGGTTGAGTCGGCTTCACGTAAGGGACTGCTGGGACGCAGGGATCTCGGCAGCTGTGAAGAACTTCTTGAGGGAGCGAGCAGGCTGCTGCGTGAACCTGAACACCCCGCCTTACTGCATGGAGATTTATGGGGCGGCAACTATCTTACATCCCGGGAGGGGGAACCGGTGCTGATAGACCCAGCGGTCTACTATGGAGACCGGGAGGCGGATCTCGCTATGACCCAGCTCTTTGGGGGATTCTCCGGGGACTTCTATGATGCCTACCGGTATCACTACCCCCTGGACCCGGGCTATGAAAAGCGAAGAGACCTCTATAATCTCTATCATATGCTCAATCATCTCAATATGTTCGGCAGTTCCTATCGTGGATCAGTGATGCGCCTGGTGGAGCATTGTCTGAGCATGCTGTAATTAGACGATACCGACCTGATTGTCAGCATTGAAATCACCTGCAGGGTGTGTCAAAAACAATCAGATATGACTGTAAAAATCGCCATCTATCGTATATACTACTGGGTATTACATAACTTTTGTCTAAGAGGAGTAAATATGGCACAGCAGAACACACACACACCGTGGCAGTTCTTGGAGGAATATCGGGGGTCGATGTTTCACGGGGAATGGCCGACGCTGGCTGAGATGTTCAGTATAAGCGTGAAGCGGTTCCCGGAACGTAGGTGCCTCACCGCTTTTAGTCCAGAAACCATAGAATTTACCTATCAGGAAGCCAATGATGTGATTATTGGTGTTTCCAATTTCCTGGTGAAATCTGGAATAAAAAAGGGTGACCGGGTCGCAGTAACTGGAAAGAACAGTCCTGAATGGGCTATAGCCTACCTTTCAGTGCTCTTTGCCGGCGGAGTTGTTGTTCCCCTGGACTACCAGCTCTCCCCTGCCAATATGGATGGTTTGATGAAGCATGCGGAAGTCCGTATTGCCTTTGTGGATGAGGAACTCTTTAATGAGGTAGGGAAGGATGTCTCCCTTGAAAAAAAGATATCCCTCAGTCCCAAGAAGAAGCCCTACATCCTGAATATTGCAGATAAGACATACAAAGAGCGAAAGGCTGCCGAGGAAAAGGATCTTGCGGCCATACTGTATACATCCGGTACCACAGGAAGTCCCAAGGGAGTGATGCTCACCCACTATAACATGGTAAGTGACTGTTTCCTTGCCCAGACCCACATGACTCTCTATCCGGAGGATGTATTCTATGCCCTGCTGCCGATTCACCACTCATACACCATGCTGGCAGTGTTCATTGAAGGGTTGTCTGTGGGTGCAGAGCTGGTATTCGGTAAGAAACTGGTGGTCTCCCAGATATTTAAGGATCTGAAGCAGGGTAATGTGACCATGTTTCTTGGTGTCCCCATGCTGTTCAACAAACTGATCAAGGGCGTTATGGGCGGAATCAGGGAAAAGGGAGTTGTCGTCTACGGCATCATCCGTTTTCTTATGGGCGTCAGCGGCTTGATTAAGAAAACCTTCAAGGTGAATCCCGGAAAAAAGATGTTCAAGGGTGTTTTGAAAAAGATCTCCCTGGACACCAACAGGATCTGCATCTGCGGAGGAGGACCGCTGCCCTCATCTACGTTTAAGATGTTCAACCAGCTGGGAATAGACTTTGTCCAGGGTTACGGGCTGACCGAAACGTCCCCGATATTAACCCTGAATCCCGTGAAGGCCTACCGGGAGTCCTCGGTTGGACTGCCTCTTCCCCAAGTAGAGATGAAGATCATCAATGAGGATGAACGGGGTATTGGTGAAATCGCTGTACGGGGTCCCATGGTGATGCAGGGATATTATAAGAATAAGGAAGCCACCGATGAGATTATGATCGGTGACGGCTGGCTCAACACCGGTGATGTGGGGTATCAGGACCGGGACGGGTATCTCTACCTGACCGGGCGCAAACGCTCCCTGATTGTTACCGAGGGAGGCAAAAATGTATTTCCCGAGGAAATCGAAGATCTGTTCCAGCTCTATGAAGAGGTGGATCAAATCCTGATTCTCGGCTACATTATTGATAAGAAAGAGAAGTCCGAAGGCATACAGGCGCTGATTTATCCCGGAGAGGCCTATATCGAAAAGGTGACGGAGAGCGCCGGAGGCGAAGAGGCAGCGTGGAAGCTGATTGAACCGAGAATGCAGGAGATCATCAACGAAGTGAACCGTGGGCTTCCGGCGTACAAGAAGATCAACCGGGTCCATGTACTCAAAGAACCGATGGAGATGACCACTACAAAGAAGATCAAGCGGTTCAAATACGCCGACGAATACAAGTAGGATCAGCCGGAGTTTATCTCCGGCGATATGATGTGAACAGATACGCACTTCGGCCTCATCAAAAGTGATGAGGCCGTATTGTGCATAGGGAAGGATTAATATGACTAGTAAAAAGCGAAAAATTCTCATGAGGGAAGCTCATCGCCTCAATCCGGTGGTTATGCTGGGGAAGCACGGTTTAACCGAGCAGGTGATAGTCCAGACCAAGGAGAGTCTTGATCAGCACGAACTGATCAAGATACGGTTCCAGGATTACAAGGATGAAAAACGGCAACTGCTCCAGCAGCTTGCAGAACAGACCGGCTCAGAGCTGGTATCCCTGATCGGCCATGTGGGTATTCTCTATTTGAGAAACCCCGATGTGGAAAAACGGACATACCACGGCATACCGATGGAGTAGATGATGAAAGATTTTACGATTTCCGCACTGCCCCGGCTCGTATTTGGTTCCGGAGCGATCTATTCACTGCCGAAGCTGCTCAAGGAAGCCGGGGTTACCCGGACAGCTGTGATCACCGGAGGAGGATCCCTGGATGCATCTGGGTGGTGGAAGAAAATTGAATCATCACTGAATTCAGAACAGATAGCCTTCGAACGATATACTGTTGCCGGAGAACCCTCACCCCAGGTGGTGGATGAGATCACCACGGACGCCCGGAAAACAGGCTGCCGAGGGGTGGTAGGTATCGGGGGAGGAAGCGTCATTGATGCCGCCAAGGCTGTCTCTGCGATGATTACCGAACCTGCAGGGGTGCGGGAGTACCTGGAAGGGGTAGGGACCAGAAAGCCCTCCGGAACGAGGGTCTACCTTGCTGCAGTACCGACCACCGCCGGCACCGGTTCTGAAGCCACAAAGAATGCCGTAATCAGCCAGACCGGACAGGGTGGATTCAAGAAGTCCCTGCGCCATGATCACTATATTCCTGACCTTGCCCTGCTGGATCCGATGCTGTCGCTGGACTGCCCTCCGGCAGTGACCGCAGCTTCAGGACTTGATGCGGTCACCCAGCTGCTTGAGTCCTACGTGTCGGTACAGGCTAATGCGTTTACCGATGCACTGGCTCTGGAGGGGCTTTCCAAGACAGGGAGAAGTCTCAACCGGGCGGTGAACCAGGGTCGGGATGAGCAGGCCCGGGGTGATATGGCCTTTGGTGCCTATCTGTCGGGCATCACCCTTGCGAATGCCGGTCTCGGGGTGGTTCACGGTGTTGCCGGTGTGCTCGGAGGCATGGTTGATATACCCCACGGAATAGCCTGCGGTACCCTGCTTGCGGAGAGCACCCGGATGATCATTGATGCACTGAAGGATCGGGGAGATTCTGGACGGTATGCCCTGAAGAAGTTTGCCCGAGCTGGGTATGCGCTTACCGGAGAAGAGGGCCCCTTTGACCGGGAGAGGGGGTGGAAGCTTCTGACGGACCAGCTGTTTGCCTGGCAGGACCTGCTGGAGAAGGGGAGCCTTTCACTCTATGGCGTAACCGCCGAAAGCGCCCGGGAAGCCGCGGTTAAGGCAGATAATAAGCAGGCTCCGGTATCCCTGAATACTCAGGAGATCACAGAGCTGCTGATGAAAAGACTCTGAAGTATGAAATACAGCCCCGGATAACCCGGGGCTGTAGAGTACTTTCCAGCTACTTCTGCTGTTCGAGGGTGAGGGTGATTGTCGGCTGGTCGCATACTTCAGGTGGACCGAAGTACTGGATGGCGCCGGGGTACACAAAGACTGTTTCCTGGGCCCATCGTTCCCGCTCTGAAGCAAAGGTCTTGAATGGTGCTCCGTCGAGCTCTACCAGGGCCTTCTTAATAACAGGTTTTTTTGAGCCGTGGCGCTGTTCCATGTTCATCATCATGGTGATGGGAATACCTCCTGCCTTCCATTGATCAGCGGGTGCTGAAAGATTGGTGACAGAAGAGATATATCCGGTCAGGCCTGAGGAGATGAGCATGAATGCATTGTAGCCCAGGGAATAACAGTAGTCGGCATCAAAATTTGAAGGAAAGGCACAACGCCCCTCATATCCGAAGAAATGGTTCAGACTGCTGAAGGAACCGCTGAAGGTGCCCGCTTCCTTGTGCTCTTTGAGTCGATGTTCGACCATCTGGATAAGCAGCTTTTCTGTCTCGATCCGGGAGACCTGCACATTGCCGTGGGGATCCCGGTCCATCAGCAGCTGGTACTGAATGTCCTTCGGGAGGGCGGTGAATACCTTCCGGTCGGTGCTGTCGAGAGCATCTGCAACCCAACGTGCCTGGGCATCACCCTGGTCAAGCTTGGAAAACTCATCGGCCCGGCGAGCCAGCATGTCATTGATCGTTGAGATAAGCGTGCCCATTTCAGGAATGAATTCAATCAGTCCCTCAGGTACCAGAACAACACCGAAGTTAAAGCCTGCATTACTTCGCATGATCACCACATCGGTTATCTGGTCGACAATTTCCAAGAGGGTCTGTTTCTTTTCGGCTACCTCCTCCGAAATAAGCGCCATGGTCGGCTGGGTCTGCAGTGCACATTCAAGGCCGATATGGGATGCGCTTCGTCCCATAAGTCTGATGAAATGCCAGTATTTGCGTGCGGAGTTTGCATCCCGCTGGATGTTGCCGATCAGTTCGGAATAGGTCTTGGTGGCCGTATCAAATCCGAAGGAGATTTCAATGTGTTCATTTTTCAAATCGCCGTCGATTGTCTTGGGACAGCCGATAACAGATACTCCGGCATCCACCTGCTGGAAGTACTCGGCGAGGACCGCAGCGTTGGTATTGGAATCATCGCCGCCGATGACTACCAGGGCGTCAATTGACCGTTTTTTGCACACCTCAGCGCAGCGGGCATACTGTTCGGGGGATTCAATTTTGGTCCGTCCGGATCCGATGATGTCAAATCCGCCGGTATTGCGGTATTCATCAATGATATCATGGGTCAGTTCCAGCCTCTTGTCTTCAAGGATGCCAGAGGGTCCTCCCATAAATCCGTAGAGGGTATTCTCGGGATTAGCCGCTTTCAGGGCATCAAAGATACCGGCTATAACATTGTGCCCGCCGGGAGCCTGTCCCCCGGAAAGAACCACCCCCACATTGATTTTTTTGCCCATCTCCCGGTTCTCCCCTTTGGAAAAGGATATAAGCGGAAGACCGTAGGTTTTGGGAAACAGTTTCTTCAGTTCAGTCTGATCCGTTGCAGATTCTGTGGAATCCCCGGTAACAGGGACGATTGCGTGGATCTCCTCCCTCAGGATGCTCGGCAGTTTCGGCTTGTAGAGATACCGTTGTTGCTGCAGGGGGGAATACTTCATAATGTCGCTCCTTACATGGTTATTACTCACCCCTTTTATACTTATCATTCCGGGGTTCGTCAATAACCACAATTGACCTTCCCCTCCGGTGCGGGTAGACTATTCCCTATGATATACCCCTTGATACCGGCACAGCAGCACTACAGCTGGGGTTCATCTACCCTGATCCCACACCATCTGGGTATAGAGAATCCAAAGAACCTGCCCCTGGCAGAGATCTGGTTTGGCACCCATCCCAGAGGAACAAGTGTGATTGAGCACCGGGGAGAAAAGATCCCGTTGTCAGATGCAATTAACCGTGATCCCCGGTACTGGACTGGAGACGAGGGGGAGGAAGTACCCTTTCTTCTGAAGATCCTCGGAATAGGCTCCCCTTTGTCGATACAGTGCCACCCCTCTGCATACCAGGCCCGGGAGGGCTATGAAAGGGAGAATAAAGCGGGAATTCCACTGGAGAGTTCCCGGAGAACCTACCGTGATACCCGGGGAAAGCCCGAGATCATCTGTGCCCTGACACCCTTTACTGCCCTGTGCGGATTTGTGCCCCTTGCTGAGGCAATATTACGGCTTCCGATGCTTGACCATGTGGAAGATCACCGCAGCCTGCTCAAGGCAGTATGGTCCTTAAGCCCGGAGGAGCTTGCCCGATGTACCAACACACTCCACAATATTCATACCCCCTGGGCTGAACTCGTCCGTTCCCTGGAGCGACTCTATCCGGGAGATCCGGGAATCCTTGCCCCCTGTTATCTTAATCTGGTTCAGCTGGAGCCGGGAGAGGCGCTGTTCCTCGATGCGGGAGTGCTCCACGCCTATATGGCAGGTCTTGGGGTTGAACTCATGGGCAACTCAGATAATGTCATCCGGGGAGGATTGACGGAAAAGTACATTGACCGGGAGGAGCTGCAGCGGATTGTCCACAACTCCAGCAGTGACGTGCCCTCAGTTGATTCGGTAGAGCTGTCCTCAGGGCATAGGATATATCCTGTACCGGTTGAGGAGTTTCTCCTTCACAGATTTTCAGAAGGGGTGAGTATCTGTAAAGACAGGGATATTCTCGAGATAGGGTGTGTCACCACGGGTGAAGTCTCTCTGACCGAAGACGGGGGGGACACATTCACCTTTACCAAGGGCTCTGCCTTTGTCATTCCTGCTTCCTGCAGTTCCTATGAAATCTCCACCGACGGTGAACTCTACGTAGCTTGTGCAGGAGGGCGGACATGAACATCTGGATTGACGGGGACGGATTCCCTGCTCGTCAGCGTGAAATTGCCCTGCAGGCAGCCATTCGTGGACACATAGCGGTCACCGTGGTTTCGGACCGTCTCCTCAGAGTCCCTGACAGCTCCCTGGTCCGGCAGATCGTCGTAAAACAGGGAGATGACAGTGCCGATGACGCAATTGCTTCATCGGTCTCTCCCGGAGACCTTGTGATTACCCGGGATATCCTGCTTATGGAGCGCTGTATAGAAATGGGAGCACGCTGTATTGATCATGTAGGGTCGGTCACTACAAAGGAGAATATCAGTGAACGGGTTTCCGTGCGTGCTGCCATGGTAGCATATCGGGAATACGGGGGTACGGTAGCCCCGAAACGAAAAGATGACCAGAAACAGCGGCAGGCCTTTGCCAATACCCTGGTAAAGGAGCTTGCCGGAAGGATGTAGCATAGCATGGAGGTGCATATGGAATTTTATGACGTAATTCGACAGCGAAGAAGTGTTCGGGACTATGACCCGGACAAGCAGGTAGAACCCCAGGTGCTTCAACGGATCCTTGAAGCCGGGAGGATAGCTCCCTCAGCTACAAATGCCCAGCCCTGGACGTTCGTGGTGATTACCTCGCCTGAAGGGCTCTCACGGGTCAGAGCAGCCTATGGATCCTCCTGGTTTCAGGATGCCCCGGCGGTGCTGACAGTTACCGGACGCAGATCCGATGCATGGACAAGACCTGCCGACGGGTATAATGCCCTTGAGACGGATCTCACCATAGCCATGGACCATATGATTCTTGCAGCTGCTGCAGAAGGGGTCAGCTCTTGCTGGATTGCCGCATATCAGCCTGAGGCAATACGCAGCGCCCTGGAACTGGGCGAGGATGAGGAGGTATTTGCCATTACCCCCCTCGGATATCCCCGAAAGGACGTGCAGCTGCCTCCCCGGCGGGGCCGGAAGTCTCTTGAGGAGATAACAAAATATCTGTAGTGCATAAGCTGTAAAACCCCGGAAATGCTCCGGGGTTTTTTTCTCTTTCCTGAAGCAAAGTCGATATCACCGCCCTCCTCTTAGGTCATGAAGGCTACAATAATTGGTTTATCAACGGTAATTCACAGCGGAATGATCCACATCCTGGAACATCATCTTGGATGCCGAGAGGTTGAGACCTGCAGGTATCTACATGATGTACGGATTATCCGCAGTCAGATGGAGCCGCGGCTCTTTTGTGTGGACGCCGACATCCTAGGGAACCCTCAGGGTGCGGTGGATTCATTGGTGAAGCTTCAGTCCCGGGGAATCTTGATTGTCTACGGGAATCAGCGGGAGGTTCCGAGAAAAATCTCCCTGCAGCTGATTTCTCTGGGGGTACGGGAACTGCTGGATGTGACCAGACCGGTGGATGAGGTGCGGCAATGGCTTGCTCAGCAGCTCCCATTGTATCCCCTGAAGGGGGTGAAGGAGGTATATGTAGGAGAGCCGGTGAAGAAAGTATCCCGGCTGACACCACGGGAGCGGGAAATATTGAAGCTTATCAGCAGGGGAGATACATCAAAGGAAATCGCCTATGACCTGGGTCTCTCCCTGCACACGGTTGAGTTCTACCGTAAGCGGGTTATGAAGAAAACAGGAGAGCACTCCATAGCGACCTTGACCAGATTGGCCTTACGTTCGGGAATATCATTCCTGTGGGAATGAAATACATTACTTGGAGGTTTTCTATGAAGAAGATCGCAGTACTGCTGTTGATCATGATCCTGGTCAGTTCCAGTGTCTTTGCTGCTGGGGGAGGGCAGTTCTCCTCGGTAGCCGGGGTGCCCATGAGCGAAACCGAGATGGAGGATACCGAAGGGGAGGGGTTATTCATAACCATGCTCGGCGGAGCTGCCTTTGGGGCTCTTACCTACCTAGCTGACTGTATGAGCAGAAGCTCAAAGCCGACCTGGAAGGGAACGGCAACGTCTGCATCCATAGGCGCTATTGCTGCGGTAAGCCCTGTTCTTGGTGCGATGGCCGGACTGGGTGTTGCTTCCGGAACATCCTACCGGATCGGAACCCATTATCTACGAAACGAGCTGTGAGTGCGGACAGATGGTATCTCCTGTATTTCACGGTTCTGCTGATGCTGGTAGTCATCCTGCGCTTTCGTGGAGGATGCACGGAAGTGTCCTTGCAGGCGGTAGCTGCAGGTGCACTGACGGTGGTGATCCTGGCGCTTATACAGACTGCAACAGTGCTGGGTACGCTGCCTGAGGACAGCAGGGAACGTATGCTTGTCTTCGACCTTCGGCTCTATGTGATCTATATTGCATCACATATCCTGCTGGTGAAAAGCATATACCAGGGATTTCGGCAGATCTGCAGGGGATAGTATTATCGACCACCACGAGGGGGAGTTTTTTTATACTCCCCTCGTGGTTTCATGGATCTAGAATTCGGCGTTGCGTACGGTCCTTGGAAAAGGAATCACGTCCCTGATATTCTGCATCCCCGTGATATACTGGATAGCACGTTCAAAACCGAGTCCGAACCCGGAGTGGGGGACCGATCCGTACCGTCTCAAGTCGAGGTACCACCAGTAGTCATCGGGATTCAGACCCTGATCCTTCAATCTCCGCAGCAGCAGGTCATACCGGTCCTCACGTTCGCTTCCACCGATAATCTCGCCGAGTCTGGGTACCAGCACATCCATAGCCCGGACAGTCTTCTCATCGTCGTTGAGTTTCATATAGAACGCTTTGATCTCCCGGGGATAATCGGTCACTATCACCGGTCCTTTGCATACCTCTTCGGTGAGGTACTTCTCATGCTCAGACTGCAGGTCCACACCCCAGCTGACGGGGTAGTCAAATTCCCGGTTCGCGCCCTTCAGTTCCCTGACCGCATCGGTATAGGTGAGATGAGTAAAGGTAGATTCTACAACCCCCTGCAGGGAGTCTATGAGTCCCTTATGGATCCACTGGTTAAAGAATTCCATGTCATCACCGCAGTGTTCAAGAACATACCGGAAGAGGTATTTCAGGAATTCCTCCGCAAGGGCCATGTTGCCGTCAAGGGTGCAGAAGGCCATTTCCGGTTCTATCATCCAGAACTCTGCCAGGTGTCTGCTGGTATTTGAGTTTTCCGCCCGGAATGTGGGGCCGAAGGTATAGATGTGCTTCATCGCCAGGGCATAGATCTCCCCCTCCAACTGGCCGCTTACAGTAAGGCCAGCTGGTTTTCCGAAGAAATCCTGGGTGTAATCAACATCACCTTTCTTCTGTTTCGGGACATCGCCCAGGGGAAGCGTAGTTACCTGAAACATCTCACCGGCACCTTCACAGTCAGATGCAGTGATGATCGGGGTATGAATGTAGAGAAAACCCCGTTCCTGGAAAAAACTATGCACTCCGTGACTCAGGGCACTGCGGACTCTGGTGACTGCTCCCAGGGTATTTGTCCTAGGCCGCAGATGGGCTATATCACGGAGGAACTCGAAGCTGTGACGCTTCTTCTGGAGGGGATAGCTTTCCGGCGGAGCTTCTCCAATCAGTTCAACCTTGTCAGCCTTCATCTCCACCCGCTGGTTCTTCCCGGGAGATTCTGCGAGGATCCCGGAAAAACTGACACTTGCGCCGGTGCTGATCCTCTGTATTGTCTGGTTGATCTCCTCGCTGGTCTTGTCTATGATGACCTGGAGACTCTTCAGTGATGAGCCGTCATTGATCTCAAAGAAACAGAAATGCTTGGAGTCACGCTTCGTGCGGATCCAGCCTTCAACTATCAACGGCTGGTCGGTAGGATCCGACTGAAGCAGTTCTCGAATTCTTTTCATGCCTGTGCTCCTATGGTGGTTACCGTACAGGCATACCATAGTTTTACAACTTCGTCAATTTTACAAAAGGACAAGGGTGCTGACATGAGAGGATTTGCAGTTCTTGGCAGTTCATCTAAGGCAAACGCCTATGCGCTGCAGTCACAGGATGCGGTGCTGCTGATCGATAACGGGTTCTCCTGCCGGGAGCTGCTCCGGCGTCTGGATTCCATGGGTGCACAACCGGCACAGGTGTGTGCTGTACTGGTGACCCACAATCACATTGACCATACCCGGGGAGTGCCCCTTCTGGCAAAAAAGCTGGGTATTCCGGTCTACCTGCCGAGACCCATGACCAGGGTGCTGCCTTGGAAGGACCTTGCGGTAAAACCTACGGATCCTGAGGAGGAGTTCATGGTCGGTCCCTTCCGGGTACTGCCCTTCAGGACCTACCATGATACAGATGCTTCCGTGGGATATTCAATAGCTTGTGAAGATCTCCGCATAACCATCATCACCGATACCGGCAGAACCGATGAGCGGATGGCCGAGATTGCAGGGGTAAGTGATTTGCTATGTGTTGAGACAAATTACTGTGAGCATCTGCTTGCCTCAGGCCGATATCCCCCCTTCTTGAAACGCCGCATAGCATCCTCAGCGGGGCATTTGTCAAACAGCGATGCCCTGGCACTTCTTCAACAGCTTGATGAGGTGACCCAGTTTATCTTTCTATGCCACCTTTCCGGAGAAAACAACTCCCCTGAGACGGTGCGGGAACTGCTGGATCACCACCAAGTGCCCTGCAGGGATCGGACGGTGATTTGCAGAAGAGGCGAGATGTACCTTCAGCAGCTTATGGACGTAAAGACTCGACGTAACACTGGTTTGTAGGGTATATTACAGACAGGAACGACATAATTTGAATAAAAAAAAAGTGACCGGCAGTCGGTTGGAGGGTACATGATTTCCATAACAGAATTCACATTAACTGAACTGTTTACCAAGGCGGTAGGATCCTATGGGCCGCAGCGGATGTGCGGAATGGTAGATTCAGAGGGATTCACCTACGCCCAGTGGGGATCCTGGGTCCTCAGTCTGCGGGAACGCCTGATAGCCCGGGGGCTCAAACCCGGAGACCGGGCGGCAATTCTGGGAGAAAACTCCCCCTACTGGACTATGGCATACTTTGCCGTTGTCACTGCAGGTGCGGTAGCGGTTCCCATTCTCAATGACTTTCACCAGCGTGAAATTGAGAATATTCTTATTCACAGTGAAGCTAAGATGGCCTTGGTAGCAAAGAAGTATCTGCCGAAGATAGGTGCATACGGTCAGGATGAGAGCAACCAGGTACTGGAGCTTGATGGGATAACTCCACCTGACCGTGAAATCGATCTTGTACGAGAGCTTTCTGCCCTGCCCAAGGCATCCAAGGATGATCTGGCAAGCTTAATCTATACCTCCGGTACAACAGGTATGTCCAAGGGTGTTATGCTCACCCATGGAAATATTATGTATGACGGTGAGGTGTCCGCCCGCTCTTTTATCAAACTCAATCCGGGAGAGAAGATGCTTTCAATCCTCCCGCTCTCCCACTCCTATGAATTCACCATTGGTCTGATTCTCGGGATGATCGGCGGACAGGACACCTACTACCTTGGTCGTCCTCCCATGGCAAGCGTGCTGCTGCCGGCTCTGGAGAAGGTAAAACCGCACATTATGCTCTCGGTTCCCCTGCTGATAGAGAAGGTGTATCGGGGATCGGTAAGGCAGAAGATACAGAAAAGCGGGCTTCTGCGCCTGCTGACACGAATTCCCTTTATGAGGAAGGTGATCCACAGGAAAGCGGGGAAGCAGCTCAAGGAGCGTTTCGGCGGCAGGCTGAAGTTCTTTGGTGTTGGAGGAGCTCCCCTGGACAGGGAGGTGGAGCGGTTTCTTCAGGAGGCAAAGTTCCCTTACGGTATTGGGTACGGTCTGACCGAGACCGCTCCGCTGCTGGCAGGGTGCGCTCCCTCCTGGACCCGCCTTGCATCTACTGGGAAGGTGCTCGATATTGTGGAGATGCGGATAGCTGATCCCCATCCGGAAACCGGGGAAGGGGAGATCCAGGTACGGGGTCCCAACGTAATGCAGGGATACTACCAGGATGAAGAGGCTACAAAGGAAGCCTTCACTGAGGATGGGTGGTTCCGTACGGGAGATCTTGGCATTTTTGACAAGGACGATTTTCTGTACATAAAGGGCAGACAGAAAAACATGATTTTAGGACCGAATGGTGAGAATATCTATCCGGAGAGCATAGAATCGGTAATCAATTCCTTTGACTTTGTGGAGGAGTCAATTGTGCTTCCCTCCTCGGACGGGCTGGTAGCACAGGTGAAACTTGACTTAGAAGCGTTCTCGGAGCATATCAAGGACGCGGCTGACCAAGCGGGCACCCATGCGCGGGAATATGCAGAGTCCTTGCTGCACAGCATAAATAAGGAACTGAACGTCAATTCGAGGGTCAGGAAGGTGAAGCTGCTCATGGAGCCTTTGGTGAGAACTCCAACAAAGAAAATCAAGCGATTCCTCTATCGGGGAGATGAAGATGAGACTAAACAAGATGAGAACCATGAAGATAAGAGGAAGAAATGAGAAAGATTCATGATATAAGAATCCAGGAAGTGACTCCCCTGGCTTCCCCGGATGAGCTTAAACGTCAGGAGACGGTCAGTGAGAAGACCCTGCTGGGCATCAGCCGATGGAGGGACCAGATTGAAGATATCATCCATCGACGGGATACACGAATCCTTGGTATCGTGGGACCCTGTTCAATCCACGATGAACAGGGTGCCTATGACTATGCCCGGAGAATGAAGGACCTCGCCGAGGAGGTGCAGGATGAAATACTGCTGGTCATGCGGGCATACTTTGAGAAGCCCCGGACAGTGCTCGGGTGGAGGGGATTGATTCTTGATCCCCACCTGGACGGATCCAATGCTATTGAGGAGGGGATCAGACTTGCACGAAGGATTCTGCTGGGTATCAGTGAAATTGGACTGCCGGTCGGCACTGAGATGCTCGATCCTATCCTTCCCCAGTATATCGATGATCTGGTCAGCTGGGCTGCTATCGGGGCGAGGACTGCTGAGAGTCAGGTACACAGGAGCCTTGCCAGCGGACTCAGCACTCCCGTAGGGTTCAAGAACAGCACCAGCGGGAACTTGAAACATGCAGTCAATGCCATCAAGTCGGCCGCCAGCCCCGCCAGCTTCATCGGTGTTGATCCCAACGGCATGACAGCAATTTACCGGACCACCGGTAATCCCTCCTGTCACCTGATACTGCGGGGCGGCAGTTCCGGACCGAATTACCATGAGGATGACGTGGAGCATGCGGAGAACCTGCTTACCCAGGCAGGGGCGCTTGCCTCAATCATCGTAGACTGCTCCCACGGAAATTCAAATAAAAAGTATGTTCGCCAGCAGCGGGTTCTTCGTTCTGTTGTCGACCAGCTCAATTTCGGAAACAGGTCAATCTCTGGTTTTATGCTTGAGAGTTATCTCTACGAGGGGCGTCAGGATGTCTGCAGTGATAAGCCCCTGACCTACGGCGTATCTATTACCGATCCCTGTATTGGATGGGATGATACTGAACTGATCATCCGCAGGGCCTATGAACGACTCAAACAAGGAGAGGAGGGCTTACTATGAAATCAGTACGAGCGGGAGTGCTGCTGGCTCCCGGTTTTGAGGAAATTGAAGCAATTACCCCTATCGACTTGCTCCACCGCGGCGGCGTTGAGGTGACCCTGGTCGGTGTGTCCGAAAGGGACGTTACCGGAGCCCACGGGGTCACGGTCAAGACCGATGCACTGATCAATGAGGTGGCATGGGAAGATTATGATGCGGTGATTCTCCCGGGAGGCATGCCCGGTTCCAAGAACCTGGCGGAATCTCCTGAGGTGCAGGACCTGCTGGTTAATATGCACCAGAAAAAGAGGGTTATTGCCGCAATTTGTGCCGCACCGGCACTGGTTCTGGCTCCTTTAGGTATTCTTGATGGACGGAACGCGGTCTGTTTTCCCGGATTGGAAAAGCAGGCGCCCCAGGTAACGTTCCTGGACCAGGATACCGCCGTGGACGATCATGTGGTCACCGGACGCGGAGCAGGAAAGAGCGGCTCCTTTGCCCTTGAAATCCTGGCATTACTGAAGGGACGAAGCATCGCCGACGAAGTCGGTACCCGAAGCCTGTATCTTTAGGTGAGTATAGGTTCAGCAAAACAACAGGCTTGCCGGAAAGGCAAGCCTGTTGTTATTGATATAATTACCGAATACTACGCCTTCGGCGGAGTGATCAGCAGGTCCTTCAGATGAGGACGTTTCTTCAGATCCTGCTCCAGCCGTTCAGCCCTGGACTTATTGATGAAATTGGGGCTCTGGAAGGAGTAGGTGAAGTTTGTATGGATGTCATAGGTGCCGTTGAGCAGCGCATAGGTGTCTTCGGTCATCACCAGCTCCTCATCGGTAGGGATAACCAGGATCTTCACCGGGGAGTCATCCGTTGATATCACAAGTTCTCCGTTACGGCAGGTAGCCTGCTGGTTTTTCTCCTGGTCCAGGCAGATGCCGAGGTGTTCCATATCCGAGAGGGCTCCCTTCCTGATATGCGGAGCCATTTCACCGACACCGGCGGTCATGACCACTGCGTCAATCTGTACTCCCATCTCAGCAATGTATCCGCCGATGTATTTCTTCAGCCGCTGGCACTCCATGTCAATGGCAAGCTGGCACTGTTTGTCGCCTTCAGCTGCTGCATCCCGCACATCCCGGCGATCGCTGTAACGACCCTCGGTCAGGCCGATGAGTCCGCTTTTCTTATTCAGTGTGGTGTCGACCTCCTGAATTGTCATGCCCAGTTCATTCATGAGAAAGTTTGCCATGGCCGGATCAATATCACCGGACCGGGTACCCATGACCAGCCCCTCGAGGGGAGTGAGCCCCATGGATGTATCATAGGATACTCCGTTCTTCACAGCACACATGGATGCGCCGTTACCAATATGGGCGATTACCAGACTGGTTTTTCTGGGATCCTTGCCGAGGAGTACCGAAGCACGTTTTGCTGTATAGAGATAGCTTGTTCCGTGAAATCCGTAGCGGCGGATATTATGCTTAGCATACCATTCGTAGGGAACCGCATACATAAAACTACGTTCGGGCATGGTCTGATGCCATGCAGTGTCCATGACGGCACAATGGGGTACATCAGGAAGAGTCTTCCTGGCGGCCTTGATGCCGAGAATGTTGGGCGGCATATGGAGGGGAGCAAGGTGTATGAAGCTTTCAAAAATCTTCAGCACCTCGTCATCGATGATGACGGACTTAACGAAATGCTCTCCACCATGGACCACCCGGTGTCCCACCGCCTTGATCTCTGAGATATCCTTCAGCACACCGTGATGCTGGTCTAGGATCATCTTTGTTATCAGGGAGATGGCGCTATTGTGGTCCGGACAGCTGACTTCATCTTCATGCTGGTCCCGCCCGACTGCCTTGTGTTCGATAGTGGACACCTTCTGCCCAATACGCTCAATAACTCCAACTGCCAGTACCTCCTGCTGATCCCAGTCAAACACTTGGTACTTAACAGATGAGCTTCCGCAGTTCAATGTGAGAATTACCATGTAAGAAACCTCCGGTGAAAGATATGATATATAGACGAAATAATTGAACAAGATCATGTATCGATCTGATAGCATAGAATTTTTGCATGGATGGTTGAAAATATCAACAGAAGTTGCAGCGGATTGAAGCAGATTCGCCTTCCCCGGTGATCCATCTGGTATGAAGATGCTGGTTATGCTGCTGCTATTGACCTCTTACACATTGGGTGCTGATGAACAGCCTCTTGTCCGGGTAAGCTATCGGCAGTTAGCTGCCGCACGAACAGTGGACCTCATCTCGGATTATGGTAATGCTCTCTCCGGGCAATTGCAGGTGCGGGAGTCTTCCTCTGGAGGCATCACTGGAGGAGTGCGCATGCAGGGTACATGGGAAGAGGGTCTGAGCCTTGATATTGGGACTATATACTACCGGGGAATCCTCAGGATGACTGCAGATCCAAAACGGGTGGTTATGCCTGGGGAGCTACACCATCTTCCCTACAGCCTGCGGATATCCCGGGGTGTGCCGGGAGGCTCTGCCCAATTCATGAAGACGCACCAGAGTCTACGCCTGGTATGGGATCCCAGACGTACAGCCCTTGGGACACTGGTTAATTTCACCTATGAACCGGTAACGTGGGGTGCTGGGGTGATCTGCTCCAGAGCCCCTGATGACCGGAACAAATGGATGTATCGCTCCCTTTGTGAAGGCGCAACGCTGCTGCATCTTTCGTCATGGATCGGATATACGAAAAAGGATTTTTCACTTCTGGCGGCAGCGGGCAGTGCCGTCTCAGCAGAACAACCCCCGGGAGGGTGGGTGATGGGGAGCATGGAATCCTCCGGTCCATGGTGGAACATTCAGGGAGGGGGCTTTCATATTATTGGTGAACATCGGGTATTCGGTTCCGATGGTGCCTTCGTTTCCCGGGATCTGCATCTTGAGGGGGAAGCCAGGCTGCTCATGCAACTTCCTGCAGAGCTTTTAGTTACCCTGGAATACAGCCGGGACCATCCTCCTCTCTGGCCTGAGGAACCCTATCTTCCTGCTCAGTTTGACTGGAGTATTGACGGTCGGTATCATCGTGGAGGAATCATGATAGGTGCAGGGGCTGCGGGTATTCAGACCTGGAGTGGCCGGGAGATAAGCGGATTCTGCAGATTCCGGGTCTCCCCGGCTCCCTTAGGCGGGTCGGTATTCGTGAGCGTTGGCTCCGACGGCAGTGTGGATGGTGAACTGCAGATTATATGCCGAAATGAACAGGCTGAGATAACCGCTGATCTTGCCTGGGACGGAGAGATATCCTGGGAACTGTCTGGAGGAATCTATACACACTGGGGCAGTATCGGGGTGTTCTGGAGCAGCAGGGGCCTGCAGCTCCGGGGGGAGGTAACCCTGGAGATCTATTCAAGCGGGCGGATCTCCTCCTCAAGGTGAATCCCTGTCTCCTCTTCAATCCGACGGTGCATGAGCTGTATAAGCTGCCTGACATCGCTGCTGGTTGCGTTGCCCGTATTGATGATAATATTCCCATGTTCCGGGGAAACCTGTGCTCCTCCAATCGATTTCCCCTTGAGCCCGACCTGCTCGGAAAGTTCTCCGGCGGTGATCTCCAGCCCGAGAGGATTCTTGAATACCGAACCTGCAGAGGGGTGCCTGTAGTAGCCTCTGCGCCTGCGTTCACTGCGGGCACGTTCCATACTGCTGAGGATTTCAGTGGATCTGCCTACCTGCAGACGGAGTCCGGCTTCAAGTATGATGCTCCGGGCTGCAAAGGGAGCGCTTCGATAGGAGAAAGAGGCATCACTGGCGTGGAGTCGCCTCAGTTTTCCCGAGGGATCAATAAAATCCACCCATTCAAGCAGTGACGCAATATCTCTGCCGAAGGATCCTGCATTGCTGGCAACGGCTCCTCCGAGAGAACCGGGAATGCCTGTGAGGTGCTCCAGTCCGCTGAGTTCCAGTTCCGCAGCGGACTGGATAAGGTACTCCAGTCTGATACCTGCTTCGGAGAAGAGATAGCGTCCGCGGAAACTGAAGCGGGTACATCGGTTCAGGTCAATAATGCACCCTTGATACCCCTCGTCGGGGGCCAGGACGTTGGAGCCGAAACCGAGGACAGTATAGTTGATTTCCTCTCTAATAAGATGCGGAATCAGGGAGAGCAGTTCCAGGGGTGTGTCCGGGACTACGACGGCCTCAGCCGGTCCGCCAATGTGCAGGGTGGTACGTCCGGAGAGGGGCTGATCGAAAAGGATTTCCCCCCGTATATTGATTTTTTGTAGTGATTCTCTTACATTGATACTCACAACTGTATCTTACGACATGTTTCGAATCATGGCAAAGGCTGTGCGGGGAGTGGCATGAATATTTTTCTCTATAATACTATGTACCGGGAACTGCGGGAGTTTAAACCGCTTAAGGACGAAGAAGCTGGGATGTATGCCTGCGGTCCAACGGTGTATAACTATGCCCATGTTGGCAATTTGCGGACATATATTTTTGAAGACATCCTGAGAAGGACCCTCGCCTATGCAGGATACCGGGTTACCCATGTGATGAATGTTACCGATGTGGGGCACCTCACCGATGACCAGGATGACGGAGAGGATAAAATGCTCAAGTCTTCCCGTGAGACCGGCATGAGCGTCTGGGATATTGCAGAGTACTATACCAAGGCGTTTTTTAAGGATACCACAAGGCTGAATATCCTGGATCCCCACGTGGTATGCCGGGCTACTGAACACATTGATGACATGATTGAGCTGGTCAAAAGGCTTGAAAAGCGGGGCCATACCTACGAAGCTGGAGGAAATATTTATTTCAGTATAGATACCTTTGATCAGTACGGCAGGATGGCGAACCTGAATCTTGAGGATCTCCAGTCAGGAGCACGTATTGAGGTTGACCAGAATAAGCGAAATCCCAAGGACTTCGTCCTTTGGTTTACCAAGTCAAAGTTCGAGAATCAGGTGATGCTTTGGGATTCTCCCTGGGGTAAAGGGTATCCTGGCTGGCACCTGGAATGCAGTGCCATGAGTATGAAATATCTCGGTGAGCAATTCGATATCCACTGCGGAGGAACGGACCATATTTCTGTGCACCATACCAATGAGATTGCCCAGTCAGAGGCAGCTACGGGTAAAAAGTGGGTGCGCTATTGGTGCCATGGTGAGTTTCTCCTTGATGATACGGGAAAGATGTCAAAGTCTAAGGGAGAATTTCTTACCTTGGATCTGCTGATAAAACATGGATTTGATCCCCTGGATTATCGATACTTCTGTTTGGGCGCCCACTACCGCTCCCAGCTGCGTTTCTCCTTCCAGGCCCTGGAACAGGCAAAAACCAGCAGGAATAATCTTGCTGCACGGATAGCTGAACTCAAGAAGGACCAGGTTGAAGCTGCGGATACGCTGGATGCCCCGGCCCAGGCTTATGTGGACCGCTTCGAAGCCCATGCGGCCAAGGATTTGAATATGCCCCGGTCTCTGTCTGAGCTGTGGGGACTTGTGCGGGACAGCTCTATTGCTCCGGCACAGCGTCTGGCCGGGTGTTACCGGATGGACCTGATCCTCGGTCTCAGTCTTAAGGACATCGCACCAGCGGGGGAGGAACTCCTTGATGAGGAGAGTGCTTCGCTGATAGCTGAGCGGGAAGAGGCGAGAAAGGATAAAGACTTCGCCAAAGCAGATACAATTCGTGATATACTGCAGAAACGTGGTATAGATATTAAAGATACTCCCTCCGGTACAGTCTGGAGAAAAAGAGTGTAACTTTCCAGGGGCAGTGTTGTTAAGATTATGGAAGTAAAAAGCAGCGGTTCGGAATCATTCCAAAGGGTCTATCAAGAGGTGTTTCCCGTCATCATGAGGGTAGCCTATCATGTGACCTATAATGTTGATGCTGCGGAGGATGTATGCCAGGAGGCATTTATCCGGTTCTATAACCGCGAGATTACCTTCCCGTCAATTGATGAGGCCAAGTACTGGCTGATCCGGGTTGCGAAGAATCTGGCCATCAATTACGTAAAACGGAAGGGGCGTGAACAGGCTGCTTTTGATAGAATGAAGCGTCAGCCCCTGCCGGCTATGAAGACCGGTGAGGAACAGGTGCTTGGGGATGAGACCAGAGCGGTGGTGCAGCAGGCGATACAGCAGTTGCCGGAGAAACTTCGGACGGTGCTGATCCTCAAGGAGTACGGAGATTTGAATTATCGGGAGATCGGTAAGATTCTTCATATTACCGAGAGTAATGTGAAAGTTCGGGCCCATCGGGCACGGCTGCAGCTGATGAAGCTGATCGACCAGGAGGGAATACATGTGTCTTGATGACCAGGTGTTATCATCATATATCGATGGAGAGCTCCAGGAGCCTTGGAAAACACAAGTGGTAGAACATATTTCGCATTGTGCTGAGTGCAGAGGTAGGTACGAACAATTTGCTCGGTTGGACCAGATGCTCTATGAGACGCGTCTGAAAAGCGATGAGTTTTCAACCCAGCAGCAGCGGGTCTGGAAGTACCTTGAAAAGACCTGCATGCCCGCCCAGCCAAAAAAGTTCAAGCATAAACGGTTTGCTTTTTCCGCTCCGGCCATGGCAGCTGCAGCGGCTGCCATGGTAGTGATGTTGGGAGCAAATGTCTTTTTGATCCGCGGTGTGATTGGTGAACCCGGCGCAGAGCAGCCGATCCCGACACTAACCGCCGAGGTCCAGCAGGTACCCAACGGTATGGGTGAGGAGCCGGTAATCGGGGTCAGTGCCCGAGCCCATCGGGCCTCCGCCATAGCTCCCCAGGAGCTGACTGTGGATGAGCTGCTGGTTCTTCTTGAACAGAAAGGATTTGAGGTTGAGCTTAAACGAAGTGATTCTATGACGCCCGTACAATCCTACGGTGCAAGTCCTGCAGCCCAGCAGGATTCCCGGGGAACAGCCCGATTAGGGACCCCTGAAGAAACACCTGCAACGGAAAAAGAGGAAGAACTGCCTCCTGAAGAGCAGGATGGTTGGAGCGACTGGGAAGATTATTAAGCAGCTCACACCAGATGCGCATACGGAGTTTTTTACTAGGGATATGTTGGTGTTTTCATACGGGGAAGTCCAGGGGCTTCCCCGTTCTTGTGTTTGACCCACCTTTTTGATATGATTGCCTATCTCGTCCTCTTTATGAGAGAACCTAACCCGAACAGAAGGAGCAGTGCATGAAGCGCGTGGAGCTAGCCAAGGCGTATAACCCCAAGGAGTTTGAAGATCCTATCTATGAGCAGTGGGAGGAGCACAAACTCTTTGCACCCCGGGAATCTGATAAAGATCCCTATGTCATCGTCATTCCTCCCCCCAATGTCACCGGGGTACTCCATATGGGCCATGGCCTGAATAACTCTCTCCAGGATATTGTAATCAGGTATCAGCGGATGCAGGGACGACCAACCCTCTGGCTGCCGGGAACTGACCATGCGGGTATAGCTACCCAGAATGTAGTGGACAGAATGCTGCGGGCCAAGGGAATAAATCGTCACGAGCTGGGGCGGGAACGTTTCGTTGAGGAGACCTGGAAGGTAAAGGAGACTCACCAACGGACGATTATAAATCAGCTGAAACGTATCGGTTCTTCCTGTGACTGGTCCCGGGAACGGTTTACCCTTGATGAGGGACTCTCCCGGGCTGTTCGTGAGGTCTTTGTGTCCCTCTATGAGCGGGGATTGGTCTATCAGGGGAATTACCTGGTGAACTGGTGTACCTCCTGCGGAACAGCCCTTTCGGATGACGAAGTCGAGCATCGGGATGTGCCCGGCAGTATCTATCGTATCCGGTATCCCTTTGCAGACGGGGAGGGGAGCATTGAGATTGCCACCACCCGTCCCGAGACGATGCTCGGTGATACCGCAGTTGCGGTACATCCCGAGGATGAGCGTTATGCACACCTGGTAGGACGGGAGGTGACCCTTCCACTGACAGGTAGAACAATACCCATTATTCAGGACGAATATGTCTCCATGGAATTTGGTACCGGCATGGTAAAGATTACCCCGGCCCACGATCCCAACGACTGGGAAATAGGCAAGCGCCATGGACTTGATCAGATAAATATTCTTAATCCCGACGGTACCCTGAGCGATGAGGTGCCCGAGGCGTATCGTGGTATGGATGTTCCTGCAGGTCGAAAGGCGGTGGTTCATGACCTGAAAGAGCTGGGGTACTTTATTGATGCTAAACAGCATGATCACCAGGTGGGGCACTGCTATCGGTGTGATACGGTTATTGAGCCCTATCTGTCGGACCAGTGGTTTGTCCGTATGGAATCCATGGCTGCCAAGGCACTGAAGGCATGGGAAGATGATAAAATCAAATTCTATCCGAAGCGGTGGGAAAATACCTATACCCACTGGTTGAGGAATATCAGGGACTGGTGTATCAGCCGGCAGCTTTGGTGGGGACACCGGATTCCTGTCTGGTACTGCCGCAGCTGCGGAAAGACTATTGTCTCCCGGGAGGATGTAACAGCATGCGACGGATGCTCCAGCAGTGATTTACGTCAGGACGAGGATGTCCTGGATACCTGGTTCTCCTCCTGGCTGTGGCCCTTCTCAACGTTAGGCTGGCCGGACGATACTGAGGATCTGAAACGCTTTTTCCCTACCAACACCCTGGTGACAGGTTATGATATTATATTTTTCTGGGTTGCCCGGATGATCATGGCCAGTCTTGAATTTACCGGGGAGGTGCCCTTCCGTGATATCTATATCACCGGGCTTGTCAGGGATATAACCGGTAAGAAGATGTCCAAGTCATCCGGAAACGGTATCGATCCCCTTGAGGTGGTTGACAGCTACGGAGCAGATGCCATGCGGTTTACCCTGAGCTTTATGGCAGCCCAGGGACAGGATATCCTTATCGATATGGATTCCTTCAAACTTGGCAGCCGGTTCTGTAATAAGATCTGGAATGCAGCCCGGTTTATTCTCATGAATCTTGAGTCCGCAGAACTGGTGGATATACACCAGGATGACCTCAATGATATGGACCGGTGGATCTATCATCGCCTTGGCGAGGCATCAAAACAGGTTGAGCAGGCATTTACATCCTTCCGTTACAACGACGCATCCCAGGCGGTCTATGAATTTTTCTGGAATGATGTATGTGACTGGTATATAGAAACCGTAAAGGCATCGCTCTACAGCAGCAGCAGCGCTGAACGCAACCGGGCGGTTTCGATCATCCTTGATGTCCTGGCGCAGTCAATGCGGCTGCTCCATCCCTTTGTCCCCTTTATTACTGAAGAGATTTATCAGAAACTGCCCAATACCACCGGCTATGTGGTGCAGGCGCCATATCCCGCACATAATCCCCAATGGCATAATCCTAAGCTTGCAGCCGATATGGAGAAACTCCAGGAGGCAGTACGCGGGGTGAGGACCCTGCGCAGTGAGTTCACGATTGCCCCCGAGAAGAAGATCCGTGCTGCACTCAGGTATGACCAAGGCTTCCCTTCGGCTGATTTCTTTCAGGCCAACCGGGACCGGATCGCTGCATTCATGCATGCAGATGATTTGACAATTGCCGGGGACATTGCAGATACCGCCGGAAGCGTACCGGTAAGCGGTCTCGGCTATGAGGTGTTTGTCTATGTCCGGGACAGTATTGATGTCGATAAAGAAATTGCCAAGCTGGAAAAGGAACATAAACAGCTGGCCGGACAGTTCCAGGGAGTAGAGAAAAAACTGAGTAATGACGCATTCCTGAACAAGGCACCCCAAGAAGTTATTAAGAAGGAGGAGGGGAAACGGCAGGAATTTGCAGAACGAATTGAAAAAGTTTCCAGGTATCTCAGGGACCTGAAGGGCTGAGTGGTCAGCGTTTGACATCACAGCTCACGGGTTTCCATGTGTCATGTCGTTAAGATGAAAAAGAAGAGGAGACAACTATGCAGAAGTCGCTTTTAGAGCAGTATATTCAGGCAAATCAGGACAAGCTGGACTCATCCATGGTGATGTATCTTTCACAATTGGAACAGGTTGCATCAGTAAGTCCCAAAACAGCGGGACTGATCGTACAGGAACTTTTTGACCAAAGAAGTAACCTGAAACTCATAGCCAGCGAGAACTACAGTTCCATGGCCGTACAGGCCGCCATGGGAAACCTTCTTACCGACAAGTATGCCGAAGGTTTTCCCTATCACCGTTTTTATGCCGGCTGTGACAATGTCGATGCCATCGAGCAGGAAGCGGTTGATGCGGCCTGTAAGCTTTTTGGGGCCGAACATGCCTATGTACAGCCCCACAGCGGAGCAGATGCCAATATGGTTGCCTTCTGGGCCATCCTGCATACCCGGGTCGTTCTTCCAGAGCTGGAACGGTTGGGACAGACCAACCCTGCCCACCTCAAACGCGGTGAATGGAATACTTTAAGAAAAATTGCAGGGAACCAGAAACTGCTGGGAATGGACTACTACTCCGGAGGACATCTTACCCACGGGTACCGGCACAATGTATCTGCCTTCATGTTTGATGCCCACAGCTACAGCGTGCATAAGAAAACCGGTCTGATCGACTATAACGCTTTGGAGCGGCAGGCTAAGCGGGTGAAACCGCTGATTCTCCTTGCCGGCTACAGTGCGTATCCCAGGAATATTGACTTTAAGCGGCTCAGGGAAATAGCCGACTCTGTCGGTGCAGTGCTCATGGTTGACATGGCTCACTTTGCAGGCCTGGTGGCGGGAAAGGTGATGACCGGTGTAAACAACCCGGTGCCCTATGCTGACGTGCTCACTACGACCACCCACAAGACTCTGCGCGGTCCCCGAGGCGGGATGGTGCTGACGACAAAGGAATTCGCCGATGCAGTCGACAAGGGGTGTCCCCTGGTACTCGGCGGACCGCTTCCCCATGTGCTTGCATCAAAAGCAGTTGCCCTCAAGGAAGCAATGGGTGAAAACTTCCAGGTCTATTCACGCAGCATCGTTAATAATGCAGCCATCCTTGCCCAGGAATGTCAGGAGCTGGGTATCCCTGTAGCAACAGGCGGAACAGATAATCATCTCATGCTCCTGGATGTCCGCAGTTTCGGGCTCAACGGTCGGCAGGCTGAATCGGTACTGAGGGAATGCGGAATTACCCTTAACAGAAATGCACTGCCCTTTGATCCCAACGGCCCCTGGTACACCAGCGGACTGCGCCTCGGTACTCCGGCGGTAACTACCCTCGGCATGGGTGAATTTGAGATGAAGGAGATCGCTTCAATCATCAAACTGATCCTGCAGAACACCTCTGCTAAGGAAATTGAGAAGGGTCGGCTTGCGGGCCAGCTGAGCAAGGCAAAATACAATATTGATGCAACAGTCATTGATGCTGCACGGAAGCGGGTAGCCGCCCTGATGGAACGATTCCAGGTTTATCCACAGCTTGACCGGTCCCTGCTTGAACAGGTTATCCCGGAACAGACCAATCCTGAATAAAACTTTAATTGAAACCATATCACCTCAGCACCCCTGTTTAACACAGGGGTGCTCATATATCTAGATGAGCTGTAAGAGCTTCTCAGCCAATGATCACATTGGGGGGTAGAGGGTGAACTCAATCCCCTTGTCCCGTATAAGGGTTCCCTTTGGTGTCGATAAAACCCGATAGGAAATATAGGCATCCCCGACCGAACCGGAGAGATTGATCACTCCGGTGACGAAAAGAAGGGGAATCAGGTTTTTTGGTGCACAGTGAATCAGGGGCATCAGCAGCAGCGTGATGAGTACCGCCGGGGCCAGCCCGACGGCAATATAGCGGATGCGGGAAAAGACCACGTTGGGGGCTCCGGCATAGGCAAACCCGATGGAGAACCCGAAGGTGATTGCCGTACGTCTCGGACCGAGGATTTTGAACATCACAGCATGGATAGCTTCATGCAGCAGCAGGGTTGCAAAGAAAATGCCGACCAGGATAATCCAGTCTAGGACCCTGGGGGAAAGTCCGATCGGTGTTGTGAGCATCTGCAGCGGGGATGAGAATCTGCTCTGTTCCGGAAGATAGAAAAGGTATGCCGCCGGGATAATGATCACCAGGACGGCAATCTGCAGCCTGACCATCAGTGAGTTATTCTCTTCCAGATTAATGGTGATCTGTTGATCCATATTCTATTGTATCTTTTACAGATATTTAAGCAACTAAAATATTTTTTTCCTGATGATATATCCCTCTCTGCAGGGTACTCCAGGGGTGATGGTGTATGCCTTTCCATGGTCAGCCTGGGTAACGGGTATTCCCTGATCGTCCCTGATGATATATTGATCATCCGACAGGTAGGGTATGTCCGGTCCGATATATTCCAGCAGTTCGCCGCTGCGGATGTGGTTCCGTACCTCCAGCGTGAATGTTCCCGGCGATATCTCTTTTGTGAGGGTACCGAGAAACAGGTACTCCCGCTGGTAGCTCTTCGTAGTGGAGCGGTCCATCTCGTGGGGTGAGAAGAAGAATCCTGTGGAATACTCCCGGTGACTCACCTTGAAAAGGTCTTCCCGATAGGCCGCCCAGGCAGTGGGATCATCCATGTGGTCCAGGGCTTTGCGGTAGGCTCTGGTCACCACTGCGGTGTAATACAGGGACTTCATCCTCCCCTCGATCTTGAGGGAGTTCACCCCGGCGTCCTGAAGCTCCCTGATGTGATCAATCATGCAGAGGTCCTTGGATGAGAGGATCGTGGTGAACCCCCCTTCATCCTCCATAATCGGGTAGTACTCTCCCGGCCGTTTCTCCTCCTCCAGAAGCCGATAGTTCCACCGGCAGGAGTGGGAACAGTCTCCCCGGTTCGCACTTCTGTCCGCCATGTAGGAACTCAGCAGGCATCGTCCGGAGTAGGCGAGGCACATCGCACCGTGCACGAATACCTCAATTTCCATATCTCCTGCACGGTTCTTTATCTGCTCCACCTCCCGGAGGGATGTCTCCCGTCCGAGGATGATCCTGGAAAACCCGAGATCTCCGTAGAGCTTTGCAGCCTCGCTGTTGAGGCAGTTCGCCTGGGTGCTCAGGTGGAGGGGAATGGATGGAAACCGGGATCTCAGCAGGGGAAGAATACCGATATCGCTGATGATAAATGCATCAAAGGGATACAGGGAGAGATAGTCCAAATGGGATTCCAGTTCGGCGATATCCTGGTCGTGGAAGAAGATATTCAGGGCACCGAAGAGCTTCTTATCTCCCTTGATGGTTCTGATCACCTCGTGTTCATCCGCATGGAAGTTATCTGCCCGGGTACGCAGGGAGAAACTGCGTACCCCTATATAGGCGGCATCAGCCCCGTAGGCATAGGCATAGCGAAGTTTTTCAAGATTACCGGCAGGGGATAGCAGTTCCATCAGTAGTCCTGCTTCTTGTGGGGAGAGGTTTTCTCGACAGAAAAGGCAATCTCAAGAACCTCATCCATGGTTGAAACCGGATGAAAGGTGATTCCCTTCTTTACATGGTCAGGAATTTCCTCCAGGTCCCGCAGGTTCGCCTTCGGTATTATGATCTCCTTGATCTGATTTCTCCTGGCCGCAATGGTCTTCTCCTTCAGTCCTCCGATGGGCAGCACCTTGCCGGCCAGGGAGAGTTCCCCGGTCATCGCAAGTCGAGCCTTCACCCGCTTGCCCCTGGCAAGGGAGAACAGCGAAGCAGCCATGGTGATACCTGCCGAAGGGCCGTCCTTCGGTGTGGCTCCCTCGGGAATATGGAGGTGAACTAAATTGGTATCAAAGAAATTACGTTTGATGCCGTAGTACTGGGCAATATGCCGTATATAGGAATAGGCAATATTTGCTGATTCCTGCATTACGTCACCCATCTTACCGGTCAGTTTCAGTCCCCCCTTTCCCTGGATATTGATCGATTCGATCATGAGCGTGTCTCCGCCATAGTTAGTCCAGGCAAGACCTATGATAATGCCCGGGGTGGATGCCCGTTTCAACTCATCCTCCCGGAATATCGGCTTTCCAAGGTATTTCTCTAAACCTTCAGGGTCTATTTTTATGGGCAGATCTGCCTCCTCCAGGACTACCGCCTTGGCGACTTTGCGGTGAATTCGATCCAAGGCCTTTTCATAGTTACGCATCCCGGCTTCCCGGGCATATTCGTCAGCGATTGAGCGGAGGGCTTTTACACTGTACCTGATATGGGTCCGCTTCAGCCCGCTGCGCTTCAGGCTCTTGGGGATCAGGTATTTCTTCGCTATAGAGAGTTTCTCCTCGGCAATGTAGCCGGAGAGTCTGATCACCTCCATACGATCCAGCAACGGTCGAGGCACGGTGTCCAGGGTGTTTGCCGTAACAATAAAGAGAATATGGGATGCATCAAAGGGAACATCCAGATAGTGGTCCCGGAATGCATGGTTCTGCTCGGGGTCAAGCACCTCCAGCAGTGCTGATGATGGGTCCCCCTGGAAAGAGGCACCCATCTTGTCAATCTCGTCTATCATGAATACTGGATTCTTCGACTTCACTATCCTCAAGCCCTGGATGATTTTTCCGGGCATTGAACCGATGTAGGTACGGCGGTGTCCCTTGATCTCAGCTTCATCACGCATGCCTCCTACAGAAAACCGGAAGAACTCCTTGCCCAAGGCCCGGGCTATCGACTGGCCCACAGAGGTTTTACCAACCCCCGGAGGACCTACTAAACAAATGATTGAACCCTTGGAGTCCTGCTTAAGCTTCCGTACCGCCAGGTATTCAATAATCCTGTCCTTCACATCATCCAGTCCGTAGTGGTCCTCGTCAAGGATCTCCTTTGATCGCTTGAGGTCAATCTCTTCCTTAACCGGATCGTTCCAGGGAAGGGAGGAGAGAATCTCAAGGTAGTTTCTCGTGACGGTGAATTCTGCTGAATTAGGTTCCATGAGCTGGAACTTCTCCAGTTCCTTCTCCACCTGCTCCTGAGTTTCCTCATTGAGTTTCAGGGAATCAAAGAGCTCACGATACCGCTGGTAGTCACTGCTCTTGGGGTCTCCTGTGAGTCCCAGTTCCTGCTGGATTGCCTTGAGCTCCTCCTTGAGGAAATAATCCCGCTGGTTCTTCTCTACTTTATCATTAATCCGCTGCTGGATTTTCTGCTGGATTTTCATCAGTTCCTGCTCTTTCTTGATAAAAACCAGCACTTGCTCCATGCGGTCACGCACATCCAGGGTTTCAAGGATTCGCTGCTGCTCATGTTTGTCGACATTCATGATGGAGGCTATGAAGTCAGCTATCTTGCCCGGGTGGTCGATGTTGACCATATTCAGGCGCATCTCCTCGGTGAACAGGGGATTGTTTTTTGAGATAGATCTCATTTCAGTGATCAGGGACCGGGTGAGAGCCTGCACCTCTTCGTTTTCCTGATTCTCATCCTCAAGATATTCCACCGCAGCACTTAACGGGGATGAGTTGGAGAGATATTTCACTACTCTGAATCGCTTCAGGGTGGATATGAAGATATTGAGCCCTCCGTCGGGGAGGTTGATTTTCTTGACGATCTTGGCCACCGTTCCCACTTGATAGAGTGAACTGCCGCCCTCTTCTTCTGATTCATCGGAATTCTGGGTAAGCAGCAGCCCAATGAGATTATCCCCCTGAAGGGATTCATTGACCACGGCAATATCCTGTTCGGATTCAATAATCAGGGGGGTAAAAATACCCGGGAATATAGGGTTGCCCACCAAGGGCAGGACCAGCAGTCTGTGGGGTAACATTTTATCAGCTGGAATGATGTGATGTTCTTGCATGTAAACTCCTCCAAATTATACTATCTGTAATGTACTCAAAGAATCTTCGTGTATCAACTTAAAAATGGGGTGGTTCTGCTGAGTTTTTCTCCTGGAGGTTGTAAAGGCGACTGAGCTCCTGCTCATAACCAGGATAGTGATCCCTGAAAGAGAACAGTTTCCACCAGGGACGTTCTCCGATGCGTATCAGTCTGCCGCCGTGACGATATCCGAGGCAGGCAGGGGGTTGAGAAGCGTATACATCCCTCCCCATAACTACCCGGATTACCTGGTCCTCCTTGCTGTCCAGGTAGGAGGCGGTCCTTCGGTTCACCGATCTGGGTGAACCGAAGGTGATCACCCTGAAGTGAATATCGGGAAAGACCCTGTAAAGGTCGAGATAGGCAACTACAGCGGTCATACCCCCGGAGCTGTGACCAGTAAGGATCACCTCATGCCCATGATATGAGGTGATGCGCCGGTGCAGCTCGTCCTGGAGGCCCTCATATTTCTCCTGCATGCCCCTGTGTGCCCGAAAGGATGAATCCGGAGAGAAAAACAACGGATCAAGGGAGATGCGCAGATTCTGCCTGGTATCGACAGGATCGCCGGTGGACCTGAAGGAGATATAGAGTACCCCCTCATGTTCTACCGCCAGGGCAAGGGAATTGGTCGGTTCGTGAGAATAGTAGGTAAGCTCCCACCCGGTATCCCTCCAGGTGGAGCGCTCTCGCCACACAGCCCTGCACAGGGAATAGCAAGTATACAGCAGTTCAGCCGTCACTGCCTTATCATCGCTGATTCCGGATATATGCTCACCCCGTTCATGGTCCCTGAAACAGAGGATGAGTCCAATACAGATAACAAGCAGCAGAACCGCTGCGGCTTTACGGGCCATACCCTAGCCCTGAAGGTGAAGCTTCATGATCATAGTATTTCTCCCCGAGCCAAAGAGGAGATGGTAAACCTTTCTTTTCTACTTTGCTGTTCCCTCATACCTGTTATGGTATCATCGAA
>SKJE01000098.1 GCA_007116075.1 Spirochaetia bacterium
ATCATCCTCGTGCCGGCGGTGACGATCATAGTCGGTGGAGCTACCGGTGTGCTGATTGCCCCGGTGGTGGCCTCCTTCATGTCCGCCCTGGGCGGGTTTATAAACTATCTCACAACCCTCTATCCCTTTCCCATGGGCGTGCTCGTTGCGGTGACCATGGGGATGATTCTGACCCTGCCCATAAGCAGTGCTGCTATCGCCATATCCCTGGGCTTGAGCGGTCTTGCCGCTGGTGCTGCAACGGTAGGATGTGCCTGCCAGATGGTGGGGTTTGCGGTATCCAGCTATAGGGAGAACAAGTTCGGGGGACTGATCAGCCAGGGGCTGGGCACCTCAATGATCCAGATTCCGAATATCGTGAAAAACTGGCGGATCTGGATTGCACCGACCGTCGCTTCAGCGGTTCTCGGACCTGTTGCCACCGTACTATTCAAAATGGAGAACAACAGCATCGGTGCAGGGATGGGCACCAGTGGACTGGTGGGGCAGTTCTCAACCATTGAGGTTATGGGATCCTCCGCTCTCCCGGCCATCCTCCTGCTGCACGTGCTGCTGCCGGCAGCCATCGCACTGATTATCAGCGAGGTGCTGCGCAAGAAGGGATGGATAGCCTTCGGTGATATGGCCCTCCATGTGAACAAATAGGGATAGATGATTCATTGCTAATGGTTCGGGTATGCAGGGCTGACGACACAAGCGGCTTCCGCAGGAGAAGCCGCTTCATCGGTGAGCCAAGATTATGGGTTTACGTAATCGCCCGGCTTGATCTCTCTTCCATATGTGTCTACCGCGTGCTGCACTTTAGCCATATACTCATCCCATTTCCGGAATAAGAACTCGGGACAGTCGGGATCCATTTTATTGAAAAAATCCTTTGTCCGCTGAAGCTTGCCCAGCCACCGTTCACCCCGAAATGTAAACTGGTAGATATACTGTTCTTCAGTGTAGTCTATATCAAGCAGTTCCAGAAAAAGCTTTCGTATATCTTCATACTTCGGGATCTTTCCGGTAGGCGTATCAAGTGCCTCATAATCACCATGAATCCTGCCTTCCGCCCAATGGAGCCAGACTTTTTTCGCAATTTTCGGATTGCAGAACTCATTCTCCGGGGTGAGGAGAAAATAATTCGTAGAGAATATAGTTGGGGCTCTCTTCATGTCCTCCACAAACTTAATATTGTTCATGGTGTATTCACCAAGCGGATATGCGACAAAATCCAGGTTTGCCATGGGGCTGGGCTTTCTTACACCTTCTTTTCCCAGGGTAGCGGAGGTAGTCTCCGATTCCAGGGTGCAGGCCTTCAGGAGAATCCCTTCTTCCCAGGAGGCGGACTCTTCAACAGGAACAGTGGTGTCACTGTCGCGACCGCCGTAGAGAATTCCCCCGATCGTTACACCCTCCTTGGCGTCAAATGATGCTTTGTCAAAGTTTGCTAAATAATCAAGCCGCATAGTATAGCGTGCATTGGAATGGGCAATAGGGATTTCATTACCCTTTTCATCCTTCTTGCCGGGATGCCAGCCTGGACCCGCATGGTTATCCCCCGTATCCGGCTCATCCATCCCGCAATTCTGCCAATAGGGATTATTGTCCGGGCCCCGAAGGATATTGGAGAATATCAGTTCCTGCTTTTTCATGAGGTTCTCAAAAATGAGCGGGTCATCTTCGGCGTTTACATCCTTAATGATGCCGAATATACCCTGCTCAACATTCACACCACGGAATTCATTGTCAATATTTCTAAAATAGGTGATATCATCACCGATCACTAATTCCCCGGGGATCATAGCTGTTGAAGTTTTTCCGCAGGCGGAGGGGTATGCTCCGGCAAAGAAGGTTTTTCGATCGATCTTGTGATGAACACATGCCATCAGGAACATATGCTCGCACAGCCACCCTTCCTGGCCTGCTTTATTTATTGCCAGTCTCATGGCATGTTTTTTCAGGCCGATGGAGTTTCCCCCGTACTGGTTGTTCATGGAGTAGACGATATTATTCTGGGTATCCATGTAGATTCTTCTTTTTTCGAGGTCCGCTGAACAGTTCCGATCATCAAGTGCTCCTGCTGAATGGATAAACCTGAAGAAATCGTCCTTCTCATCATCTTTCATATGCTTAAAATGCTCATAAGCAGGGCGGTACAGGATTGACTCGGAATGGGCAACATACCATGAATCAGTAAGCTGCACACATGGTATGGTGAATGTGGAAAAAGCAGGACCTTCACAGAAAAACTTGACGACAACATCCTTTCCATCCATGATGTTTTTGCTGATTCCAATTATTTCGTTGTACCCTTCTTCATACTCTATAGAATTCAGTGTAGCCATCCGCTCAAGGTTTTCCTTGTATGCCAGATACTTGGTATTCGCCTTGTCCCGGGCTTGGTCTTCATAACCATCCCAGTGCACAGTCTGGCCGTTTTTAGAGAGTTCTTCTTCTTCTCCCTTTTCTACGGCCATCTCGCGGATGTACTGTTCATCCTCTTGTGAGTCATTACATACATAGATTGATTTCGGGTTGCAGTGCTCAGCAAAAAAACCAATAAAATCAAAAACCTTTTCGTTGTCAACGGCTGCAAATCTCTGATAACTCTGTTCTGACATCTTTTCCTTCAGAATCTTCTCGTATGTTGAATTCATACCGTAACTCCTTTAAAAAACAGGTAATTATCATGGGCAGGGGTACGAGAGGGGTGTTTCAATCAATACAATCGACCTTGTGGACATGCGCGGGCAATGTATTCGTATCTATACAGCATTCACTGTATGCATTGGGGCTCATACCACCCCGACCTGATACTGCTTTTATATATATATCATACTAAACATGTTCCGTGATTTCCACCATAAGAGGAAATAATTCTTTATAAATATAAGAAAGATAGCATTTCAGGTTGATTTTTGTACTTCTTGTGGATATATACTGCAGTAGGATTGACTGATTTCCAGTGTCGCTAACCGAATTACCAGTAGTGAAACAAACAGATTTCAATGAACAAACAAGATAGCGACAGGTCTATTGTTGTGTTGGATCATCCAGTGGTATAGGTCGAACTGCTCTCAGCGAAGGATCTTCGATCGCAGCGGAGCAGCACGGCTTTACCCCGGACCTGCTTGAGCTTTCGTGCAAAGTAGGGGTGTTTTAACCCTTTTTCGGAGGGGATAAAGCCGAAGCGACGGTAGAATCCCGTCAGTTCAGGGTAGGTGAGACAGTAGAGCTGTCTAATGGAGCGGGATACTGCCGAGTGCAGCATCTCCTGTACCAGGGGCAGGGCCAGTCCTTCCCCTTGAAACTCCTCAAGGATATGGATGCCCTCAAGTTCAGCAGTTTCCTGATCAATCCGGGTGATCCGCCCGACTGCGGCATTCCTGCCGTCAAGTCGGGCTATATAGACCATATCCCGGGAACTGCTGGGGGCGATACCGATGTTCCGGTACTGGGTATGTACCCAGTCAAGGTCTCTTCGATCAGCCTGCAGTATCATCATCATAAACTCCTTGCACAATCTCCTAGAGTCCGAAGAGCAGCTGCTCATAGGATGGGTAGGGCCAGCGCTCCTGCTCGGTAAGGGTCTCGAGGATATCACCGTGGACTCTCAGCTCTTCCATACTGGGAAACACCTGGTAACGGAAGAACCGGGACTGTTCAGGGATATCATCAATCTGCTGGGCCTTTGCAAGCACCGTACGCAGACTGTCCAGTGAACTTAAGAGCTGTTCCAGGTGAGTCGAGAGCTGCATAATCCGTTTCTTCTGGGCCGTAACACTCATGCCGAGTGACTCCTGGGAGGACATAGACTTGATGAGCTCATGTACATATCTGCTTACGGCAGGGAAAATCTGACGCTCAGCCATCTCAATCATGATGGCCGCTTCAATATTGATCTGCTTGCAGTAAGCCTCCAGATAGATCTCCAGACGGGATTCAAGTTCCGCCCGGGAAAACACACCCAGGGATGAAAGCATAGCTACCGGTTCATCCTTGATCAGCTCCGGCAGTGCATCTACAGTGCAGCTCAGGTTCGGCAGGCCCCGTTTCTCAGCTTCCTTGAGCCACTCATCGGAATACCCGTTACCGTTAAAGATGACCCTTCGGTGGTCCCTGTAGGATTCAATGATAATCTTCTTAACCTCTTCAAGGGAATTCTCGCTGCCCTCAAGCCGATCAGCTACCTCGTTGAGCACTGAGGCGACGGCACTGTTGAGAATTGCATTGGGTCCTGCTATGGACTGGGATGAACCGACCATCCTGAACTCGAATTTGTTGCCCGTAAAGGCGAAGGGGCTTGTCCGGTTCCTGTCGCTCATGTCCTTGGGGAAGTTCGGCAGGACGTTGATGCCTATTTCCATCATCTCGCTGTCCCGGTGGTTGTGTTCAGCTCCTTCGACCAGGGTATCAAGGATAGAGGAGAGCTGATCACCCAGAAAAATGGAGATAATCGCAGGGGGGGCTTCATTTGCACCGAGCCGGTGATCATTCCCGGGGTTTGCCGCAGAGAGTCTCAAAAGTGAAGCATGGATATCGACTGCCTTGATCACCGAGGTGAGGAAGAGCAGGAACTGAGCATTTTCGTAGGGGTTGTCCCCCGGCTGCAGCAGGTTATATCCGTCATCGGTACAGATGGACCAGTTATTATGCTTGCCCGACCCGTTTACTCCGGCAAAGGGCTTCTCATGCAGCAGGGCTGCCATGCCGTGCCGTTCTGCTACATTCTTAATCAGCTTCATGGCAATCTGGTTCCGGTCAGTGCTCAGGTTTGCGGTATCAAAGATGGTGGCAAGCTCAAACTGGTTGGGAGCAACCTCGTTGTGCTGGGTCTTTGCAGAGATACCCACTTTCCAGAGCTCCTGATTCAGTTCATGCATAAACTTTAACACCCGCTCCTTGATGGAACCGAAATAATGGTCATCCATCTCCTGGCCCTTGGAGCTCATGCTTCCGAATACAGTCCGTCCTGCAAGCCTGAGGTCTGGACGTTTGTTGTAGTATTCCTTGTCGACGAGGAAATATTCCTGTTCCGGCCCCACTGTGGTGAGAACCTTTCTCGTATCTGTATTACCCAGGGCCTTGAGCACCCTGAGAGTAGCCTTGTTCAGTGCATGCATGGAGCGCAGCAGGGGGGTCTTCTTGTCCAGGGCTTCACCACGGTAGGAAATGAAAGCCGAGGGAATGGTCAGGGTGGTGATTCCATTGAGATCCTGAATATAAGCCGGAGAGGAGGTATCCCATGCGGTATATCCCCGGGCCTCAAAGGTCGCCCGCAGTCCCCCGCTGGGAAAGGAGGATGCATCCGGTTCACCCTTGATCAGCTCCTTCCCAGAAAATTCCATGAGTATTCTTCCATCGGAGGTGGGGGAGATGAAGGAGTCATGTTTTTCTGCGGTCAGACCGGTAAGGGGCTGGAACCAGTGGGTATAGTGGGTAGCTCCCCGCTCTATCGCCCAGTCTTTCATGGCGTTGGCAACTACCTCGGCAATCTCCAAAGTCAGGGTTCCGTCCCGTTCCTGGATCTCCTTCATATTCTGGTAGATGCTGCTGGGCAGACGTTCCCTCATGGTCCGGTCGTTAAAGCTGTATTCGCCATACAGCTGAGATAATTTGGTTGACTTAAAATCAATACAGTGTGCCATAAATATGTGACTCCTCAATTACGGTATAGTATCTATAAGCAATAATCATGCCAAGAATAGTATTTCTTATTAGTCTATATATAGTAAAGAATAAAGTACTGTTTAAAAAAACATGCACATTCCCATATCCTACATAATTGTAGGATATGGGTGTGCGAACCTACAATATTGTAGGTAATTATCCGATGGCGTCGCTCCCGGTGTCTCCGTTGCGGATCCGGATGCACTGTTCGATGGGCAGTACAAAGATTTTACCGTCCCCGATTGCACCGGTGCGAGCTCCCGTTATGACCGCATCAAGGGTTGACTCCAGAAAAGATTCATTGACAGCGATTTCAAGGCGAACTTTTTTAAGCAAGTTTACTTCGATATCTACACCCCGGTAGCTTTCGTGGTATCCCTTCTGCTGTCCGCAGCCGAGGGCGTTGGTGATGGATACCTTATAGATCTCTTTTTTGTACAATTCCTGTTTTACGCTGTTGAGCCTGTCCGGCTGTATATATGCAATAACCAGTTTCATAGGTACTCCTCCCTCTACTACATGTTTGTGAAGATCTGGAATCCGCTGTAGCTCTCGGTCCCATGTTCTGTGATATCAAGCCCCATCAGTTCTTCCCGTTCGCTCACCCGCAGGCCCATGGTCTTCCTGATGACGAGAAAGAGCACCAGAGAAGCCCCAGTGACCCAGAGGAATATCGAGGCAGCCCCGATGGCCTGCACTCCTAAGAGGGCTGCACCTCCGCCATAGAAGAGACCCGCTTCGGTATGGAAGAGGCCTGTTGCTATGGTTCCCCATACCCCGCAGACTCCGTGAACCGATATGGCCCCCACAGGATCGTCGATATGAAGCACCTTATCGAAAAACTCAATCGAAAGGACCACCAGCAGCCCTGCGGCCAATCCTATGATGACAGCCCCCAGGGGAGACACCGTATCGCAGTTCGCTGTGATGCCCACCAGCCCCGCCAGTGCACCGTTGAGGGACATACTGACTTCCGGTTTACCGAAGCGCTTCCAGGCGGTTACCATGGCTCCGATTGCTCCCGCCGCAGCACCCAGGGTGGTAATTACTGCAATATGGGATATCGACAGGTCTGTACCGCTCAAGGTTGATCCTGCATTGAACCCGTACCATCCGAACCAGAGAAAGAATACTCCGGCACTTGCCAAAGGCAGGTTGTGGCCCTGGATGGCCTTTACTGAAATATCCTTTCCCTGCCTGACATACTTGCCGATCCTTGGACCAAGGACAAGTGCACCGGCCATGGCAGCCCAGCCGCCTGCTGAGTGAACCACCGTTGAACCGGCAAAGTCATGGAATCCCAGTGAATCGAGCCACCCTCCACCCCATACCCAGTGGCCGGAGACGGGATAGATGATGCCGGTAATAAAGACCGTATATACCAGGTAAGCGGAAAACTTAGTCCGTTCAGCCATGGCGCCGGAGACGATGGTTGCTGCAGTAGCTGCAAAGACTACCTGAAACATCCAGTCGGTCAGCAGGAAGTGATCAGCTCCCCGGATAAAGAACTGGGAGGACCCGAAAAGTCCTGAAACCGAGGTGCCGTACATCACTGCCCAGCCGAAGGCCCAGTAAATAATTGCACCGGCACTGAAGTCCATGAGGTTTTTCATGATGATGTTGCCGGAGTTCTTTGCCCGGGTTAGACCTATCTCAACCAGGGCGAAGCCGACCTGCATGAAGAACACCAGGGCAGCTGCAAGGATGAGCCAGATCATGTCCAGGGACATCTGGTGCAGCTGTACAAGTGCTTCCAGATCCTGAGCTGCTGCTATGCCCGGAACAAGCAGACCAATCGTGATGAAACAAACTTTTGCGTATGTCATATGACACTCCTTATGGGGTATATCTGCACATAGCAGAAACCGTGCCAAAAGAAGTATCTGTTTGTAATATAAAAATATAAGAGATTGGTCAGTTCAAGGTAAAGAGATTATTCCTACATCATGGTAGGAGGAAATATGCAATCCTACAATTATGTATGTATTAGCGCTTGTATTTTTCAGTGCTGAGGTGGTACTTCGAAATACGCAGTCCCATGATCCGTTCACTGATACCGAGGTCTCTTGCGGCCTTAGCCCGATTGCCCCGGGATGACTTCAGAGCGTCTGCGATAAGCTCCCGTTCAAGCTCCTGTACCGCATCATCAAGGGTCTTGGCATAGGATGTGTCCGATGATTCGGCCGACTGCAGGCTTGGCGGAAGGTGGTAGGCATGGATCACCTGGTCGTTACTGAGCAGTACAGCCCGTTCTATGCAGTTTTCCAGCTCCCGAACATTCCCCGGCCAATGGTAGCTCATAAACAGATCAATGGCGGAACTGGTGATCCGCTTGATGGAACGGTTGTTCCGCTTATTATACTTGTCGATAAAGCTGTCGCACAGCAGAATGATATCACTTTTACGTTCCCGCAGGGGAGGGAGATGGATAGGGAACACATTGAGACGGTAGTAGAGGTCTTCCCTGAACCTGCCTCTGGCTATCTCCTCTTCCAGATTACGGTTGGTGGCAGTTATAAGTCTCACATGTACCTTGATAGTCCTTGTTCCTCCCACCCGTTCGAATTCCTGCTCCTGGAGCACTCTCAGCAGTTTTACCTGCATCTGGGGGGAGAGTTCCCCGATTTCATCAAGGAAGAGTGTTCCTTCGTCGGCGAGTTCAAAGCGCCCTTTCCGGTGCATATGGGCACCGGTAAAGGCTCCCTTCTCGTGACCGAAGAGTTCACTCTCAATGACACTCTCCGGGAGGGCGGCGCAGTTGACCTTGATGAAGGGCTTCTCTGCCCTGAGGCTGTTATAGTGGATCTCCTGGGCAACCAGTTCCTTGCCGGTACCGCTGTCCCCCCTGATCAGTACGGTTGCCTCACTTTTACAGACCTGCCAGATCAGGTCGAAGACCTCCTGCATGACCTGGGAACGGCCTACGATCCGATCGGGAGTAAAACGCTGTTTCAGCGCACGCTTGAGCCGCTCATTCTCCGCTACCAGCCGCTGGGTGCTCTCCCGAAGTTCCTGGCGGACCTTCACCGCCCGGGCGATCATCGAAGCGATTACCGTAAGCATCTGCTGGGTTTGCTGGAGCATCTCCTGCCCCTGATACCCGGTGGTAATATTCAAGGTCCCGATGGTCTCATTGCCGATGGTTACCGGTACACAGAGAAAAGAGCGCTGCTGCTGATCCCGGGAATTCAGGTGACCCGTCTTGTTGACCAGCTGCTTCTCCTTGGTGATGTCTGCAATAATGATCGGCTTGCCGGACTTCACCACCCGACCGGTTATCCCCTCTCCCACCTGGTAGGTGCCCCGGGAGCGCTGCTTCGAAGAGAGTCCAAAGGAGGACTCAATCATAATCTGGTGGGTATCCCGGTTCAGCAGGGTGATGGCACCCTGGCTCATGGGGAGGTGATCAGAGATGGTGCGCAGTATAGGGGTAATGCTCGATTCCAATTCCTGGGACTCATTGAGGATTTGGCTGATGGAGTAGAGAACCTCAAGTTCTTTCATGATGTAATCCTACATTTTTGTAGGATATTATGCAAGGGGAAGAAATACCCCCTGATCCCGGTCTTTTACAACCCGGTCCCAGGGAAAGAGCTGTCCGTTCATGCAGATCCAGACCCCTGGGCGGGCAAGCTGGACCGCAGCAACCGCTGCACCGAGATTGAATACCGCATCACTTCCAACGATGGAATAGGGGACCATGGCTCCAGTGAGCACGATGCACTTATCGAGTCCTGCCTCTCCGAGTACCCGGGCCGTCTCGGTCATGGTGTCTGTTCCGTGGGTAATGATGATCCGCTCTTCACTGCAGGTGCTGCAGGAGTGGAGGATCGCCTGCCGGTCCTCAGAAGTCATATAGAGACTGTCTGTAAGCTGGATGAGTTCCATGATGATCGGCAGGGTACAGCGGGAATGATCAATGATCTCCGGAAGATGGGTATTTGAAAAGCCCAGCTCTCCCCGGAGGGGATCATAGTGCTTGTCGAAGGTTCCTCCGGTGATCATAATCCGGAGTGATTCCTGCTCAGTTCCCCTGTCTACATTAATCCGTTTCGTCTGCTGCACAGCCATTCCTCCCTGTATAATTCCGTACGAATATGATGTTCAAGTGTTCCGTTTATTTCAAGAAAATCCCGGGTGATCCCACATTTCCTGAAACCGAGGGATGCGGCGGTTTTTCTTGATGCGGTGTTTCGGGGCATCATATTTACCTCAATACGTTCAAGACCGAAATCCCCAAAGGCCCAGTCCAGTACTGCAGCCAGAGCCTCCTTCATATATCCCCGGCGAAGATGTTCCCGGTCCAGCCGGTATCCGAGGCTGCAGCCTGCAGGGGGCTTCCGGGTAACCCGTGCAAGCAGCACCGACCCGATGACTTGAAACCTCTGAGTGTGTACGATCCAGTACCTGATGTGTCTGCCGCTGTCCAATGCACCCCGGCGCTCGTCCCCAAGCAGCTCCCGAACACCTCTTAGCGTCCAGTAATCGTCTGTTCGCTTCGGCTCCGTCGGCTCAAGCAGGCTGCGATTGCGTAGAACATATGATAGCACCTCCTCGGCATCTCTGGCGGACAGCAACCGAAGTTCCAGCCGGGGTGTGTTGATACAGTCGGGAATCCTCATAGAGCTATAGTACACCGCTTTTCTGGCGGGGAAAAGGGATAAGATTCACCCAAGCCGGGAACGTAGCATGTTAAAGAGATCCCGGGATTCCTCCGGGGGGACCTCCTGGTCTGTCTCACCGGTACCGAAGAGCTCCTGGGGAATCTCATTGAGAAAAGGGGAGGGGACCATATCCCGGTCTTCCCGCATGATACGTCGCCGCGAGCATGTGGAGAGATAGAGACTCTTCCGTGCACGGGTCAGGGCTACATAGAACAGCCGTCGCTCCTCCTCAATTGATCCCGGGTCATCCTCCAGGCTTCTGCCGTGGGGGATGATCAGGTCCTCCACGGCGGGGAGGAATACGCAGTCAAATTCCAGTCCCTTGGAGGCATGGATGGTCATCAGGCTCACTTGACCCTCACCGGTATCGGGCTCCTGCTTTCCCGTCAGGGATATGCGGTTCAGGTAGTCAAAAACTGAAGGGTTCAGGGTATCCGGATCCTCCTCCCACTGTGAGAAATATTGGAGAAACCGCAGGACCTGATCCCAGCGCCACTGACCTATCTTGGGGTTCTTAGGGTGCTCCTGGAGCAGGTGGAGCCGGTATTCCACCTGTTCCAGGAGATCCTTCAGCTTGGAGGCCATCCGGGGACCCTTGAGGATCTTACGGGAGGTCTCCTGGATCAGTTCCAGCAGTTCCTGGAGGGACCTGCGGCTCGACTCTTTGAGCAGGGTACCCTGGACAAGCAGCTTGGCCGCACTGAAGAGGGAGCTTGACCCCTCCCTTGCGGTTGAACGAATTTGTTCCACCGAAGCCCTCCCGATGCCCCGTCGGGGGGTATTGATGATCCTCAGAAAATCGATATCACTGTGGGGTCGGGCCAGCACCCTGAGGTAGGAAATTACATCCTTGATCTCCTTGCGGGAAAAAAAACTCTGCCCGCCGGATACCGCATAGGGAATGCCCTCTGCCATCAGTTCGCTCTCCAGGGTGCTCATAAGGGAGTTGGTGCGCACCAGAATACCGAAAGATCCGTAGGGAAGACGCTTTTTGACCCTCAGCTCTTTGATCTTGGCGGTAATAAACTCCGCCTCCTCAGTCTCATGTTCCAAATGATGGAGATACAGCGGGTATCCCTGGCTGGAACCGGTCCAGAGGGATTTGCTCTTCCGGCGAGTGTTGTGTGCTATCACCGTGTTTGCGGCGCTGAGGATGTTACCGGTGCAGCGGTAGTTCTGCTCCAGCTTTATTTCCTGCACCTCCGGGAAGTCCCGCTCAAAATCGGTGATATTCTCATAATTTGCTCCCCTCCAGGAGTAGATGGACTGATCGTCATCGCCTACGACACAGAGATTACGGTGTTCCTGTGCGAGGAGATACAGCAGACGGTACTGGATCCTGGAGGTATCCTGGAACTCGTCTACAAGAATATGGGTATAACGCTGGCGGTATGTCTCAAGCACTTCGGGATGCTCTTCAAAGAGCTTGATTGGAAGCATAAGCAGGTCATCAAAGTCCACGGCATTGTAGGCTCGCAGGTGCTTATTGTACTCCCTATAGAGCTGTTTCCAGCCCGGCAGGGAGCCGCTGAAATCATCCAGTCCGGTCTTGATCCGGGAGAAATGGCCGCAGATGCTGTAGAAATCAAGCTGTTCCACCGACATCTTCAGCGCCCTGGCGGACTCCTTGATCATGGCGGTAACATCATAGGCATCATATACGGTAAGATGCTTCTCGAATCCCAGTAGTGAAGCCTGCTCCTGGAGCACCTTCAGACCAAAGGCGTGGAAGGTGGAGAGGGTGAGCTGCCGGGTCGGTTTTCCCAGCAGATCACTGACCCGGTCTGCCATCTCCCGGGCTGCCTTGTTGGTGAAGGTGAGCCCCAGGATATGACGCTGGGCAATGCCCTTGGAGAGCATATAGGCGATCCGGTAGGTGATCATACGGGTCTTGCCGCTTCCTGCTCCAGCTATGATCAGCAGGGGACCTGAAAGCGTTGATGCGGCACGATATTGTTCAGGATTCAGTTCGTCCTTGAGATGCAGATCCATGGTGTCCTCACAATGGCGGTTATACCCGCTTTACCAGAATGTAGAGCGCTTCAACGCCGAAAAACAGGATTGAAGAGACAATAATGCCGGAGATGATCACACCGCCGAGCACCGCCAGACAGGTGCGGCGGCGGTCAAGACCGAGAATCCAGGCACCTAGGGTGCCGGTATAAGCCCCGGTAATCGGCAGGGGTATAGCCACAAACAGCATCACCCCCCAGTATCCATAACGGTGGACCTTCCCTTCAGTTTTTCTTCGGGCATGTTCAACTGTGTACTCGAAGAATCTCCGGTACCAGGCCATTCTGGTAAAGAGACGGTGTGCCGTCGAGAGAAAGATGAATACCAGAGGTCCCACCAGGGCGTTTGTTCCGACACTTACCAGATAGGCCGGAATCAGGGGTGCTCCCCTGAGATAGGCGAAGGGGATAGCCCCACGAAGTTCAGAAATCGGAAGCAGGGACAGTCCAATAGTTCCCAGCAATGTTATTCCTTCCATAAACAGTTTACCTCGTTATTTCAATGGCGTCTGCAGGACATACCTCATGGCAGCAGTAGCAGCGGATACAACTTTCCAAAGAGATGGCAAAGACTTGATCCTCCCTGCGGGCGGATCCGTTGGGACAGATAAGGGAGCACTTCCCGCAGGAAATACAGCGTTCAGTCCGGATCACCGGGCCCCCCGACCGGGAGGTGAAGGAACGGAAAATCCGGGGATAGATCATGTCCCAGATTATCCTGCTTTTCCTCTGGGTCTTCACCTGGAGGAAGTCCTTCACCTGGAGCTTCTCCGGATGTTCCAGGGGGTAGGTGATTTCACTGGTGTCGCCTGCACCTGAGAGTCCGTGGCGGTCCATGGCTATGCAGCCGGGTATCTCCCGGGGATTGTAACCCATCACTGCAGCGGCGGTGACATCAACCGCCCCGCAGTCCCGGGATGCCATAAGCACCCCCGCATGTCTCGGATACCCATTGTTGGGTCCGGGTCCTTCCATGGCCAGGATCCCGTCCATCACGGTAATCACCGGGGGAAGGGCGCTGTACAGGTGACAGAGAAATTCAGCGAACTCTCTGCGGTTGGCATGGCGAAGATGATAGGGGCTTTTTGTGAAAGCCGGTATCACGCCGAAGAGGTTCTTCACGGCTCCGGTAGTAATCATGAGCTGATGGTTTTTCATCTTCGGTACCGAGATAATCAGGTCGCACTCCGCAGCGTGACGGGTCACCTGGTAGGTCCGTTTCCGCCGTGACCCGATACTGCTGGTTAGTTCAACCGTTGGGTCAAGGAAATCAACCCAGGGCACCTTGAACTGGTCGCATACCCCTCGGATACCGCTGACGGTTCCGCTGAAACTGGAGGTATGGATGGCCGGGGAATCCCCCACCACCGGACGAGCTCCCTGGTCCAGCAGCAGCTTCAGCAGCGATGCAAGCACCTGGGGATGGGTAGTCACCGCCCGTTCAGGAGGTGCGTCGAAGAGGATATTCGGCTTAACCAGCACCCGCAGCCCCCTCGTATCGGGCATGCGGGCGCTGGTCCAGAGCTCCTGGAGATGATTATCTATAAGGGAAGGCTCATAGGTTTTTACGGAACTTAAGGCTACTGCAGGATAGGTTGGACTCATCAGGGCTCCTCCCGTTTTGTGATTACTGCTATGTACATGGGACCCCTTCCTTCAGCTCGATCCGGCAGGATGATCCATCCGTGTTCTGTGGGTTCACCCCAGGGAATTCCTTCAGGTTTGGAAAGCAGTGATGCTCCCGGACGTTTCTTCAGCAGTTTCGCCATGACACCATCGTTCTCCAGCGGAGAGAGGGCGCAGGTACTGTAGACGATCCTGCCGCCGGGTTTGACCGCTTCCAAGGCTGCGGCCACCATGGCAAACTGCTGGAGCGCCAGCCGTTTGGTGCGCCCTGCACCCCAGCGGTTCAGTTCCCGGGGCTCCTGAAGCACATGCCGCTCTGAGGAGCAGGGGGCATCTAGAAGGATTCGGTCATACCTGTTCTGCTCATAGAGTCCCCACCGGGATGCGTCATGACCGGTTACTCGTATGACTGAACGCTCTTGGTCCTCCAGATGATCCTGGAGTACCCGATGGAGCCTTGCTCTCCTTGAGGAGGAGCGGTCATTGGCAATCAGGAGGCCGGTGCCGCCCAGCTGCAGGGCAAGTACCAGCGTTTTTCCCCCGGGGGCTGCACAGGCATCAAGGACCGCATCACCGGGCTGCACCTCAAGTGCCCGGGCCGCTTCCAGGGATGCCTCATCAAGGTAGTAGGGCCGCTTCAAGCCCTCTGCAAACTCATACATCTTCGGAGGCTGGAGCAGGGCTGTATAGAGGAACTCCCATCGTGACTGGTAATGCTCAAGGTACCACTGGTGAAATGTCATGGACAACAACATATCCTATTGCATCACTTTTGTCAGCATATTGACGGCTCCGGTGGAATTTCCGGACGATTTCGCTTACAATAGTAATACGTGATCAATCTTGAGGGGGAAACAATGGATATTGAACAGGTTACGAAACGTGCTCAGGAGTATGTGCAGCGGGAGACCCATGGTTTTTTCCGCTCCGATGTGCTCTCGGCTATTAATCGGGAGGATATTGAGGGGCTGACTGACCGGTTTTACCAGGAACTCACCTTTGGTACCGCAGGGATGCGGGGAGTAATCGGTGGAGGAAGTAACCGGATGAATCCCCTGGCGGTGGCCCGGGTTACCGAGGGACTGGGACGGTATATAACAGGTCACCAGGAGGATGCTCTGGTGGTGATTGCCTATGATACCAGAAACTTCTCCCGTCTCTTTGCGGAGACCGCAGCCCAGGTGCTCTGCCGGGCGGGGTTGACGGTCCAGATGTTCGCAGATGTAGCACCGGTTCCCATACTCTCCTTTGCGGTGCGGCACCTGGGAGCCCAGGCGGGGATCACCATCACAGCAAGCCACAATCCTTCGGAATATAATGGATACAAGGTGTACTGGGCAGACGGTGCACAGGTGACGCCACCTCACGATGAGGGAATTGTCACAGAGGTGGAGGCAGTGCGTGAATCCGGTGAACCTGTGGAGGGTATGCCCCTGAAGGAGGCCGAAGCCCTTGGACGGTTCAGCTGGGTTGACCAGCAGCTCCATGAGGACTACTACGCCATGGTGCGCTCGGTATCGATACGACCGGAACTGTTCTCCCGAAGAGAATCAACGCTTACGGTGGTCTTCACGCCCCTCCACGGAACCGGTCTCCATCCTGTCGAGCGGGTGCTCCGCGACCTGGGTGTATCGGTGATCACGGTGGATGAACAGCGCGATCCCGACGGTAATTTTCCCACAGTGAAAAACCCCAATCCGGAAGATCCCGATGCCATGTCCCTGGCACTCACCTACGGGGTATCCAATGGTGCAGATATCATACTGGGGACTGATCCTGATGGTGACCGTCTCGGCATTGCCGTTCCCACAACCCCGGATAAAACTGGATACCGGCTGCTGACGGGCAATCAGATAGCTGTGCTTCTGTGCGACTATATCTGCAGCGGCAGGAGGGAATCGGGCATGGACCAGCTGGTGACGGTAAAGAGTATCGTCACCACCGACCTCATGGAGAAGATCACCGAACACTACGGCGGACGATGTGTAAATGTTCTTACGGGATTCAAGTATATTGCCCAGGTAATAGAGCAGCTTGCATTCTCCGAAGAGCACTTCGTTTTCGGTGCTGAGGAGAGCTATGGTTACCTGGTGGAGCAGGATGTCCGGGACAAGGATGCGGTCAGTGCAGCCGCAATGGCGGTGGAGATGGCCCAGTACCACCTGAAGCGGGGGGTCAGCCTGCTCCAGCATCTTGAGGAGCTCTATGGGCAGTTCGGGTATCATCAGGAGCGGGTGCTTTCACGGACCCTGCCGGGACAGAAGGGGCAGCAGCAGATATCCCGTCTCATGGATCACTTTCGCATGGATGTCACCGATGGGGTGGCCGGGTCCAGGGTGGTCTCACGGATGGATCTCCTACAGGAGGGCACAGGCCTTCCAAAAACCAATATGCTCATCTATCGTCTTGAAGAGGCCAGGAGCTTTATTCTCAGGCCCAGCGGTACTGAACCGAAGATAAAATGCTATCTCTTCTGCTCCAGCGGTGAAAAGGATCTTACCGCAGCCCGCAGGGAGGTGATGCGTCTGCTGGACCGGTATGAGGAGTTCTTTGACGACCAGCTGAGCCTTATTCGCTCGAGAACCGATTAAACCATGCGGTGATGTCCTCAGCGGCCCGCTGTTTTTCACAGTCATTGGTGATCACATGGCCGCTGCGCTCATAGACAATGTGGCTGAATTCCTGGGATCCTAGACGCTTCTGGAGGAATTCCCCCGCCCTCTGGGAGATCACCTGGTCCCGTTTCGAGGTGAGCACCAGTGTCGGGGCGGTGACTCGCTTGAGCCGTGCATTGGTTTTTCTCTGGAGAGATGCAAGCTGTCCCACGGCACTGGGAAGCAACCAGCTCCAGTACTCATCCTCAAGGAAGCGGCCCTCCGGTGAGTGTTCTCCCTCAAACTGGTGTTCGAAGTCCTTGAGTTTCTTTGGTTGTATCAGCCGACCTGCCCAGGATGAGACGCTCAAGGGGACCTGCCTTGTGGTAAGCACCACAGGTGCTGCCAGGGCTAGGGCATCGCAGGGCTCCTCCTGGGCGAGCATAAGAGTGAGCAGTCCTCCCATGGAGAGCCCCGCCACAAAGACTTTATCACAGCAGCTGCGCAGATCGTAGTAGGCGTCCAGTACCCGCCGATACCAGTCCTTCCAGGTACAGCGAAGCAGGTCTGATCGTGAGGTGGCATGACCGGGCAGTCTGGGCACTGATACGCTCCAGCCCTGCCGATGAAGTGACTGGGCCAGGTAGTCCATCTCCCCCGGCCGTCCGGTATACCCGTGCACGGCAAGTACACCCTCGCTTCTCCCCCCCTGATAATACTTGGGAAGTCCCTCTATCTGCAGTGTATGTGTCATAGCTCTACTATACTGCTTGACACGGTAAAAATCCAGAAGTATGGTGCTTTCATGAAACGACTCTATCTGCTTTATCGTAGTATCTCCAGCCCGCTTCTGCTCCATCCCTTTGCCGAGAAGAAACAGCTGCTGCAGCTTCACCGCATGGACCTGGAGGGAGTGTATCCCCATGAACCGACTGAGGATGACCGGGTCCATATGCTCTACGGGCTCTATTCCCTTATTGATGCCGCTGTAGATACCTGGGTTCAGGAACTGAAGTACATCCCGAGACTGCTGGCAAGTGCCGTTGCATTTCTCCTGGTTTACCTCTTCGCCGCCCTGGTTATCCGTATTCCCGTACCGCTTGTGGATGAACTGATCCTCTCATCCGCAGCTGCAGTTCTGGTATACCTCACCATCGCTCGGAAAAACACGAAAAGCGAGATTGCCACGAAGCGCCGCATTGAGCTCAAGGAATATGCGGATACCGTCACTGACCGCAGTGATGAGACCTTTGCTGTGCTGCAGGAACGTTTCAGCCAGCTTGAGTCCTTCCGACCCCTGGAACTTGCTGATATGATTTGCTCCCGCAGAGACTTTCCCGTTGAGCTGCCTTCAGGTACTGCGTCACAGGAGGTCTATTCGTGTCTTACCATAGCCCTGCGCAGGACCCGCCGGCTGCGTAGACTGATGCGTAGGATTGGCTCTGCAGATGACCAGCGGCAGGAACGGCTCGCCGCAAGGCTCTTCCGCCTGGGCAGCAGCGGTAAGGTTGACCTTCCCCTGATCGCCCTGTACCGGCTGATGGAACTGAATCAGCAGAAATGACTCTGTGCTCCTGATGGAGTATGACACCTCGAAATCTCTCAATACTGCTCACTATTCCGGTGCTCCTCTTGTGTATTGTAAAGCCTGAAAGCATCTTCCCGGTGATCGGACTCTCCTCACTCATCCTGGTGGTCCCAATCCCTCCGGCCAGGAGGATCCTGCTGCTTACCGCCCTGGGGTGCGCCTGCTGGGCTGCCCCAGGGCAGCATGAAGCGGTTCCCGGCATCGTGCTGGAGGAGGGCGAGGTTGTGAGCATAGGGTGTACGGTCCGGGAGGCACCGGTGAGGATGGACTATCTGACCGGAAGTATACAGGCGGATCTTATAGAAGTGTCTAGAAACTGCGGCTGCAGCAGCAGCGCCGACGGGACGGTGATGCTCTATGTTGACTGGCGGGATCTGCCTTCGGGACTCTCGAAAGGATGGATGATGCGTCTGCCCGCACGATATATCAACGGCAGGTGGTACCCGGCAGGAGATGTGGCCTTTGAACCCCCCGAAGGGACGCTGGTGAGTTCGTTTCAAGAGTGGAGAAGGAGTATGCAGGACAGGCTCCTTGAAGGGATCACAGACCTGCCCTGGGAGGCCCAGCAGCTCGCCGGGGCTCTGATTCTGGGTATTCCCATACAGCGCTGGGGGGGACTCTTTGAGCTGAGCAGGAAATCGGGTACCGCCCATGTAATGGCCCTCTCAGGGCTCCACGCCGGGGTGATTGCCTCTATGGCTGTACTGGTGCTGAGACCACTGACAGGCAGGCGGTTCAGCCGGTGGGGAGCCATGGTGCTGTTAGTACTCTTTTTGCTCATCGTCGGGCCCAGGGAGAGCTTGATCCGTTCGGTACTGATGTTCTGGCTCTACACCATGACCCGTCACAGAGGCCTGGATCTGCTGTCCTTGTCTGCTCTGGTGCAGCTGATTATCCGTCCGGGGGACGCCTCCTCATTGGGATTCTTGCTCTCCTACAGCGCTCTGGGAGGGATTCTTGCAGGTACCTCCCACTGCTCAGACTATCTGCCCTGGCAGATACCTCCAATGATGCGCAGCATGCTGGCAATGAATATCTGTGCGTTCTTCTCAGCAGCCCCGGTGCTCATGGTTCATGGTCTTCCCGTCAGGACCGGAGGCCTGATTGTAAGCATACCGTCAATTCTGCTGGTGACACTGTATATCTGGGGAACACTGTGCTTCCTGCTCGGTGCATCTGAAAGAGTGCTCCCGGTGCTGCTTCAGGAATGCGCCCTCCTGCTGGAGCGGCTTTGGACCTGGGGTGCAGAACTGCCCGATGGGTCGGCAGGGGTTCCCTTGATAGGGGCGGGCGTCTTGACCATCCTATTGATCCTCCAGTATCGTAGCCGGAGGAGTAGTCATGGAGAAACAGTATCTAGAGAGCCTCTACAATTCCCCCGTTTTGATCAAGGATCTACTGAAGATGCGGGGGCTTCATGTGACCAAGCAGTTCGGTCAGAATTTTCTCATCAATGAGGATGACCGCAGAGCGATTGTTGATGAGCTTAACCTTACCGAGGATATGTCGGTCTGGGAAATCGGACCCGGAATCGGGGCAATGACCCATCTTGCCCTGGTTACGGGAGCCCGGGTGACCGCCTTTGAGATAGACCACGGTTTTTGTGACCTGCTGCGGGATCTGTTTGCAGACTTCACACACTTTGACCTTATCGAAGGAGACGTGCTTAAGACGTGGCCGAAGGCAGCCGAATCGCGTCCCATGCCGGACAGGCTCTTCGGCAATCTTCCCTATAATATAGGGTCCTTGGCCATTGCCAGGTTTATTGAACAGGAATTTCTTCCTGAGAAGATGGTATTTACCCTCCAGAGGGAGGTTGCCCTGCGGCTCGGCGAAGATCCGGGCAGCAAGCTCTATTCATCATTTACTCTTCTGTGCGGTCTCGACTACGAGGTGACCCGCAGTAGAGATATCGGGAGGGAATCCTTTTTTCCCCGTCCGGATGTGGTATCCTCTGTGGTCCGGTTCCAGCGGAGATCAGGTCTCCGGGTTACGGGGGAGCAGCGGAGGATCTATCTGCTGCTTATCAGGGAGCTCTTCGCCTCCAGGCGAAAGACTATCAGGAATAATCTCAAGCAGGGTAGCCTGCGCCAGCAATATGAACTGGAAGAGATGCTGGAAGTATTTCATTCCCTGGGGATACCGGAGGCACGAAGAGGTGAGACCATAGACAGGGAGGAGATGCTTGAGGCAGCCCGCCTGATAGGTGAACTGCCCCAAAACATGTAGTTAGATTACCCTTCCACCTGGGCGAGGGTCATGGCGGATGTGATGACGATGTCATCAATGCTGCAGCCCCGGGAAAGATCGCTCACCGGTTTTGCAAAACCCTGCAGAACCGGTCCGTACGCCTCGGCTCCCGCCAGGCGCTGCACCAGTTTATACCCGATATTACCGGACTGCAGTTCAGGAAAGACGAGCACATTGGCCCGCCCTGCCACCGGTGAATCCGGTGCCTTCTTGGATCCCACGCTTCCTACGATTGCCGCATCAAGCTGCATTTCCCCGTCAATAAGCAGATCCGGCCGTTTTTCCTGTGCAATGGCAGTTGCCTGGATTACCTTGTCGACGCTGGCATGCTGGGCGGATCCCTTGGTTGAAAAGGAGAGCATGGCCGTTGCGGGCTCTGTTTCTAAAAACACGCTGCATGAATCTGATGATGCAATGGCGATTTCTGCAAGCTGTTCAGCTGTGGGGTCGGGGATGGTAGCGCAGTCGGCGAAGATGAAACTTCCGGAGGCGCCGAATTCCCGCTTGTCGGTGATCATGACAAAGCAGGATGAGGCGAACTTGGTGCCCGGCTTGGTCTTAATGATGGTAAAGGCCGCCACAAGCACATTACCGGTTGAGTTCTCTGCCCCGGCCACCATGGCATCACTGTCTCCGAGACGCACCATCATTGAACCCCATTTCAGCGGATCCGCAATCTGCTCATAGGCATCGGATTCACTTAAGCCCTTATGCTTACGCAGTTCATAGTACTCCCTGGCGTAGCTGCTGCGCAGTTCGCTGGATGCCGGATTAAGTATGGTGATACCCTCCAGGGATGTGCCGGATTTTGCGGCACATTGGGCCACTGCTTCGGGGGTGCCGAGAAGCACCACTTCCCTAGCCAGCTGCTGGTCCATGATCAGCCGGGATGCCTTGAGTGTACGTTCCTCAGTTCCCTCCGGCAGTACCAGCCGTTTCTGCATACTCTTCGCTTTCGCTTTCATTTTTTCTGAAAATGTCATGATCACAACTCCGTTTATTGGTTATTCATCGAATGCTCTTACCAAGGACTGTACCATACCTCCAATTTTTGATAAATAGAGAAGATATGAACACAAGCAAGAAGATCGGGGTATACGGACTCGGGAGATTCGGCCGTTACTGGGCAGACCTGCTCAGCCAGCAGTTCACCGTCATTGGGTATAATAGGACCAGCAGACCGGTAGAGGGAATCACCCTGGCTGAACGAGAAGAGGTGCTGGGCTGTGATGCCCTTTTTTTCTGCGTCTCCATCTCATCCTTTGAGGAGGTGCTCACCTCCTGCGCCGATGATATTGGGGAGCACACGGTGGTCTTTGATACCTGCTCGGTGAAAAGCTATCCAGCACAGCTGATGCAGCGGCTTCTGCCTGAAGGTACTGAAATGATTGCCACCCACCCGATGTTCGGTCCAGACTCCGGAAAGCATGGCACCGCCGGACTCCCCCTGGTCTTTTCCCCCCTGCGCTGCAGTCGGGAGACCGCCTCCTACTGGAGGGATTATTTTAACCTCCTGGAACTGCGGGTGCTTGAGATGACCCCCGAGGAACATGACCGGGAGGCGGCGGTGACCCAGGGCATCACCCACGTAATCGGTCGGGTGCTCGGGGAGCTGGATCTCCAGCCGAGCCCGATTGCCACGCTTGGATACCACAAAATCCTGGAGGTGGTGGAGCAGACCTGCAATGATCCATTTCAGCTGTTTATGGATCTGCAGCACTACAATCCCTATACACATTCCATGCGGCTGCAGCTCAAGGAATCCCTTGACCGGGTGATGCAGGATCTGGAACGGGCGGATACCCAGATATGATCAGGGTAGCCCTCTACACCCTCGGATGCAAGCTTAATCAGGTGGAAAGCGAGGGGATAGCCGATGCCTTCCGCAGGATGGGTTTTCAGCCGGTCAGTCCCGCAGAAGAGGCGGAGCTCTATGTGGTGAATACCTGTACCGTCACTTCCAAGGCCGAGCAGAAGGCGCGCAGGATGATCAGAAAGTTCTCCTCCCGGGACAGCGGCCCGGTAGTGCTGGTCACCGGCTGCTATGCCCAGCTCGAGGGGGATCTGCTGGACAAACTGGCGGATAGACTTATACTGCTTCCCCTGGACAGAAAGGCATCCCTTGTTGATCTGCCGGAGTATCTGTCCGGACGGATGGAGGAGGGGATGTCTCTTCCTGAGGCAATCCGGCTGTTTCTCCATGACAAACAGTCCCGGGAGGGGCTCTCCCCCTTTGCCTATGAACCGGACCAGTTCACCTTTCACGCCCGGGCTTTTTTAAAGATTGAGGACGGGTGTGACAACCGCTGCAGCTACTGCAGGGTTAGGATTGCCCGGGGGCCTGCGGTGAGTCTTGATGCTGACATCGTACTGAGCCGCGCCGCTGCTCTGGAAGCGAGGGGGTATCAGGAAATTGTTCTTACCGGGGTGAATATTTCCGCATACCGCTGGCAGGATATCGGCCTGGCGGAACTCGTACACCGGCTGGATCGGGTGCTTCAGCATACCAGGATCCGCCTCTCATCTATTGAGCCTGATATGCTCACCAATGACATGATCTCTGCAATCGCCCTGCCTCGGGTGCAGCCCCATCTTCATCTGCCGATCCAGACCGGGAGTGATGACCTGGTGAAACTCATCGGCAGAAGCTATCGGGCAGAGGAGGTACTGCACTCGATTGAACGGATCCGTAGTCTCAAGGGGGACCTGTTTCTCGCCGCAGATATGATCACCGGCCTTCCCGGGGAGGATGAGTCTCGGTTCGAGGAGACACTCAGCCTGGTGAACCGGGGTGATTTCTCCCATATCCACGTCTTTCCCTATTCTCCCAGGCCGGGTACGGAGCTCTACGGTGCACCGAATCCTGTTGCGGAGTACCTGCGGGACCAGCGGGCAGCCAGACTTCGGGTGCTCTCCCGGGAGGGGTATCTCAGGTATCTCCAGAGACAGGAAGGGAGAAGCTTCTGGGCAGTGGCTGAGCAGCAGCTGCAGCTTGCCGACGGGCCCTGCTGGAGCCTTTTGACGGAGAACTATATCCACTGCAGAACCCTTGGTGATCAGCACTTGACCAAGGGCGAAGCACTTACGGTCACCCTGGAGACCAGTGGTGAGAGTGCCGTGGCAGTGATTGAACATCGACACCGATCATGATACTCTTTCTTCCATCATCCGAGGCGCAATAAGGATTTACCCATGGAACAAGAGAAAGCACAGTGGACCCAGTATATCGCATCAGTACTTGCAGATCTTGCCCAACAGCGGGGGATAGATCCCGCTTTGCTTGAGCAGATACCGGTGGTGGTGCAGAAACCTCCTAAGCCGGAACTGGGTGACCTGGCTGTTCCCCTGTTTCCCTTTGCCAGAGTATTCCGTTGTCCCCCCCAGCAGATTGCAGAAGAGACTGCCCGCCTGCTGGCCGACAAGGGCGGCAGTGTCCGCAGTGAAGGCGGGTATGTGAACATAACCATCGAGCTTGGCGACAGTGCCTCAAAACTTTTTGAACAGATTTTTGACCGGCAGGAGCGCTACGGACACACCGATGCGCTAAAAGGGGTTCGGGCCATGGTGGAGTTCTCCTGTCCAAATACTAATAAGCCCCTGCACCTGGGACACCTGCGCAACGACTCCCTTGGGTTCAGCGTAGCGCGGATTCTCGAGGCCAATGGAGCTGAGGTGCGCCGGGTAAACCTGATCAACGACCGGGGTATTCATATCTGCAAGTCCATGCTTGCATATAAGACCTTCGGGAAGGGAAAGACCCCGGAAAGTGAGGGGGTTAAGAGCGATCACTTCGTGGGAAATTACTATGTGAAGTTTGCCCAGTGGGCCAAGACAGAGCCGGATGCTGAAAAAGAGGCCCAGCGTATGCTCCAGGACTGGGAGCGGGGAGATGAGTCTACCGTAGCACTATGGAAGCTCATGAACCGGTGGACCGTCGAGGGGATTGAAGAGACCTACCGGAAGACCCGGATCGCCTTTGATGATGTATATTATGAGAGTCAAACCTACTCCCGGGGACGGGACGAGGTGCTGAAGGGACTTGAGTCGAATGCATTCTACCGGGACGAAGAGGGAACTGTCTGGGTTGACCTTGAGCATATAGGGCTGGACAAGAAGGTTCTTCTCCGCAAGGACGGCACCAGCCTCTACCTTACCCAGGACATCGGGACTGCAATCCTGCGCCATGAGCAGTGGCCCTTCGATATGATGGTCTATGTGGTGGGTAACGAACAGCAGTACCATTTTACCGTGCTCTTTCACGTACTGAGCATGCTGGGATACTCCTGGGCGGACCGGATGTACCATCTCTCCTACGGTATGGTGAACCTTCCCGAGGGGAAAATGAAATCCCGGGAGGGCACTGTAGTTGATGCGGATGATCTGATTGCTGAGCTGGAGCGGATGGCCCGGCAGGAGATTATAGACAAGGGCAGGGAGGACCAGGTAGGGAACCTTGATACCACCGCAGAGGAGATAGCCCTGGGGGCACTCAACTACTACCTCCTGCAGACTACAGCCGCAAAGGATATGGTCTTTGACCCGAAGAAGTCCATCGAATTTAACGGTAATACAGGACCCTATCTCCAATATATGGGTGCCCGGCTGAGCAGCATGATCAAAAAACACAGTGAGCGCTTCGGGGAGACCTCCGGACCAGTTGATATGTCCCTGCTGACCCTGCAGGACGAGCGGGAGCTCATTAAGATTACAGCCCGATTCCCTGGTGCGGTGCGCCAGGCAGGGGAGGATAAAAATCCTTCAGTGATCGCCACATATCTCTATGAGATGACCAGGACCTTCAGCCGGTTCTACCACGACACACCGGTGCTGCGTGCCGAAAGTCCTGAACTCATGGCTGCCCGGATAACCCTCTGCAAAGGGGTGCTGCAGGTGCTGAAAAACGGCTGTGATTTGCTGGGGATGCCCTTTCTTAAAAGCATGTAGTCTCTTGACCTCATGGCGCTCATTGTGGTATAACCTAGCCTGCATATCTTATGATAAGGAAGTAGTTCATGTACGTACTGATTGAGATTCTAGGCAAGCAATACAAGGTAGAGGAAGGAACTCTGCTGAAGGTCGATAAGATCGATAAAGAAGCTGGAGCGAAGGTTGAGTTCGATTCTGTACTGCTGGTGAAGGATGGTGAGAAGACTGCCGTGGGAACCCCCTATGTTAAGGGAGCGAAGGTATCCGCAGTGGTTGAGGACCAGGTGAAGGGTGACAAAATGTTGATCTACAAGTTCAAGAAAAGAAAGGGCTACCGTAGAAAACAGGGTCATCGTCAGCAGTATTCAGTGATTAAAATAGATAAGATTACCGCATAGAAGGGAGAGGTGCTATGGCTCATAAAAAAGGTGGCGGAAGCTCCAAAAACGGAAGAGATTCCCATGCCCAGAGACTGGGAGTAAAACGCGGCGGTGGCCAGGAGGTCAAGGCCGGTGAGATTATTGTGCGTCAGCGGGGAACAAGGATTCACCCTGGTGAGTTTGTGGGAAAGGGAAAGGATGATACCCTCTTCGCTAAAGAAGCCGGTCGTATCGTGTTTTTCAAGAGAATGAACCGAAGCTACGTACGAATCGATACCGCTATACAAGCATAAGTGCCTGGTTCAGGCACTTCAAATCAATGTTTGGTTTTATAGATGAGACAGTATTAGATGTTGCCTCCGGCCACGGGGGCAGCGGCTCAGTTTCCTTCCGGAGGGAGAAGTATGTCCCAAGGGGAGGTCCCGACGGTGGGGATGGCGGTAAAGGGGGCAATGTGGTCTTTCATGTCCGCAGCAACCTGAGGACCCTGGCCCATCTGCGGAACAACCAGCAGTACTATGCCCAGCGGGGAGAACAGGGGCAGGGAAGGAAAAAGCACGGCCGTGACGGAGCGGATGTTGTAATTGATGTCCCGCCGGGAACCCTCATAAAGGATGCAGATACTGGAGCTCTTATCAAGGACCTCACCGGAGAAGAGGATACCTGGGTCTTTCTTAAGGGCGGCAGAGGCGGAAAGGGTAACTGGCATTTCCGCACCGCAACCAGACAGGCCCCCAGGTTTGCCCAGTCCGGAGAGCCCGGAGAGCAGCGTACACTTGCTGTGGAGCTGCGTATCATTGCGGATATCGGGTTCGTCGGATTTCCCAATGCAGGGAAGTCTTCCCTGCTCAATTACTTGACCAACGCCCATTCAAAGGTTGCAGGGTATCCATTTACCACGAAGATTCCCCATCTCGGGGTGTTCTCCTATGACGACCAGGTGATAACCCTTGCTGATATCCCGGGGATTATTGAAGGAGCAAGCAAAGGTTCGGGCCTTGGATTTACCTTCCTCAGGCATATCTCCCGAACCTCTGGTATCGCCTATCTGATAGACCTTTCCGATGAGCAGTACCTGGAAGCTTACTATAAACTGCACCATGAGCTGGAGAGCTACAGCAAAGAACTGGCGGATAAACCGAAGGTGGTCATTGCCAGCAAACTGGATCTCGATGAAACCGGTGAGCGCTATACTGAACTGCAGAAGCTTTTCCCGGATACCCGGGTGATTGGAATTTCCGTGTTTGACGGCAGGGGTATTGATGAGGTGCGCAGGGCTTTTATCAGTTTGGTGGGATCATGAATGTACTGTGCTTCGGGGGATCCTTCGATCCTCCCCACCGGGGACACGAACTGCTGCTCAGGGAAGTGCAGCGACAGTTCACCTATGACCTGATTGTAGTAGTTCCGGTCAATATCCCTGCCCACAAACAGGTGGACCATGAGATTGATCCCCTCTATCGTCTGGAGATGGCCAGGATTGCTTTTTCCGGTATCCCCCAATGTGTGGTTGATGACCGGGAGATGAGTCGAGGCGGTGTTTCCTACACCTACCAGACTATTCTCGAACTTGAAACACACTGGCAGCCCACTGAGCCGATAACCCTGCTGGTCGGTTATGATCTTGTGCCGGGTCTCAAAAGGTGGAAAGAGTGGGAACAGCTGCGCAGCAGGGTCCGCTTCCTCATAGCCCATCGGGAAAACGAGCATATCGACTCCTCCCTGCTTGAGGGTGTCAGCTGGGACAGTCTTGATAATCCCCAGGTGGATGTGTCCTCCGGGATGGTCAGGTCAGTGTGCACCAGAGGCGGTGATATCAGCGGGTATGTATCGCCGGAGGTTGAGCGCTATATTATCCAGCGGGGGCTGTATGGATATCATAGAGCTGATACGTCACAAAATTGAATCGACCCTCTCTTCCCGTCGATTGGATCATACCCATGGCACAGCCCAGGTCTGCCTGTACCTGGCAGACCGGTTCTCTCTGGATTTCCACAGTGCTCTTATTGCATCCCTCTGGCATGACTGCTGCAGGGAGTGGGACTCCCGGCGACTGAAGCACTATGTCAGTCGCTTTGCACTGGAGATTACCCCCCTGGAAGAGCGGGAGGTACAGCTGCTTCATGGCCCTGCAGCTGCCTGCAGGCTCTTCCATGAGCTCTCCTGCAGGAATTGGGACATCTGGAGGGCTGTACGATGGCATACCACCGGAAGTACCCGGATGGGAAGCCTCGGTTACGCACTTTTTGTGGCAGATTTTATCGAACCCCACCGGAGCCATCTGGATGACCTCCAGCGGGAGCAGCTGCTTTCCCTGGATACCCTGGAGGAGATGATGCTGCATATCTACCGTATGCAGTTTGCCTGGTTCGAGCACCAGCAGATCTGCATCGAAGAGGAAAGCCTGGGGCTGTACCGGCAGCTTGAGGAGCGTTGGGCATGAGAGGGGTATTTCTCGGGTTCATCATGATCCTGCTCATCAGCTGCGGACTTTCCATGCCGGGAAGCTCCTCCCTGACGGTGGTGGTGGTTGAACAGGAGCTGCACCTGCTCTTTCTTCCTTCCCGGGGGAATTCCCGGGGGGCGCTGCTGTATATTGAGCCGAGCTGGACGGAAGGCCTGGAAGTAAGCAACAGCCGGGATCTGCAGGAATTTCTCGGAATCCGGCCGACTCGGATATATGTCGTGGATGATCTTGAACGTCTGGGACGGTTCTCCCGCCTGCTGGAGCGGCTTGCGGGATTTGACTCAGCAGGAATTTTTTCGTATGGTAGGGCATCACCGCAGTTCTGGGACCTGCTTACTGGTCATGCGGCGCTGCTTGCAGATAATGAGGTGCTTCCAATGCTGGAGGGTCTCTACGATGCTGACCAAATATCTTCCAAGGTTCTGGGAGAGGGGTTTCGGAGGCTGTCCCAGCTTGAGCAGCCCCTGGTTCATATTGATGCAGTTTCTCCGGAAGGTTCCAAGGAGCTGCTGCAGCTTCAGATTTCACAGATACGTGCCGGTATAGAAGGAGAATGATACCTATGGATATACACCAGATTGCAAGAGAGGCCGCCCTGTTTCTTGATGACCATAAGGGAGAGCAGACAGTACTCCTGGATGTCACCGAGGCGAGCGGGTGGACCGATTACTTTCTTATTACCACCGTCCGAAGTGCCGGACATATGCGCGGTCTGATCAGGGAGCTCAGGGGATTTCTTCATGAACGTGACATCTCTCTTCACCACGGCGGGAAGGGAGATGTCGACGAAGGCTGGGAGCTGATCGACTGCGGCGACATGGTGATACACTTAATGTCTGAAGAGTACCGGGAATTTTATGATCTGGAGCATCTCTGGTATACCGGCAGGAAAATCACCTATTCTTCGTAGTCAAAGAGGTCTAAGGCGGTGTCCTCCACATCGTCTTCGTGCTCTTCGATGATAAACCCCTCTTCCTGAAGATATTCCTCGTCAAGTTCATCGGTGATGCTGTCGTCATCAACCGAAGGATCATACTCATCATCGAGATCATCCTGATCATACTCAAGCGGGTATTCTTCAAAATCGTCCTCTACGTCCTCGCTGTCGTAGAGATAGTCGTCTATTGGATCTTCTTCATCGAACAGGTACATGATATTCCCTCCATTTCTTAATCTTAGTAACTGTCCTCATGGGAGTCAATAGTGAAAAAGAAAAATTGACAGACAGCTTGTTTTTCTCTATGCTTTGGCAGAATGAATAGTGAAATGACTGTGCATACCCCGGCGAAAATCAATATCCTCCTGGAAATCGGGCCGAAGCTCTCATCAGGGTTTCATGAACTCCACTCCCTGTTTCTTATGGTAGATCTCTTGGATACCCTCCAGGTTACCCTCATACCTGATTCCAGTGAATGCAGGATTGAGTCCGGACCGCTGCAGCTTCCGGGGCACAATACACTGGTACACGCATGGGATCTATTCTGCAGAGACATCGGCCGACCGTTAGGTTGTAGGGCTGTTCTTAAGAAACGGATTCCTTCGGGAGCAGGACTTGGTGGAGGCTCCTCCAACGGAGCTGGAATGCTGCGGGTGCTCAATGAGCTGTTGGGGCGTCCGGTGAGTGAGTCCCGGCTTTTGGAACTTGCCCGGAACGTTGGTAGTGATGTGCCCTTTTTCCTGGGCAGTCCAGCCGCTTGGGTGGAGGGAACCGGTGAAGTATTGAAGAGCATCCAGGTCAGGGAGTTTTATGTGATGCTCTTGAAGCCCGATATTGACATTTCAACCCCCTGGGCCTACCAGGCCCTCGATGCATATCGGGGAGAGGATGCGGATAACTGCACCTTCAAGACCCTCAGATCAGACTGTATCACGTCCTACGAGCAGCGTCCTCCCGCCCAATGGAAATTCTTTAATTCCTTTGAACCTGTGCTGGATGACCGGTATCCTGAAGTTTCGGAACTTCGGAGGATGCTCATCCAATGCGGAGCCACATATACGGGCATAAGCGGGAGCGGTTCAGCAGTGTTCGGGTTTTTCAATACCAGAGAAGATATTTCATTATGTGAAAGGTCTCTCCAGCATATAACCTCTTGGAGACAATGTGTAAAAACTCTTGCTAAGAGCCCGATTGAGGTTTACAATACGTTGTAGGTGTGTGATTTGAAGCAAACTCATGGAGGGGACCTATGGAAATTACTGATATCCGCGTTCGGAAGGTGACAACAGACGGAAAATTAAAGGCGTACGTGACGGTGACCTTCGACAATGAATTTGTCGTTCATAATGTGAAGGTGATCGAAGGCAAGAATGGTGCTTTTATTGCTATGCCGAGCAGAAAAACGAAAAGCGGAGAATACAAAGATGTGGCCCATCCGATCAATTCCGATTTTCGAGGAGCCCTGCAGGAACGTATCCTTCAGGAATATGAAAACACTCCTGACACGCCCTCAGGTGAAGAGTAGGAGGGGGCAAAAAAGAACTAAGGATACTATAGACATAAATCTTAAAAATGTATAATCTTACAAAGGCATTATACCTCTGAAAAGCACAGGGCAGCGTGCTGTCCTGTTCATATTGGGGCGTCGTCAAGCGGTAAAGACACCGGTTTTTGGTGCCGGGATGCGCAGGTTCGAATCCTGCCGCCCCAGTATAGCGCGGGTATCGCCTACGGGCGGGATCATGTATAAGAGTAACTTGTATAAGAAAGGAGTTTTCCATGAGTGATAAGACGCTGGTGGGATATGATCGAAAGGACCTCAGGAAAGGGGCGACTAAGCAGCTTCGGCGCGATGGTCAGATCCCTTCGGTCATCTACGGGAAGAACGAGACTAAGAATATCTATGTTGAGGCCCGTGAATTTGACAAGAAGTTTCATCATATCTCCGAAAATACCCTGATAACCATCAAGATCGGGCGCAAGAAACACGATGTTCTGATAAAGGATTATCAGGAGAACCACCTCAAGAATTATATGGTTCATATCGACTTTTATGAAGTTGAGCAGGGTAAGCTGCTGCGGACCAATATTCCTGTTCACCTGGAAGGTTCTCCAAAGGGTGTCAAGGAGGGAGGCCTGCTTCAACAGACGCTCCATGAGATTGAGGTTGAATGTACCCCCAAGGACATTCCCGAATTCTTCTCTCTTGATGTTTCAGCCCTCGAACTGGGTGAAAGCCTTCATGTATCCAGTCTTTCTGCACCGGAGGGAGTGAAAATCCTTTCTGATGAGGACGATTCCATTGTAACCATCACTGCTCCGAGACAGGAAGAGGAAGAGGGTGAAGAAGAAGCTGCAGATGCTGAACCTGAAGTGATTGGTGAAACTAAGAGTGACAAAGACAGCGAAGAGTAGGTCATGCGGATGAAATGGCTGATGCTGGGCCTGGGAAATCCAGGTACGGTGTATGAGAGAACCCGGCATAATGTCGGGTTCTTGTCTTTGGAGGGCCTTGTACGCTCTTTGAATGGTACCCTGAGGAAAGCTTGGCTGCACCCCTATCGTTCAGCCTCCGGATATCTTGAGACAGCTCCCTGCCTGTTTGTACAGCCTCTGACCTATATGAATCGGTCCGGCCTTATCCTGCCTAGGCTGATGAGGCGGTACAATCTTGATGCTTCCTCCCTGGTGGTCTTCTGCGACAACATGGACCTCCCTACCGGTGCAATTCGGGTTCGAAAAGGGGGGGGTACTGCGGGACATCGGGGTATAGCTTCTGTTCAGCAGCATCTCGACTCCAATGAATTCATCAGGATATATATCGGTATCGGCCGGCCCGAGAGGGGAGTTTCGGTTGTGGATCATGTTCTGGGAGTTCCTCATGAACGGGATGAACAGTTGATCACACAGGGAATCAGACGTGCTGAGGCTGCAGCTGCGGCACTGGTACAGTTTCCCCTAGAGAGGGTTTATGATGAATTCAATCGAAAGGATGCTCATCCCGCAGCTCCTTAACAGAGTATCAGCCTATGGGCTGGCCCGGGATCAGGCAATAGCGGTGGCCTATTCCGGCGGTCCCGATTCAACAGCACTGCTGGAGCTGCTTGTACGCTGCCGTGACCGAGGACTGCTCGCTCACGGTCTTTCCGCGCTCTATGTAAATCATCGACTCAGGTCCTCACATGAGCTTGATGCTGAGGTGGAACAGATCAGCGAGTACTGCACCGTCCGGAATGTTCCCTTGACCGTCATCGATCTCGGAGATCAGACAGTCTATAAGTATGCTTGGGATCATGACCAGAGCATTGAGGAGGCTGCCCGATTTCTGCGTTACCAGGCACTCAGGGAGTACACCAGTAATGAAGCGGTCTTTACCGCCCATACCCGGGATGATCAGAGTGAGACACTGATCATGCGGTTTTTTTCTGGAAGCGGCATTACAGGACTGACCGGTATCCCTGAAACCAGGCCTCCCTTTTATCGTCCTCTTTTGGAACATTCCAAGGAGCAGCTGATGAAGTTTCTAGAACAGACTGGTACCGGATTCTGTGAGGATTCCACAAACAGGGGGGTCGTTTACCGCAGGAATCAGCTACGGGACCTGCTTCCTGAAATCCAGCGGGTGTTTCCGGGATACCAGCGTGCTCTGGATGCGCTGCTATGTAAGATGCAGTGGGTCCGGGAATCTCTTGATGCTTCAGATGTTCCGCTGACCCAGACTTATATTGACTTAGAACGGGAGACAGTCATCTTTTCCTTAGAGGAGTTTACCCGGTTAAGTCCCTACCAACGTATGGAGCAGCTGTTCAGTTGGTGGAACAGCTGTCTCGGAAGGGAAGGTGAGTCTCTTCCCTTCGACTCACTGCGGCCCTTTCTGGATTGGTGCACCCGACAGAATGAGCTCCGCAGGAGGATTCCGGTGTTTGACCTATACCAGAGCAGTCTTGAAGTGAAGGGTGACCGTGTTTTTTGGAGGAGGGCTGTTGCCCAGAAGGAGAAAAAGGGGTATCTTAAGGCTGTAACCGCCGGGAGTACCCTATTATGTGACGGAATATATCTTTGTGTCAGGGAAAGTGACCAATTCACGCCTGATACCATCGCCCTGGTGAAAGAACGGCTCCAGCTCCCGCTGGTTGTCCGTTCCCCAAAGGACGGCGACGTGATATCCTCCACGGGGGGAACTAAGCGGTTGAGTAAACTGCTTTCAGACTGGAAAGTGCCCAGGCAGATGCGCTGGATGATTCCGGTCATTGAGGACCGCAGTGGGATCCAGGCAGTTCTTGGATCTGCTCTGGGATATCATGACCGGGCGGCGGCGGAGCATACAAGAACTATTCGGGATGACCAGCGGTATCTGCTGTTTTCTCTCGAAATCATAGGGAGTGAAAATTGAATTTTTCCAATAACAACCGTAACAAACAGGACCAGGATAAACGTCCGTCCCAGGACCAGGGACCGAAATTCGATTTTGGGAAAAATCGATTTGCCCTTTTTTTCCTGCTATCTCTTATCATTATGTTTGCAGTGATTCTCATGTCCAATGGAGATGCAGGGGTGCAGGAGGTTCCCTATTCGACCTTCCTGAACTATGTCGACTCCGGTCAGGTTGCCTCAGCGGAGATCGTGGATAACAGCGAAGTGGTATTTACCCTCCGAAGCCAGACAGGAACAGGAGTACGTAACCGCAGCAGGATACCCTATCACGATGAACAGCTGCTTCCCATGCTCAGGGAGCGGGGAGTGGTCATTTCCGGTTCAGTACGGGGTGTTTCTCCGTTTCGTATCTTGCTAGAGGTGCTGCCCTGGGGAATTTTTATCTTCTTTTTCTGGTTCATGTATCGCCAGATGCAGGGTTCAGGCAGCAAAGCCTTCTCCTTTGGAAAAAGCAAAGCCAAGGAGTACAAAGAGGATGATATCAAAATCACCTTTAAGGACGTTGCAGGCCAGACCGAGGCGAAGTATGAGCTGGAAGAGGTTGTGGAATTCCTGAAGAAACCTGAAAAATTCGTCAAGGTGGGTGCAAAGATTCCCAAGGGAATCCTGCTGGTAGGTCTGCCCGGTACTGGCAAGACGCTGCTTGCAAAGGCGGTGGCCGGTGAGGCGGGGGTCTCCTTTCTCCATATGTCCGGTTCGGACTTTGTGGAGATGTTCGTAGGTGTCGGTGCAAGCAGGGTCAGGGACCTCTTTGATATGGGACGTAAAAGTGCTCCCTGTATTATCTTTATTGATGAGCTTGATGCGGTCGGCCGGACCCGTGGTGCGGGATACGGAGGCGGCCATGATGAGCGGGAGCAGACCCTGAACCAGATGCTTGTGGAAATGGACGGATTTGAGACAAAGACAGGTGTTATTGTCATTGCAGCCACAAACCGGCCGGACGTATTGGACCCGGCACTGCTGCGGCCCGGACGTTTTGACCGACAGGTTGTGGTTGATATGCCTGACGTCAAGGAACGGGAGGCCATTCTCAAGATTCATTGCAGAACAATTAAAGTTGATGATACGGTCGACCTGCACCGAATTGCCCGGGCGACCCCGGGAACATCCGGTGCAGATCTTGCCAATCTGGTCAATGAGGCGGCACTCTTTGCCGCCAGGAGATCCAGTGAGACCCTCAATATGAATGATTTTGAGCAGGCTAGAGATAAACTGCTGCTCGGTATTGCCCGGCAGTCCAAGGTGATGACTCCCGAGGAGAAGCGGGCAACCGCATTTCATGAGGCGGGGCATGCTCTCATGCACTACCACTTGAAGGATGTGGATCCTCTCCATAAGGTAACCATCATACCCCACGGACAGGCTTTGGGTGTAACAATTTCTCTCCCTGTGAAGGATACCTATACGAAGCGAAAGAAGCAGCTGCTCTCCTGGATAAAGATAGCCATGGGAGGCTTTGTTGCAGAGGAGCTGGTGTATCAGGATACAACTACCGGCACCTCCAATGATATCAAGCAGGCAACCAATATTGCCCGGCGTATGGTCACTGAATGGGGCATGAGTGATGAAATAGGATTTGTATCCTATGGGCAGGAGGATGAGCCGCTGTTTATCGGGAAAGAGATTGCCCGGCACAAGGATTATTCCGAGGATACAGCCAAGCGGATTGACAAGGAAGTATCAAGCATCCTAAACGATTGTCTTCAGGATACCCGGAAGGTGCTCTCAACTCACCGGGATCAGCTGGATGCGCTCACCGATGCCCTCATCGAACGGGAAACTATGGATGATCGGGAAATTCGGGAGCTCCTCGGGCTTGCCATTGAAGAACGAGTGACGGATTTTTCATGAGTAAAGACCTTAAACGAACACGAAACTTTTGCATTATAGCCCATATAGACCATGGGAAATCGACCCTTGCGGATCGGTTTATTGACCATGCAATGATTGTAGAACAGCGAAATTACATGGACCAGATGCTTGACTCCATGGACATTGAACGGGAGCGTGGGATCACCATAAAATCCCACGCGATCACGATGCCCTACACGGCCGATGACGGACAAGTGTATGAACTTAATTTGGTGGATACCCCCGGTCACGTAGATTTTTCCTATGAAGTTTCCCGGGCGATCTCATCCTGTGAGGGAGCACTGCTGCTCATTGACGCGTCCCAGGGAGTTGAGGCGCAGACACTGGCCAACATGTATATGGCCATGGAACTTAACCTGGAAATAATTCCTGTGATCAATAAGATAGACCTTCCCAGCGCTGATATCGAAATGGTGCGTCATCAGATTGATCATGATTTGGGTCTTGATCCCGATGCAGCAGGAATGGTATCAGGTAAAACCGGACAAGGTGTGCCTGATCTGCTCGAGAAAATAGTGGAATTCATCTCGCCCCCGAAGGGGGACAGTGATGCTCCGGTCAAGGCCTTAATTTTTGACTCCCAGTACGATGCTTACCGCGGGGTAGTGGTGCACGTGCGTATGTTTGACGGAGAAGTTCGCAAGGGTGATGAGATTATGTTCTATCATAATCAGTCAGTCTATAAGGTGGAGGAGGTGGGGTATTTTCAGATGGGACCCCATCAGAAGGATGTACTCACCGCCGGTGAGGTAGGGTATATTATCGCCGGAATCAAGGAAATCTCAGATATCCGTATCGGTGATACGGTAACCGGAGCAAAGCGCCCCTGTGAAGTGCCCCTAGCGGGATTTAAAGAGGTCAAGCCGGTCGTATACTCCTCGATTTATCCGGTGGACTCCAATGACTACGAGGAACTCCATACTGCTATCGACAAACTGAAGCTCAATGATGCTTCTTTGGTATATGAGAAGGATAACTCAGCCGCCCTCGGGTTTGGATTCCGTTGCGGTTTTCTCGGGCTGCTGCACCTCGAGGTAATACAGGAGCGCATTGAGCGGGAATTTGATCTCTCCATCGTATTTACGTCTCCCTCTGTGCGCTATCGGGTCTATTTTAAGGATGGGGAAGTCAGTTTTGTTGATAATCCCCTTGAGTATCCTGATCCGTTGAGTGTTGATTTTTCCGAGGAGCCCTATATCAGGGCGAGTATCATAACCCCGGGAGATTATCTCGGGAATATCATGAATCTCTGCATGGAAAAGCGGGGAATCCAGAACGGCATGCACTACCTTGATGAACGTCGGGTTGAACTCATCTATGAGATGCCCCTGGCTGAGGTGCTCTTTGAGTTTTATGACCGGCTGAAAAGTGTCAGTAGAGGGTATGCTTCCTTTGACTATGAGATGATCGGCTACCGGGAGACGAAACTGGTCCGACTTGACATCCTCGTCAACGGTAATATGGTGGATGCCCTTTCCCAGCTGGTCTTTCGGGATCAGGCGGCCTCACGGGCACGGCAGGTCTGCAAGAAGTTGAAGGACGAGATCCCCCGACAGCAGTTCAAAATACCTATCCAGGGATCTATTGGGAATTCTGTTATTGCCAGGGAAACCATTAATGCCTACCGCAAGGATGTCACCTCAAAGTGTTACGGCGGCGATATCTCAAGAAAGCGAAAACTGCTTGAGAAGCAAAAGGAAGGAAAGAAGCGTATGAAGATGGTTGGCAACGTGGAAGTGCCCCAGAGCGCCTTTCTCGCAGTTCTCAGGGGAAGTGAAGACAACTAAGGACTGCCTGAATGTAATAAAAAAGGACTGTTAACAAACAGTCCTTTTTTATCGCCATACGGGCGGAGCTACTGAAGCAGCTGTGTAATAAATACCGACATAAAGTTATTCTCCAGTTTTGGAGAATTCAGTACCATCTGAGAAAAATCGTTCTGCTGCATCTCTTGGGTATAGTAGGGATAGATTGAAGTGAGTGAAGCAATCTGCTCATCACTCTGGCGTTCAATATCAGCTACAGCAGCCACCATGACATAATTGCCGGTGGTGAGCGGTCCGGTCATCTCACCAACATCCCTTGAAAAGAGCTCCCTCAACACATAGGGGTTGCCAGATGCTCCTCCAATAACTCCCTGGGGATCAGCTTGGCTCATTCTTCCCAGTAACATGGACCCATTATAGTTCAGGGGCATGTAATCAGTGGTATGAACCGTCAGACCCGCATCTTCCGCTGCCTGTGAAAATCCAGAGGCCTCGGCCAAGGAAATAAAATCCTGGGCTTCTTGAGTGAAGTAGTCCTGAAGAACACCTCGGGCTGTCCGTCCCATATATGTCCGAATAGCTGAGAGCACCTCTTCCTGTTCAAGGTCAGCATCGCGAGCTGCGTTGTTCACCCGATAGATTGCATATCCGTAGTCAGTCCTGACGAGTTCGCTTATTTCACCAGAACTGAGTGCAAACACATCACTTAGCTGCTGTTCTTCTTCGAAGTCTTCCAGAAGTTCGTAGTAATACTGCCAGCCTTCCTGACCGTCATCCTGGGCTAACATATCGATGGAATAGGTACGGGAAGCTTCCTCAAAGGTAATCTCTCCACTGGAGATCCGATTCCGTACCGTTTCGGCTTCGCTCTGGTTGTCCCGAAGGCTGATCAAACTGATATCAATCTGGCGAAAGGGTTCGGAGTTATTCCGGGCAAAGGCAGCAGCCTGATCATCAGGATAGTCCTGGATATGAAATGCTATGTAGTCAAACTTTTTTTCTACTTGACCGAGACCCATAACGAATTCTGCTTCACCCCTTGAAACCTTGGAGGAGAAGAGATCCGATGCAACCTGCTGCTGCAGAATATCCCGGCGCACCTGGTCCAAAATCTCCTGTCGCCGGGAAATTGGTGTTTCCTGGTAGAGAGAGCGGTCAAATTCACCCTGATTATTGATGTATGGGCCGCTGGTAAGCAGTACCTTCTGGACATTATCATCGGAGACGGAAAAACCAGCTGCTTCAGCACGCTGTTTAAGGTCCATATAGATTACGGTGTTATTGAAGGCGGATCTCCATATCTGGAACAGTTCCCACTGGATATTTTCTCCGCTCACTTCACTTCGCCACTGAGAGGCGATATTCTGATGTTGGTGATACAGATAACTGTTGTATTCATATACAATAGGCTCACCGTCATAGGAACCGAATACAATTCCGTCCTGGGATGAACCGACACCCACTAAGGCGGGGGCAACGACAAAACTGAGGACAATGAGGACCAAAATGATGAGGCTGAATACCCAAAAGATCGGGCTTCTCTGCTTTTTTACGGCAGCAGGGTTGTCCTTACCCTGTTCCCGTGAAGATGCACCTCGAGATGATGTATGTTTCGGCATATGCATATCCTTTCTCGTGACAAGTATACTCCTGAGAAAGCTATCATGTTGATTCGTCAATGTCAATTACAACAACGCGATTGTGGGGGAGAGCAGGATACCTGTATCTCCTTCCTGACGCTCGTTGTGATCATTTTCCACTTCAACGTGTTGACCCTCAGCGGGCTTTATTCTATATTCCTTGAAGAGCATTTTTATATCGGGCTGTAGCGCAGGGGCTAGCGCGCTTGGTTCGGGACCAAGAAGTCGGCAGTTCAAATCTGCCCAGCCCGAAATGCCAGGAGATAGACGGTTTAATCACTGTCTATCTTTTTTTTTGTGATGAATATTCTACACTCCGGGTAATTTATGCTATGCTATATTTGCAGTAATGATTGAAGTATATGCGTACACCGTCTCAATCGACACGTTGATTGATGTTCAGTTCAAATCATTGTATAACAAGTTGAGGATAGCGCAAAACTTGCTGTCTTTTAAAGATTTAAATGGGAATTGCTATGAAATGTTCACCCTTAGCTGCAAAGCAGATTACAGATCTCTCCCCCTATATCGTACCACTATCCGGCCGTCTCTCGGTGCTGATTCTTCCCCGGCGACTTGTTGATTCATCGAGGGCTGTACTTGCGGAAATCGGAAGAGCTCGAAAACAGTCTTTCAGTGAGAAGGGAGCAGGAGGAAACGGAGCACTTGATCTTGACTCCTTTGACGAGATATATAACCAGATGTGTGTCATAGAGCGGACCTGTGACGGCTCTTACGAAATTATAGGGGGCTACAGGTTTTATCTGCAGACTGAGCATGATCTTCAGTCCCTTGATATGGATCGGCTATTTGACTGCAGCAGTTTTTATAAGAACAGCGGCAATATGCCAGCTCTAGAACTGGGCAGAAGCTTCATTGTTCCAAGGGCACAGAAGCAGGCAGATGTCTTTTCTGCTCTGTTCTCCGGTCTTGGCCTGATCCTCAACCTTTACAGCCAGGCACAATGGTTTTTCGGAAAGATTACCTTCTACCCCGATAATCAACATAACGGAGCGGTTCTCCAGTTTCTACGGAAATTTCACGGTGATGTGCATCAGGAGATCCATCCTCGCAGTGAACTGTCTCTTCAAGAATCCCTGGATTTCAGCAGTCTCAGTTATTACCAAGCCCTGCGTAAAGTCAGGTCCTGGATGCCTGAGATCCTGCGGATATACCTGCGTTTTACAGAACCAAAATATGCTCTGGTCTCTCCTCCTGCGGCGAACGAAGCCTTTGGAGATGGTATTTTTGAGGCGGCCTTCAGAATTTTTATACCTGCTATCGGGGATGTGTGGCAAAAGAAGTTTCTCCAGCCCACGGAAAAGTATACCGGTCAGGCAGAGTACTTTTTTAAGGGGTAACAGCATATGGATGTGAAAATAATCGGGATTACCGGAGGCAGTGGTTCGGGCAAGTCAACTATTGTACAGAAAATTGCCGAAATCATCGATGATTTTGTTTTTATCGCTCAGGATAACTATTATCATTCAGCTGAGTTCATTAATAATGAAAACATCACCGCCTTTAATTTTGATCATCCCGATGCCTTTGACTCAGACCTGCTGCTGCAGCATCTACTTGACCTGAAAGCATGCCGAAGCATCGAAATGCCTCAGTATGACTTTGTGAACCATAGGAGACAGGATAAGACCTGCCGCTGTGAGCCTAAACAGCTGGTAATTCTCGAGGGGCTGATGATTCTTTCGGACCCGAGGATTCGTGATGTGCTTGACCTGAAACTCTATGTTGATACCCCTGACGATGTGCGGTTTATTAGGAGACTTCAGCGAGATGTTGATCAACGCGGCAGAACCGTGCAGTCAGTGATTACCCAGTACCTGGAAAAGGTGAGGCCGGGACACTTCAACTTCATAGAGCCGACAAAGATTTATGCTGATCTCATCATACCTGAGGGAGGATACAACGAACGGGCCTTGAAAGTCCTGCTGCCCTTTATTCGTCAGATAACCCGGGGGGAGTATTCCGCCGATACTTCTTCCTGATATCCTCCCATGCGAAACGGTCTGGTACCGGATCGTCACCACCGTCATAGAGACCATGGCAGCGGGTTATGCGTGTAACCGATAGGATGATTCCTTTGATTACCCCGTGACGCTTAAAGGCTTCAATGGTATAGGCTGAACAGGTTGGACGATAGATGCAGCTTGCCGGAAGCAGGGGAGAAAGGATAAGCCGGTACAGATATACAGGAATGAGAAACAAATTGACAAGAATGCGTCGGAACATGATAGTAAGCTACGCTTTTCGGTAAAGAAAAGCAATATCCTGGGTCACAGTTTCTGACCCAGGTAGGAATACCCTTTGACGAAGGAACAGAAAAAGTATATATTGTTCTCGTCTGATATCGTATATACGTGGAGGAATAGCATATGGCTGGAAAAGTATCTAAGAACGCCCGTCGTGATGGAGCAAAGCAGCTCAGTAGCAGATGGGGTGGTGTGATTAAAATGAAATCAGTATTTGAGAACGGCAAGCTTCGTCACGTTGCTTACTGTGAAAAAACCGGCAATACAGCCCGGAAAGTACGAGATCTTATGTAGGTTTCGGTGTTGTTGAAGTGGGTTCAGTTTTTTTTAACTGGCCCCTTTTTTTTGCCCAAAATAAAGCCGCCCCTGTTACGGGGCGGCCATATTCATTCGAAAGTTTTAAAGGGTCTCGAAGAGGAGGTCAGTAAGGTTTACTCCGGTTCCGACTACGGGAACTCCAGGAAGTAATGCCTCAGCCAGAACTCTGGTAGCTGCAATTGTATACACACTGTCTTGCTGGACAGCACGTCTATCCCTTCTTATACGGAATACGCGACTGCCAGGTTCTGCTGCACGGTTCAGTACAGCCTGCATACCGCTGATCTGGGGAAACCAGTCGCTGGGCAGTTCATAAAGTGCTGCTTCCAGTACTTCATAAAGATCACTGCCGTATACATCTATCAATACAATCTCCCCGGTATTTGGAAAGTGAGACTGCAGTTCACTTAATGTACGCTCTCCAGCCTCAAGTGTACCGGCAATCTGGCCAGCAATGAGTACCGCCGCATCAGCTCCGGTAACATCCTGCATGATCCTAGTGACTCTTCTTCCAAGAGATGTTTGACGCTCCCTCAGGTCGGCAGCATCACCACGCAGTGTTTCCTCAACAGTCATTACCGGGACAGGGACGAGGCTTTCCTCAACATCTATTTCAGCCTCTCTGAGCAGTGCTACCACTGAAGAGTCAGCGGTCAGTCCAGCCTCTGCAAGCATAGGTCGATCTACCAGCAGGGAGTCAGCCGATACTACCTTGTTATCCTCAAGGGATAGTTCGATACCACCGACATTGCGTACACCGCCGGTCTGGGCAAGCAGAGTAGTTCCGAGAAACAGCGGCTGATCAACTGCAAAGTCACTTCCACTGTCGATAATCACATCAATCCGTCCATCAA
>SKJE01000019.1 GCA_007116075.1 Spirochaetia bacterium
ATTTACAGCTGTGTACTGCTTTCCCTGGACATTGCAGAAACTCTTTCCGGCGCAGGAAGAGCAGGATCCGTCGTCCATGCAGGAAAGGATCACCAGCTGGTCCTTCATATCTATGATTCTCGCTTGTTCTTTCATTCAGTATCGCCTCCTTCCACAGGAACACGGAGGGTCTCTATCTTTTCAGCTTTGCCCTGGTGATTTATTTCAACCAGGACACCCTGTATCTCCAGCTGATCCCAGGCGTCTTCGGAACGTTCTGGAACCTGGGTCAGGTGCTTCCGGATTTCCACGGCCGGCTCAAGGCCTCCGACACTGCCGGTGCTGCCGCACCGTCCGTTGTCGGTAATCACCGCTGTGCCTCCGGGGAATACCCGGGCATCGGCAGTGATTGCTTTGCTGTGGGTTCCGATAACAGCACTGACTTTACCGTCGGCATGGAAGAACATGGCGTTCTTCTCCGCTGTGGTGGCTGCATGGAACTGGAGAATGACCAGAGGAGTAATCTCATTGATGCGCTCCAGCAGGTTGGGCAGCAGGGAGAAGGGGTTGCTCAGGTGGACCCTTGAAAAGTCCGACTGCCCCAGAAGGTTTATCACCGCGACGGTGTGTTCCCCGACAGTATAGGTTCTCCAGCCCCTTCCCGGTACCGAAGGGGGGTAGTTTGCAGGCCGCAGCATATATGAGGCCTTGCCCATATGACCTACCATGTCCTTCTTGAAGAAGCTCTTCTCTCCGGTGGTGATTACATCAATGCCGAGCTTATGGAGGTAGACTGAATGATTCTTGCCGAGGCCGAATCCTCCGGTGGCACCTTCGCCGTTGGCGATGACAAGATCAGCCTGGTGGTCCTCCCTGAGCTGCTTCAATGCTGTTTTTATACAGTATACGCCGGGTTTCCCGACTATTTCTCCAAGACAAAGTATCCGTATTCCCATATAGCTAATGTACAGAGCTTTCCTGTGCTAGACAAGCCCCGGATTTCATGTAGACTCAGTATACATGAAGGATGACTGGAAACGGGCAGTGATGCAGCGGCTCTTTACCGGAGCCATGGCGATGTATAAGGAGGGGATTCCCCGGGAGCAGGGACTCCCGGAATCGGTCTCTGCAGAAGAGCTGGTCGGCAGGATGACCCTGGAAGAGAAGCTCTCCATGCTTACCGGCCAGCATGACCTGGCCGTACGGGGAGTGCCGCGACTCGGTATTCCCGCTGTATGGGCAAGTGATGCCACCAGCGGGGTGCGCTGTTTCGGCAGGGCTACCTCATTTCCTTCCGGGGTCATGCTGGCTGCAACCTGGGACCGGGAACAGCTCTCCCGGGTCGGAAGTGTCCTTGCGGATGAATGCCGCGCCCAGGGGGTGTCGATTCTTCTCGGACCGGGGGTGAATATCGCCAGGGTTCCTGTGAACGGCAGGAATTTTGAATACTTTGGTGAGGATCCCTTTCTTGCCGGGGATCTGGCGGTAAGCTATATCCGGGGCGTGCAGTCCGGGGGAGTTATCCCGGTGATCAAGCATCTGGCCTGCAACAATTCCGAATATGACCGCCATAAAAGCAACTCTGTGGTTGATGAACGTACCCTCCATGAGCTGTACCTCCCTGCATTTGAGCATGGGGTTGTTCGGGGAGAGGTCCGGGGAGTTATGACTTCCTATAACCTGGTTAACGGGACCTATGCCTCTGAGCATCCGGGCCTGCTGCGGGAGATCCTTAAAGAGCAGTGGGGATTCAAGGGCATAGTGCTTTCAGACTGGAATTCTCTTTACAGCACCGATGGCGTTATTCGTGAGGGGGTCGATGTAGAGATGCCGAAGGCGAAGTGGCTTACCCGGGGCAAGATGCGGCGGGCACTGAAACGGCGGCGGATTACCGAAGAGATGATAGACCGGAAGATCCTTAATATTACCGCTACCTTTCTTTCTACTGGTGTGTATAAGCACCCGGAGCCGGAAGAGCGGCCCCTGGACACTGAAGAAAACCACAATATATCCCTGGAGACTGCCCTGGGTGCAGTGGTGCTGTTGAAGCATGAGCATCAGGTGCTCCCCCTGGATGTATGTTCCCAGGTGCTGCTGACCGGAAGAAGTGCCCTGGAAACTCCCTCCGGCGGCGGGGGTTCCAGTTATATGCCTCTGGGTCCCGAGTCCCTGAACCTGCTGGAGGGGATGAACCGGGAGGGGCTTAGGGTCGCCTACAGCAGGCATCCCGCCGATTCAGACCTGAGAAAGAGCGATCATGTGGTGATTGCCACCGGGTTTGACCGGTGGCTGGAGAGTGAGGCCTATGATCGACCCTACCGGCTTCCTGAAGGGGAGGAAGATCTCATCCTCAGGGCTGCGCAGCACTGCTCTTCGGTGATTGTCCTGATCCATGCAGGGGGCGATGTGGACACCTCATTATGGGCTGACAAGGTCCAGGGAATCCTCTTCTGCGGATACCTGGGCATGCACCGGGGAACAGCTCCTGCCATGCTGCTGTCTGGGAAGGCAAACCCGTCGGGTAAACTGCCCTTCACCATGGCCAGGTCCTTGGAGGACTATCCTGCCATGAGGCACTACTACCGGAAGCCCTGGGAGATCAGGTTCATGAGGATTCTCGGGCCCCAGGGGAACACCTGGTTCCGGCCGGTCCACAATCTTGAATACCAGGAGAGGCTCATGGTTGGGTACCGCGGATTTGATTCCCTGGACCGGGATGTGCAGTTCCCCTTCGGCCACGGGCTCTCCTATACCGATTTTTCCCTGCAGGATGTTATACTCAGCAGGGAACGTATTCCCTGGGATGCGGTAATAACCTCCGGGAGCCGGCTGGATGGGGATCCAATTGTCACCGTCTCATGTACGGTGGAGAATACTGGAGATCGGCCGGGCGCCCAGGTAATACAGCTCTATATCCATGAACCTCATCCGCCCCTTCAGAGGCCGGAGCAGGAGCTCAAGGGGTTTGAAAAGGTATACCTCAACCCTGGTGAGCAGCAGAGCGTAAGGTTTCAACTCAATAGCCGCAGTTTCATGTGCTACGACCCTGACCGCCGGGACTGGCGGGTTGATCCGGGCAGGTTTGACCTTCGGGTCGCCTTCAGCTCCCGGGACATCAGGGGGGAAGCGGAGGTTGTGCTGCTGAAACCGGGGAAATGAAAGATATCATATTGACTTTTTTTTCTTGTTGAGTGTAGTATACGCCCAAGAAGCCCGGGTGGTGAAATTGGTAGACACGCTAGGTTCAGGGTCTAGTGTCCTCACGGACGTGGAGGTTCAAATCCTCTTCCGGGCAACGATTTTACTGCGTAACTCCTTGTATGACAAGGAGTTTTATTTTTATCTACCCCCTAATGTTACCAAAAAACCTATTTACATGGTATAAGCCTGGTAATCTACTCGTCTCATGAAGAGCAAATACAGATTCCGGCATCCAAAAGGTAGAAATATTCAAGTTTCATTTGTACATCTTCCAGGGAAATGGCTATCCACAGGAACCAATTCGATGCAAGAAGCAGTTCTCTGGGCAGAAGAGAAGATGCAACTTTGACTTGAAGCAGAAAACCCGAAAACCAAAAATCACACTCAATGAGTTTGCTCAGGACTTCTTCTCTGCTGAAGATCCGCATGGGTATCGATTGCGAAATGAGAAGCGAAATAGAAACTATTCCAATGATTATTACTTCAGCCATCAGTCAAGGCTAGATAACTACATTCTCCCACAGTTCGGTAGCTTCCTTATAAATGCGATTACTGATGTTATGATTGAAGATTGGATGCTTGCGTTGAGCAGCTACAGAAAAGAACTGAACTCGCGGACGATTCTAAGAATAAAGTTCTCGAGTGCATGCGAATGGTGTTTCAAGAAGCTAAGAGGCAAGGTTATATATCAAGCAATCCGGCGAGGGATGTTCAGTTGATCAATGTAGTAGGTAAGCAAAGAAAGCCTTTTACAGAGATTGAACTATTTCAAATGTTCCCTAAAGATGAAGAAGGATTGCTTTATATCTGGCAGTCGAGAATGTGGGCTACATATTTCCTTGTCATGCGTGATACTGGTTTTCGTCCAGGTGAAGTAGCTGGGCTGTCTTTAAGCTCTTACAATCCAAAGGATAAAGGTATCTATACTGAGCAAAGCATCCATCATGCTACAAGAGAGGTAGTGAAAAGGATAAAGACTACGGGAAAGGGAAAGCATTATAAAGTAGGCCTATTAACTAATCAGACTATTGAGCAGTTGAACAAGCTTATTGATGAGATGAAAATCACAGATCCTGAGGGATTGCTGTTCTTGATAAATGGTCGACCTCTTATCCCGGAGACAGCAAATAAACATTTGAAATTGTCATTGAAGAGAACATCCGTAAAGCTGAATGGCCGTTCTCAGTATTCGTTAAGACACGCTTTTGAAACAGCTCTAGCTGGAAATGTAGAGGAAGAGTTACTTCTTGAACTCATGGCCCATAAACGATTCAGGAATGAATGTGATCATAGGACTCCAGAAGATATATTTAAGCAGCTGCAGCTGGTATGGGAGGTTATTGAAAGTAGAACAGTAACTAATAATTGATCACTTAAGGTGTAGTGTTTATTATCTTTCTTCTAGAGGAAATTTCAAAATAGCAATTGCCCTCTAGGGTTTGCATAAATATGCATGTTTCCACTACTGAAGTCAGCCGTGAAAAATCCCTAGCTTCCTACCTTGGGAATCGCA
>SKJE01000066.1 GCA_007116075.1 Spirochaetia bacterium
GCGGAGGCGGCAAGCTTCGCCCATACCCTGCTGCATGAGGGAATTCAGGTGGGTATCGCCTGGGGCATGACCCTGTACCAGATGGTGCACCAGCTGAAGCATGTCAGTATTGCAGATTCAGGTGTTGTACAGCTTATGGGAGGATTCGGGGCTTCCAACCCCCAGTATGACGGGATCGAGCTGGCCAGGGAGTTTGCGAGACGGATCAATGCCGCCTATTACCCATTGATGTGTCCTGTATTGGTCAAGAATAGTATGGTGAAGGAGATGCTGATCGAGGAGCCGTGGATCCGGGATGCCCTTTATCGGACCGAGAGCCTGGATGCGGCCTTTGTGGGCATCAGTTCCAACGCCCCCGAATCAAGCGCTTTGGTGAGGGCGGGATTTCTCTCCCGCCAGGAAGCCGGGGAACTGCAGGAGGCGGGAGCGGTTGGCCATATCTGCGGGTACAGTTATGACGCATCGGGCGTGCTGATGGACCATCCGGTGAACCGCAGGATTATCGGGATCAATTTTGATAAGTTCCTCACGGTCCCCCAAAGGGTAGGGGTTGCGTGCGGGCCCCAGAAGGCCGAAGCGGTGCTTGCGGCCCTCAGGGGAAGGCACCTGACCTCACTTATCACAGATGAATCGGTCGCATCGTTCCTTGCGGGATCAGCTGACTGACATCCCCCTTGATTTTGCCCTTGCCTGATGGCATGATGCATCATGAATAAGAACCTACCATTGAATACAGAGCACCTTCCCGTTATCGACTGCGGCACCATGGAGTACCGCAGCTGCCTGGATCTGCAGCTGCATATCGCCGATGAGACAGCCGAAGGCAGGGCTGCAGGGGCAATCCTGCTCGTGGAGCACCCTCCTGTCATCACCACGGGCATCAGGCGGGATTTAAACCGGCTGGTCAGTACACCGGAGGAGCTGCAGCAACTGGGTATCTCTCTGGTACCTATCAAGCGCGGCGGCGGAGCAACCGCCCACAATCCAGGACAGCTTGTAATATATCCGGTAATGCACCTCCAGCGCATGGGATTCCGGGTCGCCCCCTATGTCCATTATCTTGAGAATGCGGTGAAGCACCTGCTGAGAACCCTGGGTGTGGATACCCGGCGGATTCCCCGGTATCCCGGGCTCTGGGCCGGGGAACGGAAGATCGCCTCTGTGGGGGTGCAGCTGCACCACGGGGTGTGTCTCCATGGTATTGCGGTCAACCTCTGGAATGATCTTTCCATATTCAACTCCATTGTTGCCTGCGGCATCGAGGGAGTCGTAATGACCAATGCAAACCAGGAGGGGGCTCAGGAACTTTCCATGGATGATGTGAAACAGCTGGCGGCTGCCTCACTGGCCCATGGCCTGCCGGATCCTGCCGGAAACAAATATGACGGGAGGATAATATGAAACGGACACCCATGCCTCCCTGGATAAGACAGCGCCTCGGGGCAGGGGGAGATTATGCTGCTACGAAATCGACTCTTGCCACCCATGGTGTGGAAACCATCTGCACAGAGGCGAAGTGTCCCAACCGGGGAAACTGCTGGGAGCGAAAGACCGCAACGGTGCTGATCCTCGGCAGTATCTGTACGCGCAACTGCGGTTTTTGTTCAGTGGCCCACGGTCGCCCCGAGCCTCCTGATCCCCAGGAGCCGCTGCGGGTATCCCGAATGGTGGGGGATTTAGGTATCAAATATCTGGTGATCACCAGTGTAGACCGGGATGACCTGGCTGATGGAGGTGCTTCCCAGTTTACCGATGTGGTGCTCCAGTGCAGAGGTGACTATCCGGAAACCTCCTTTGAGCTGCTTGTCCCGGACTTCAAGGATGTCCAGCAGCAGGCGCTGGAGGTGCTCTCCCGGGCCCTGCCCTTCGTCTTCGGCCATAACGTGGAGACCGTGCCCGAACTCTATGGGATTGCCCGGAGGGGTGGTGACTACTCCAGGTCCCTGGAACTGCTCAGGCTGGCAAAGGAACATCTGGGGACTGAGACTAAGACTTCGATTATGCTCGGCCTCGGAGAGACCGACAGCCAAATCCGTTCAGTCCTGGAGGATCTGCGCAGTGTCGGGGTGGATCGTCTCTGTATGGGACAATATCTCCAGCCGACCCGGGGAGCCCTTGAGGTAGAGGAATATGTCCATCCGGACAAGTTTGCCTGGTGGAGACAGCAGGCTTTGGACCTGGGGTTCACTTGGGTTATATCTGAACCCTTTGCAAGAAGCAGCTACCATGCTGATGAAATCCAGGCCTGAGGGTATGAGGGCTTGACGAATCGGCCGTTCGCCCGCACCATAGATAATAACAACAGCCGAAGGAGGAGCAGATGGAATGGCTAGATGTTGCAATTAATATTGAGGTTGAGGGAGAGCAGTTTTACCGGAAACTCTCCGATGAATCGTCCCATGAGGGGATGAAGCGTATCTTCTCCATGCTGGCGGATGATGAGGTGAAGCATCGGGAAACCTTTGAAGCCCTTAAGGGCAGTACCCCTGGTATTGCCGAGCCTTCACGGGTGCTCAAGGAATCCGGACTGGTGATCAGGAAATTCAACACCAAGGACTTTTTGGCACAGCAGAAGCAGCTGGACCTGTATCGGAGGGCACTGGATATAGAGAAGAAAAGTATTGAATACTACCAGAAACAGCTGGAGATGATTGATGATGATGCCCAGCAGGAGGTGCTGGGAAGCATTATCGGGGAGGAGGAGGATCACTACGCCCTGATAGATAACATCATCATCGCTGTTGAACGCCCGGAATCCTGGGTGGAGGATGCGGAATTTGGTCTCCGGGAGGACTATTGAAATCCCGGTTCCAAAGGGTTGCGGCGGTACTGATCATCCTGCTTATCCTGCTGCTCGCCCTGAACCGTCTGATACTTCAACCCCTGCGGCGTACGCCGCAGCTTACCAGGACGTTCATTGAAGGAGCTGACACGTATGCCGGTAATCGTACGCCATGGGGTGTTTCCGGAAGACCGGAAATACCTGGATGATATCTGTAAGCACATCCCAGGATTGGTGGAACCCGGTCCTGGACTCTATGCTGAATTCTGCAGCGATCTTTCCCTGCTGATCATGGATGACCAGCAGGGCCCTCTCGGGTTTGCGTCAGCCGTCGATGATGCTCTGCAGTTTTCCCGGTGGGTGGCTTCCCGGGAACCCGGGGGAACTTCAGACTATGGTGATTTTCTCGAATCCTATCCGGCAAAGATGCAGATCGGCGTCATACCGTCAGCCCGATCCCGGGGATACGGGAAGCGGCTGGCCAATGCCATGGTCGATATCCTCTCCCAGAGGGGGATATCCGGTGTGCATATGGTCGTGGACCCGCAACAGCGCCAGTCGGTGAACTTCTGTCGTGTACTGGGATGTAAACTGATCGCCTGGAAAGAGGATCGGCACTACTACGGAGTGGGACTCTCTAATTCATAGGGCCATCGTATTATGCCCCCGAAGTCGACGAGATTGGAATATCCAAGTTCCTGGAGGATGCGCTCAGCCCGGGCTGAGCGTACACCGCTTTGGCAGTAGAGGATGACCAGGCTGTCGGTGGGGACCTCCGGCGGGCTGGCTTCAATCTGGTCAACGGGAATATGTACCGCGGTAGGGATGTAGCCCCGCTGGTACTCATCATCCCTGCGGACATCCACCAGCAGATACGGCTGGTCCGATGAAATCAGTTCCTGCAGCGCCTCAGGATCCTGATAACGTTGTTCGGTACTATCTTCTTCTAATTGTCCTGTGCAGGCTGCCGCAAAAAACAGGAGCACCGCCGATAGGATCATCCATGGTTTCATCTTTTCTCCTCCCTTATCTCAAGGTTTGAACTGGTATGATAAACAAAACGGCCCAGCTGACCATCAAAAGGATAAGTATCAGCAGCAGCTCCTGATTCAGGGTGCGGTAGAACACCCTCCGGTCGATCCTGTGCAGGACCGGGAGTCTTCCGTAGAGCAGCCGCCCTGCCGGGACGGCGATGAAAAATACCCCTAGTTCCATCACAAATGATCCGGCGGGTGGTATCCCCAGGTGATGCAAAAGCACCGTTGCAGCTCCGAGCAGCCCTGCGGCGATGAGCACCGGAAGGCTGAATAATGTGCCTGAAATCCCAAGGGGGAACTTGGCAAATCCTGCTGTTACCAGGCCCCCTGCGGCAATAAACAGCGGTTTCAGCCATTGATACCATCCTGCCGGGATATCAAGTTTTAAGCTTCCGGTCACAGCCGGGCTGAACCCTGCGGTATAGAAAAGTACCGGAATCATCAGCAGCACCGTAGCCAGGGGGATCGTGATACGAAGTCCCTGCTGGGTGATGTCGTCATAGGAGTAGAAGAGCAGGCTCTTATATGCTCCATGGACCAGGATATACATGAAGGCAGGCTCATAGAGCCTGAATGAGAGTAGGAGGGCAACGACCCCGACGCTGAAGACAGTGCTGGCGGCTATGACCCGCTTGAGCTGGTCCTCCCCGAAGAGAAAAAACGCCCCGGCGATGATGGTTGCGATTGCCATGCCCCTCAGCAGGGAAAACACCTGGGTGAAGCCGATCGCCTCCGCAGGAAGCAGGACCATATAATACAAACCGAGAACCGAGGAGAATATGGTGAAACTGGCAAGGAATGCCGAGACGAGTGAATTTGCTGCGGAATGACAGGGAGCGACCCAGCCTGATACGGGAAAAA
>SKJE01000169.1 GCA_007116075.1 Spirochaetia bacterium
CTGCCTGCCGATGGTGGAGTACATGCTGTCCTTGATCATCACCACATCGGGCTGCAGGGCCATGATTTCCTCAACTCCTGCACTGTTTGGCAGTCGCCGTTTGTGCTGGTATGCCGGGTCCAGCAGGGGATAGAAATCTCCCATCCCCTGATCGGTTTGGGCAAGAGCGATTACATGGTCCGATGCAGATGAAAAAAGATATACCGCATCAGCAAGAAACAGATTGGCCCGTCCGGCCAGCACCACCCGTTCCGGAGACTCAGGAAAGGATACCCTGCGGCCGAGCCCGTCGGTAAGGTGCAGCGTAGTGTCAGCCGGTTCAAGGGTCCCCCTGGCACCAAGGGGAGTAATCAGTACGAAGCATGCAAAGAGCAGGATAGCTAGAGTGTAGGATTTCATGAACACCTCCATTATATTAATAATAATATAATGGAACGGAGCCGTATCTGCAAGTAAGAACGTACTTGTTCCTGTAGAAAAAAAAGGGTATAGTTTTTCCTACACAGGAGGACATACTATGCTTCGAGACCAGGTTCAAGCTGTTGTGAAGGCCCAGCGGAGACTTGCATCCCTCCGGGAGGATGAGAAAAATGTGCTGCTCACAGGTATTGCTGAGGTGCTGCAGCGGGAAAAAGATCGTATCTTTGCAGCCCAGGAGGAGGATATCCTTCGGGCACGGGAAGAGGGTCTTGCTGAACCGCTGATCAAACGGCTTGCACTGGACCAGCATAAGCTAGACGGACTCTGCCGGGGTATCGAGGATGTGATCACCCTCAAGGATCCTACCCGAAGGATTTTATCAGCCCGTGAACTGGATGATGGACTGAAGCTGTATCAGGAAACCTGTCCTATCGGGGTGATTGGTATGGTCTTTGAATCTCGGCCGGATGCACTGGTGCAGATAGCATCATTATGCCTGAAAAGCGGTAATGGTATTGTCCTTAAAGGCGGAAGGGAAGCGCTGAGAACCAATCGGGTCCTCTTTGAATGTATCCAGCAGGCTGTAAAAGAGAAGAATATACCGGGACTCTCCCCGGAATGGATCTGTCTGCTGGAGACCAGGGAAGAGGTGACCCGGATGCTTGATCTGGATGATCTTATAGACCTGCTTATCCCCCGGGGTTCCAACGAATTCGTGCAGTATATCATGGATCATACTCGCATACCCGTGCTCGGCCATGCCGACGGTATCTGCCATCTCTACATAGATGAGCAGGCAGATATAGATCTTGCCGTCTCGGTCTGTGTTGATGCAAAATGTCAGTACCCTGCGGTCTGCAATGCCCTGGAAACTCTCCTGGTAGACAGGAATATTGCCCCAACCGTGCTTCCTCCCCTGGCTGAAGCTTTGAGAGAGCGGGGCGTTGAGCTTCGCGGTGATGAAGAGACCGCCCGGATCATACCCTGCAGTGCGGCTACGCAAGAGGACTGGTCAACGGAGTACCTGGATCTCATTCTTTCCATTCGTATTGTCGGAACTTTCCAGGAGGCGGTCGACCACATACATACCTATGGATCAGGGCATACCGATGGGATAATCACCTCAGATGAACAGCTTGCCGGGAAATTCATGGAGATGGTTGACTCTGCGGGTGTATTCTGGAACTGTTCAACCCGGTTTGCCGACGGATACCGGTACGGTCTGGGTGCCGAAGTGGGTATCAGCACCCAGAAAATTCATGCCCGGGGCCCTGTCGGTATGGAAGGGCTTGTCACCTATAAATGGAAGCTCTACGGCAGCGGTCAGGTCAGCGAGACCTATGCGGGATCTCAGGGTAAGCCCTTTACCCATCGGGAGATCGATATAACATGAGCAGTAGTCGGGATCTCACACAGGTGAAACGGATAGTTGTCAAAGTAGGCACTAACCTGCTCAGCGGGGAGGAGGGGATTAACAGGGATTTTCTCTCCCTGCTGTGCAGTGAGCTTGCCCAGATCCACTCACTGGGGTATCAGGTGGTCCTGGTTTCCTCCGGAGCTATTGGAATCGGTGCAAGCCTGCTGCAGATAAAAGAGCGTATTACCTCCATAAAACTTCGCCAGGCCTGTGCCTCCATCGGTCAGCCGCATCTGCAGCATCACTACGGCACCCTTTTTGCTCAGCACGGAATCATCACCTCCCAAATCCTGCTCACTCCGGAGATACTAAAGAACAGAAAGAGCTATCTCAATACCCGTAACTCCTTTGAAACCCTTATATCCTTAGGGGTGCTGCCTATCTGTAACGAGAACGACACCGTATCTACTGCGGAGATCGGCAATGCCTTCGGGGATAATGACCGGCTGAGTGCATTAATAGCCAGTAAAATTGATGCGGATCTGCTGATCATTCTTTCAGATGTGGAGGGACTCTTTGATGCCGACCCCAGGAAACATCCTTCTGCGAAGCTGATCCCGGAGGTGGCGGTGCTGGATGACGCAATCAAATCCGCTGCTGGAGGATCGGGAAGCCTTTTTGCCACCGGGGGCATGAAAACGAAGATCAAGGCAGTTGAAATCGTCTCCAAGGCGGGTTGTATTTCTGTTATTGCCTCAGGGAGAGATCCCGGCAATCTTACCCGGATCATTGCAGGGAAACCGGTGGGAACCTTTTTCTTTCCCGGTAAGAAAGCTTCCCAGAGATCCCGATGGATTCTCAACGCCCAGAGTTCAGGTAGAATTATAATTGATCAGGGAGCTGTGGATGCTCTCAGGGAGAGTAAAAGCCTGCTTCCCTCCGGTGTGATCAACGTTGTGGGAAGCTTTGCCGCCGGATCGGTGGTGATGATTAATGATATCGCCAAGGCAGTTCCCTCACTGGACAGCAGTGAAATAAAGGCGGTTATGGGGCTTCATAGTCGGGAAATAAGAAAACTCACCGACAGTCAACGCAGAGATGTCATTGCCAGGCCGGAGGACATCGTCTTTTTAGGTGACTAGAAAAGGGAATACATGCTCACGATTACGACAAGCAGCGATAGTTATTACGATTCACATCCGTTAACCCTGGGAATTTTAGTGCGTGGTGATCTGGCAGCCACATGGGACCTCGTTGAAGAGGTGAAACAGGCTTCCCCGGAAATGCCGGTTATCATCAGCTGCACCTCCTCCCAGGCGGATTCATCCAGAAAAATGCTCCATCAGTTCAGCAGAACTATGATTATCCAGCATCACCAGGCGCGGACTCCGGGGGAAGTGGTCAACGAGATTATGGAGCGCTCACGATCTGCCTGGACGTCAGTCTGCTGGTCGGACATGCGTGTACAAACTGATAGGTTCTTATCACCGCCGGCAGATGACCACTTACTCTGCAGGGTTCCTGTCCTGGTGGATGCATCATCAAACATGCTTCCCCGTACCTGCATTCCCTTCGGCAGGGATGAACATATCGGTTTTGCCCCTCTTCAGGAGGGGGTAAAAACCATTATGCCCTTCGATTATGCCGGCATCTATGACACGCTCCAATTCAGGTCCATCGGAGGGTATGCTGATCGGTTTATGCAACCATTCTGGCAGCTTGTTGATTTCGGCAGCAGGGCGTGGCTCTGGGGATACTCCCTGGAAATATCAGATGCGCTTCGGCTTCAGTATCAAAGACGATTCCCTGTCTATGACCAGACCAGAGATCTTGATTACTATCGATGGTACCGAAGAAACTGCTCTATGAAGCGTGTCCGGGGAATTCTTAAACATACTCGTACGTTTCTTCACCAGAGGGCGGCGGAGGAACGGCAATGGGTTGCGGATAACCAGCATCGTTTTATGAGGAGTATGGAGGAGGTCATCAGCAGATGGGACGAACTCTCGCACTGATGCTCAACTGCCTGCTCGCAGTATACCTTGTCTCTGCAACACCATCTGGTGCTCGTGATCTAACGGTCCCCCTTCTTGAACCTCTGGGTGCAGTGATCATCGATCCCGGCCATGGCGGTCGTGATCCCGGTGCGGTCGTACTGCAGCATCAGCAGCAGGTGATGGAGAAGGATATTAATCTTTCAGTTGCACATAAGCTCAAAGACCTTCTTGATGTTCATGCCCCCGAGATTGATGTGTACCTGACCAGGGAGGATGATACCTATCAATCCCTGCCTGCACGGGTCCAGATGGCAGCACAGGTCCTTCCCCCGGAGGGTACATCAAAGGTCTATCTTTCGATCCATACGAATGCTGCAGTAGTTCCAGAGGCCAGTGGATTTGAGGTGTGGATAAACAGGGGAGATGTGACAGCATATATTGCCCCGACAGTTGAGGATGCGTATCTGAAACGGAGAATTGAAGAAATAGACCGCACCCTTCACCGGGAGCTTAAAGATGGTACCGATGCACTGGCCGATGCGATGATTGAATCTCTGAGAGACCAGGTTGGTGAATACATGCCGAGCCGGGGGATACGTCACCAGGATTTTTATGTAATCCGGTATAGCCAGATGCCTTCGGTATTAGTTGAGATGGGGTTTATGACCAATCCCTCCGAGCTGGAACAGCTGCTGGACGAGTCATTCCAGATGCTCATTGCCAGGGGGATGCTGTCAGCCCTGCTGGAATACCGGAGTCGTTAGGATTTCATTCGTTTCCGGTATTCCTTTATCATTGCAGTCTTGAGCTTCTTGAGCTCCGTGGAGATCGATACCTTATAGATATGGGGATTTACTATCCGGGTATATGAGCGCTCCAGCGTATTGAGCTGCTGCTGGGCATATGTCCGCATCTCCTCAAGTGTCGGCGGTGTTCCGATTATATGACCTTCGCTCATCACCTGCTTCAGTAACGGCATGACCGATGTAAAACCGGTCTTAGGCAGCTGAAAATAATCCTGGTCGATCATCGGGTGATGGAAGGTGTAGGTGCGCCGCTCATCCGTGGGCTCATGATCCAGGGTGATGAGATCAGCCAGGGCTTCCTGTTCCCAGTAGAACCGGTAAACCTGCTTTATGCCGGGATTGGTAGTCTTCTCCAGATTATTGGAGAGCTTCATGGTTGGTTTAAACTCCCCCCCGGGAAGCTGTCGGGCGGCAAGTTTATAGACTCCGTTCATAGCTGCCTGAGAACCGCCTGTGACCAAGTGAGTTCCGACACCCCAGGAATCAATTGGAGATCCGTCACTTACCAATTGGTGAATAATTTCCTCATTGAGATCATTTGATACGGTGATTGTTGCATCCTCCAGGCCTGCCCGGTCCAGTGCCTGGCGAACCCGTTTACTCAAATAACTCAAGTCTCCGCTGTCTATCCTTACACCAATGCGTTTTCCCTTTTTTTTCAGTTCCTTTCCTACTATGATAGCATGAGGAAGTCCTGAAGTGAGGGTATCGTAGGTGTCAATAAGCAGTATTGCATTGTCAGGGTAGTGCTGGGCAAAACGGCGGAAGGAGTCCAGTTCATTGTCGAAGGTCATTACCCAGGAATGGGCCATTGTGCCCATAACAGGAATATTGAACCTTCCCCCTGCCCAGGTGTTGGATGTACCCATCGCTCCGCCGATATATGATGCCCGGGTTGCCGACAGGGCTCCGTCAAGTCCCTGGGCGCGGCGAAGCCCGAATTCGAGGATCTTTCCTCCCTTTGAGGCATGAAGCACCCGGGAGGTCTTTGTGGCAATCAGAGTCTGAAAATTAATGATGTTAAGCAGAAAACTCTCAATCAGCTGCGCTTCTATGAGCGGTGCATGAACACGGATAAGCGGCTCTCCGGGGAAAACCACCGTTCCTTCAGGTATGGAGTAGATGTCGCCGGTGAAGGAGAAGTTCCTCAGGTAGTTCAGGAACTCAGGAGTGAATACACCGGTTGAGCTCAGATATGCCAAGTCCTCTTCCCGATAAGTGAAGGATCGAATCTGTTCCAGCAGCGTCTGCAGACCCGCAAAGAGGGAGTATCCTCCCTGAAAGGGCTGGGAGCGATAAAACATCTCAAAGACAACATCTGGATTATTCTGCTCCAGAAAATATCCCTGAGTCATGGTCAGTTCATAAAAATCAGTTACCAGCCCGTAGGAATCTTGCATAACTACCTCCGGATTTCACTGAATCCTGTATAGGGTACCAGGGCATCGGGTATCCTGATGCTGCCGTCCGAACGCTGGTGATTCTCCAGGATGCTGATAAGCGCCCGGGAAACAGCAACAGCAGTCCCATTGAGGATATGAACGTGTTCTATGTCCTGGTTCCGTTTGTACCGTATTTTTAGATTCCGTGCCTGGTAATCGGTGCAGTTGGAGGCACTGGTAATCTCGCCCCAGTCTCCTAGGTCGCCTCGTCCGGGCATCCATGCTTCAATGTCGTACTTACGGTAAGCAGGTGCTCCGAGGTCACCGGTACAGGTATCGACTACCCGATAGGGAATTTCAAGTCCCTGGAAGATCTCCTCCTCAATACCGACCAATTCCTGGTGCATAGACTCTGAATGTTCGGGGAGGGTAAGTACAAGCATCTCCACCTTCGAGAACTGGTGCACCCGATAGAGTCCCTTGGAATACTGACCTGCGGCTCCAGCCTCCTTGCGGAAGCAGTGAGAAATACCGGCATACTTACGGGGAAGCACCTCCGGGTCCATCATCTCCTGAGCGTGATAGGCTCCGAGGGTGATTTCTGCGGTACCCACCAGACAGAGGTCAGAATCTTCTACTGTATAGATGTTGCTTTCACTACCCCGGGGCTGAAAACCGATTCCGGCAGCTACAGACTCTTTGGCCATATCCGGGGTCATCATAAGGATGAAGCCCTTTGCTGCAAGGATATCAAGGGCGTAGCGCTGGAGAGCAAGGTCCATCAGAACAGCCTCACGTTTGAAATAGTAGAATTTTGTACCGGTTACTTTTACTGCAGCATCAAAATCAATCAGGTCAAGCTCCAGAGCAAGTTCCATATGATCCTTGGGTGTAAAATCGAACACCCGGGGTGTTCCCCACCGGCGAAGTTCAAGATTGTCCTTCTCTTCATTACCGATAGGAGCGTCGGGATGGGCATAATTGGGTATCCTGCCGGCTAGGGAGAAGTATCTGGTTTCCACCTTTTTCAACTCCTCCTCGGCAGAAGCTATTCGTCCCTTGATACCTTTTCCCGCTTCTATGAGATGCTGCCGTTCATCAGCAGAGAGTTTCTGCTTCATCTGCTTTGCATGGTCATTGCGCTGCTGGCGCAGCTGCTCGGTCTCCTGGATGAGACTGCTGCGTTCCTGCTGGAGCCGCAGCACTTCATCCAGGTCCAGATCCATATTTCGCGATCTGATATTCTCAGCAATTTCATCAAACCGTGTATTTAGTTCCCGAAGATCAATCATGGTGTATACTTCCTTACATATTCTGAGATTTTTCAGTGGCAGTTTGTACTGCCTTCATGACCGCAGGGGTAAACCCTCCAGCTTCAAGTGCCGAAATACCGGCTATGGTGGTACCTCCGGGGGAGGTTACCAAGGTGACCGCCTCGGCGGGATTCATCTGTGTCTGTTCAAGAAACGCCACAGCTCCCTTCATGGTCTCCTTGGAGAGTTCCAAAGATCTTTCATAACTCAGGCCCGATAAAGTGCCTCCAAGGGCAAGGGCATGAATAAACTGAAATATAAATGCAATACCTGAACCTGATACTCCGATAAAAGCTGGCATCAGGGATTCATCAATTGGTATAGCCTGTCCGGCACACTGGGCTATCTCAAGAGCATCATCGGTCCAGGCAGGCCGGAGTTCCTGGTTCCAGCAGACCGCAACAGGTGAAGAGGAGGCCAAAGCAGCCATAGTGGGCATGAAACGGATTACTTCACTGCCGGGCAGCAGCTCTGAGAGCTGCTCTAGGGAGATCCCTGCAGCTAGGGAGATATAACGCCCTTGGGGTAGATCCTGGCAGACCTGGGGAAGGATCTGCGGCTTCACCGCTAGTACCGTGATATCGGATGTCTCGGCTGCCTCCACAGGGGTGAGACAGACATGCGCATCAAGGACAGATGTCTTACGTTCATCGGGATCAAATACCGAAATTTTTAGTTCAGGAACGCTGCGGCGCAGGGCAGAAAAAATAGCTCCCCCCATATTCCCGCAGCCAATAAAGCCGACAGAATTACACGTCATGGTGCTTAAGCCTCCTTGGCAAAATATCCCTCCTGCTTCAAACCGGGAAAACCCTGACGACTGAGCAGGTCATATACTGCAATGGCTGCAGCATTTGATACATTCAGTGAACGTATGTGTTCCCGCATGGGAATCCGCACGCATTGATGTATATGCTCTTCGAGAAGAGACTCCGGCAGGCCCTTAGTCTCCTTCCCGAAGAGCAGAAAAATATCCTCGTCACTGCTGAATGTCATCTCACTGTAGGCCCTTGGGGCCTTGGTGGAAAACAGACGCAGCTGCCGGGTTCCGTAGACATCAAGAAAGTCCTGAAGATTCTGATGTATCTCCAGGGCAACATCATCCCAGTAGTCCAGACCCGCACGTTTTACATCCCTGCTGGAAAGGGAGAATCCCAGGGGATGAACAAGATGCAGTACTGCTCCCGTGGCAGCACAGGTACGGGCAATATTGCCGGTGTTTTGCGGGATCTCCGGTTCTACCAGGACTACATGGATACGCATGGGTAATCATATCCTATTTCTGTTTTTTTTCAAAGCCTCTTGCAAGGCTGGAGGCCTTTGAGAGTCTGTTTCCCCGCTCTCTGAGCCGCAGTACTGCCTGTTCTACATCCCGCTGACGTTGGGATTGTTCGTCCTCGAAAAGAGACTGCTGCACCGTATCCTCCTGTGTTAGGGAGGAAAGGCCGACGCCGACCAGTCGAAGGGGAGGGGAACCATCCCATCGTCCCAGCAGCAGCTTTGTAGCTGTATCGTACAATTGATGGGCGTTGAGTACCGGTTCCCTTATGGTCTGCTGGCAGGTAAAGGACTGCATTGTTGCAAGTTTGTATTTTACAAAGGGAGTGCACCCCACGAGATGCTCCTGCATAGTCCTAAACATCACCTGATGGGAGAGTTCAAGCACATATCCCTTTATGACCTCTATGTCGGAGATATCATGTTCAAAGGTAGTTTCATTGCTGATGGAACGGCTTTTCGGTGCCCCCATAAGTATCCCCGGATCAATCCCCCGTACTGCACGATAGAGATAGGATCCCAGGGAGGGGCTAAAGAGCTCCCGAAGCTGTGCTTCGGAATACCTTTGCAGGTGGGCAGGAGCGGTGCAGCCCATGCTGCGGAGTGACTCAATGGTTTTTGGTCCGACTCCCCAGAGCTTTGATAAGGGGAGGGAGTTTACAAACAGCTGTTCCTCTCCGGGAAGGACCTGGAAGAGTCCGTCGGGTTTTCCGGCATCAGAGGCCATCTTTGCAATAAACCGGGAAGGTCCTATTCCCACTGATATTGTGAGTTGAAGCTCATCTCTGATGAGCTGTTTCAGCCTTCTACCGGCCTCAAGGGGAGCTCCGTATATCCCCTCGGTCCCTGTCATAACCAGAAAGGCCTCATCAATAGAAATCTGCTGCACCTCCGGAGCAAAGGAGCCGAGAATGTCCATTACTGCACCGCTGACCTCTTCGTACCGTTTCATCCGCCCTTGGACAAATACACCCTGGGGACAGCGTATGCGGGCCTGGAACATTGGCATAGCAGAATGGACCCCGAATGTTCGTGCCTCATAGGAGCAGGCCGAAACAACCCCCCTCGTACTGGTACCTCCGACGATAACCGGCTTTCCCCTGAGGGAGGGATTATCGCACTGTTCTACCGAGGCATAGAAGGCATCCATATCTACATGAAACAGTACCGCTTCTTTCATAGCTGATGCTCCGAGCTCAATGTCCGTATGAGCTTTGAGGTGCTTTGAAATGTTTCCTGTGCAGCGGAGACAACCAGGCTGATCACCTGACCGAGATTGAGTCCCTGGTGCATGAACAGTTTCGGAAAGATACTTGAGGGGGTCATGCCTGGTATCGTATTGAGCTCATTCAGCATCAGTTGACCGCTGGATCTGGAATAGAAAAAATCCATACGTCCGTAGAGCGGGTAGTCAAGGGCCTTGAGCATTCTTGTGGTATACTCCAGCAGTCTCATCATGATATCACGGTCAAGTTTTGCGGGAATCTCGGTCTGTATGCCGGAATCATTGATGTATTTTGTCTCATAGCTGTGGAACCCTTCGGCAGCAGCAATCTCTCCCACCGCTGAATAGCGTATTCGATCTCCCTCGCAGATCCATCCGATCTGCAGTTCCACCGCATCAGCAGACTCCTCCACCAGTACCCGATGATCATATCTGAGTGCATGTGAAACCCCATCCTGAAGTGATTCGGGACTTTTGACTTGAGTGATTCCTACAGAACTTCCACCCCGGTCGGGTTTCACAAAGCAGGGGAAGGTGATTCCCTGTAGCTCACTGCAGGGTTCATTATCATGGAGAACATGGTAGTAAACGGTTGGGATATCCAGGGAACTGCACAGCAGTTTGGTGAGATATTTGCTCATACCGACGGCACTTGCCTCCACCGATACAGATGCGACAGGATAGGGCAGCAGGGCGAGCAGGCCTTGGAGACTTCCGTCCTCACCAAAGGTGCCGTGGGTCAATGGGAGTATACAACTTCCTTCAAGAAGGTGTTCTCCGGCATAGAGTCCTTTTGCGGGACGGACAGATACCTCCCGGGAACAGTCAATGTTCGCAGTAATCTCATCCTGCAGGTACCAGTGGTGATCACGGGTAATTGCCACCGGAATCACCTTGCCGGGGTATTCATTTGCAGCATGTGCCGCAGACTGCACCGATACTTCATGTTCCGTGGAAGCTCCTCCGTAGAGCAGGATGATCTGTTCATTCATGGATGTCATCCTATACCCAAATCGAGGATTCGGGCAAGATGCAGAAGCACTTCCTTTTCGTCCCACCAGCGGCTGGTGGTGCCGTAGCGGATTGTCCGTTCATGACCCTTGCCGAGCAGCAGGAGTGTATCACCGGGTTCCATGCTGGAAAGGGCATGACCAATGGCGGTTTCCCTGCGGGGATGGATGAAGAGGGTCTTTCCCGGAACTTTACGGGAAACTCCTTCGAGAATATCACGTATGATCTGCATTGGATCCTCCCCGAAGGGATCTTCCTCGGTAAGGAAGAGCAGATCTGACCAAGAATCGAGCTTCTCTCCCATAATCGGCCGTTTTCCCTGATCCCGGTTACCTGCAGCTCCGCTGAGGACGATCAGTCTTCCCTCATCGCGGTATTCCATCATAACCCGTTCAATCGCTTCTGGATTGTGGGCATAGTCAATAATGACTTGCCGTTCATCCCGCAGTTTAAGGACTTCACCCCTTCCAGGAGGTGTAAAAAGAACCTCTGACAGGTCTGAGTAGACGGGGAGTTCATCCCACACAGCGGTTACAGCAAGCAGCATATTCTCCTGGAGATATCCGGGAGAACGGGGAAGCTTCACGGTTTTAAGACCACCAGGGCCTGTCAGTTCAAACATGGTATCATTGCTGCGGTTGATACAAATATCCCTACCCAGGAGGCGAAGATCTGTTTCATGGTTTTTCAGGAGAGGAAGAAGCGGAGAGGTTGTCGAGAGAATGACCGGGGCATGTTTTGCGGCAAGATTCAGGATTGAGCATTTCACTCGATAATAGTCCTCGAGGGTAGGGTGAAAATCGAGATGGTCCCGTCCCATGGAGGTAAAAATAACTCCGGAGAGCCGAAGATCGGCTGTTCTGCAGTTGCGATTTGAAAGGGCATGGCTGGTAATCTCAACAGCTCCATGGGTGGCTCCCTCCAGCAGGCAGCGGTTAAGCAGCTGATGGAGCTGAGGAGCCTCCGGGGTTGAGAGAGATGATCCCGTCCGCCCGCCGCTGATCAGAAAGCTCTTATGGGAACAGAACTTGAGCAGCTGGTAGAGGTACGCAGCGGTTGATGTTTTCCCATTGGTACCGGTCACTCCGTAGGTGATTAACCTATGGGATGGGTGATCATAGAAAGCTGAGCATACAGAGGAGATCGACCGGCGAAGATCATCTGAAGGAAGTAATGGTACGGCTGCATGGGATAAACCAGAATCCTGAGAGGTGAGCACCGCTGCAGCTCCCCGGGATATCGCCTGGAAGATATGTGCTTCATGGAGGGCACAGAAAAGCTCCCCTGAGGTAATAGTACGGGAATCCATGGAGATACCCGTTACTGGAATATCCTTTTCGGGAGCAGGGAGACCGGCTGATCGGGCGAGTTCGCTGAGCAGTTTCATCTTATAAGCACTATACCATAAAACAGCCCCGGTAGAAACCGGGGCTGGATATAAGCTCAGTGCTGGCTATTCACCGCTCTTGTTGTAAAAGAACCTGAAATAGTCGCTGTCAGTAGAGAGCACCTTCTGCATATCAGGAAGTACTCTTCTGTAGGATTCTATTGCCCGCCAGAATTCGAAGAAATCCACATCCTGCTGATAGGTTTCAGCATAGACCCGTACCGCCCGGGCATCAGCCCGTCCGCGGATTTCCTCTGCAGTTGCATAGGCTTCAGATAGAATACGTCGCTGGTCGTTGTCCAGCCGTCCCATCCATTCACTCTTTAGTCCCTGACCGAAGGAGCGATAAGCTTCTGCAATCTGGATACGTTCAGCGATCATGCGCTGGTATACGCTCTCGGTCAAATCATCTGAATATCTGATCTGCCTGATGATAATATCAATCAGTTCCATACCGTAGGAGGAGACCACTTCCTGGGCTGCGTCATACATCTCAACAGAGAGGTTTTCACGTCCCTTATCTACCCGGTCGTAGCTCTGGTCCATCTGGGTAAGCTGGCGAAGCTGGTCGGTTCCGATGGAACCATCTTCAGTCTTGACAGCCTCTGCTTCCTCAAGTCCGATGACATCCCGGTCGATCTCCATAATACGGTTTGAATTCCGTACTGCTTCTCTCAGGAAGTTCTCAGCTATAATGGTTCGAACTGAAGAATCCACCACATCATTCAAACGGGAGTATCCCTGATCAACTGTGGTTACTGACTCATAGAAGAGTGCAGGATCGTCAATTCTCCAGCGTGCAGTGGTATCAATCCAGATAAACTGGTTTTCCTTGGTGGGTATACGCTGTGCGTCACCATCCCATGAAAGCACCTTTTTAGGATATTTTACCACATTGTCAATGACCGGCATCTTTAAGTGGAGTCCTGAGTCATCGGTTGCATTCACGATAGCTCCGAAACGGGTTACTACAGCCTGTTCTCCTTCATTCACTATGTAGAAGGGTCCAAGAAGTACCACCACAACCAGAAGAACAACAATAATTACCAGTGTAGTTATGAGTTTCTTCATTACTGTACCCCTCCTTCATTACGCTGCTGAATAGACTGGAGAGGGAGGAAGTTTTCAAGGGTCTTATCAATAATGGTCGTTCCGTCTGTCTTTTCGAAGACAGCCTCCATGGTCTCATAATAGAGCCTGGTCCTGGTCACGTCCTCGTTGGTTTGGTACGCTTCAAGGATTGATGCAAATCGTGCTACATCACCCCGGGCGGTATTTACACGCTCAGAAGCATATCCTTCAGCCTGCTGTATCAGCTGGGCCGCCTCACCTTGGGCCCTGGGAATTGCACGGTTGTACTGCTCCCGACCTTCGTTTACAAGTCTGTTCATGTCCTGAATTGCCCTGTTGACATCCTCAAAGGCATCCTGGACTTCACCCTTGGGCGGTACAATGTTTCGAAGCCGCACCGTGGTGATGGTGATACCGAGACCGTACTGATCCAGGGAACGCTGCATATCACGTTGGGCCATGTATTCAATGTTGGTCCGTTCCGGACCGATAACGTCCAGGATCGCCAGGTCTCCAACCAGCTTATTAGTTACCGACTGGCTGATATCCCTGATAGTTGTTTCCCGCTCCTGGACATTAAACAACCAGGCACGTGGATCGGTAATTCTGTACTGGATAATCCATTCAACGTCAATGATGTTCAGGTCTCCTGTCAGCATGATTGACTCTTCCGGATAATCGCCCCGGTGTACGCCGGTGGTAAGTCCGCTACCTTCATCCCGGAACCCGAATGTCATATTGAGGATTCGCTGGGTAGGTACATTATAATTCTGTTCGATTCCCAAAGGCAGTTTAAACTGCAATCCAGGACCTACGGTACGTTGAAATCTCCCGAGACGTAGCACGACTGACTGTTCCGTTTGATCAACCACAAACAAACTGGTTGCTGCAAGCAGTATAATAACAATAGCAACAAGCACCAGAACGATGAGCTTGGGTGAAATAGTAATCTGCTGTCCCTTCGGAGAGGTATTGCCTTCTAGCATATAGCCTCCTCCTTGTTAAGCGTTAGCTTATATACTAATCATAAGTTCACCCGAGAGTCAAGGAATGTGAAGAATCTCAACGCTTGCATAACAAGAAACAACGATATATAGTGCTTTTTATGGAAAAGAGACGATTGATTACCTCAGCACTTCCCTATGTAAACAACATTCCCCATCTCGGGAACCTTATACAGGTGCTTTCAGCAGATGTATTTGCGCGGTTCTGCCGACTCCGGGGTTATGAGACACTCTATGTATGCGGTACCGACGAGTACGGGACTGCTACGGAGACGAAGGCCCTCCAGGAAGGAGTAACTCCCAAGGAGCTGTGTGACCAGTACTATGAAATTCATCGGGATATTTATCAGTGGTTTAATATCAACTTTGACCACTTCGGAAGAACCTCCCGGCCTGTGCAGACCGAGATCGTCCAGCACATTTTCCGGAAAGTGGATGAGAACGGATATATCAGTGAAGCTGAGATAGAGCAGCCCCACTGCAGTACCTGTGACCGGTTTCTTGCAGACCGGTTTGTCCACGGTACCTGCCCCCACTGCGGGTACGAAGCTGCCCGGGGAGATCAATGCGAACACTGCGGTAAGCTTCTGGACCCTATTGATCTGATCTCATCCAGGTGTGGAATATGCGGAAGCACACCCGAGATCCAGAAGACCAGCCATCTCTATCTTAACCTCCCGGCAATTCTTCCCAAGCTTGAGCAGTGGATGCAGGAAGCCAGTGTGAAGGGGTTCTGGGCCCGCAATGCCCTCCAGATGACCCGCAGCTGGATCAGGGATGGTCTCAAGGAGCGCTGTATAACCCGGGATCTCAAGTGGGGCATCCCGGTGCCCAAGGAAGGATTCGAACATAAAGTATTCTACGTCTGGTTTGATGCTCCCATCGGGTATATCTCCATCACTGCTGACTTGACCGAAGACTGGAAATCGTGGTGGCAGAATCCAGAGGAAGTTGAACTGTTCCAGTTTATCGGGAAGGACAATATTCCCTTTCATACGGTGATTTTTCCTGCTAGCCTTTTAGCAACAGGGGAGCCCTGGACGATGCTTCACCATATGTCCTCAACAGAATATCTCAATTACGAAGCGGGCAAGTTTTCCAAAAGCAAGGGAATTGGGGTGTTCGGCACCGATGTCAGAGATACCGGCATACCGGCGGATGTCTGGAGATTCTATATTTTCTACAATCGTCCCGAGAAGTCCGACTACACCTTTACCTGGAAGGATTTTCAGGAAAAGGTCAACGGAGAACTTATCGGAAATATTGGCAATCTGATTAATAGGACGTTGATGTTCCTCAATCGCTTCTATGACGGGACCATTCCCCAAGCTAATATTGATCCGGAAATTCTTGTTCATGTTACGGAGAGTGAGAAGCGCATCACCGACATGCTTGACCGGGCTGAACTTCGGGATGCCCTGCGGGAGATCTGCGAGTTGAGTAACTACGGGAACCGTCTCTTCCAAGCTGGTGAACCCTGGAAGATGCGCAAGGAGGATCCGGAAGGAGCTGGAAAGCTGCTTGCAGCCCTGGCTCTGATTGTACGGGATGTCGGGATTTTGCTCAGTCCCTATCTACCGGAGACTTCCCGAAGAATATGCAGATTCTTCGGAGCAGATGATGCGGACTGGACGATGCTTGGAACAACCGACGTTTTTGTTACGGTTCATAATGTTGAAATTCTCTTCAAAAAACTTGAAG
>SKJE01000022.1 GCA_007116075.1 Spirochaetia bacterium
GCATTGGTCTGTACAAGGAGCAAATGCCATCATCGCACTGCGTTGCTGTAAGCTTAGTGGAAGGTTTGAGGACTTCTGGGAGCGCAGGTCAGGATAGCTCTAACTTATTTGACCTGCACCCTACCGGCAACTATATCGCAGCAGCAGCTTTTGCCTAGGTTTATCAACTAAATAATGTTTCTTTCGTACTAGTGGCTGCCTTGGAAAGCAAGCGGTTAGCAGCATTGCCTCAGCTGCGGTTGAATTCATCAAATCTGGAGCGTACAAAGCTTGCGGTGAGAAAAAAGGAATTGTTCTGTTGGGTATTATTCTGAAGCATGTCAGGAAGCAAAAAAATGAAATGCAGCAACCTGTGTTTGGATGTCATGAATCCTCTTCTAGGAGGACTGTGATAATATGTTCTTGCCAGTTTAGAAAAAAAGTCGGGCTGGGCGGATTTGAACCGCCGACCCCGTGTCCCCCAGACACGTACGCTAAACCCCTGCGCTACAGCCCGTTATGTTATGTATCTCAGCAAAAAAAATATCTTTGCTGCAAGAAGGATACTACCGAATATCCCTGAAAAGTGCAACACCCTGGGGTGAACTTGGACTAATCAATCAATGAATTCTGTTGGCGCTGCAGTGCTCCATAGCTATATTGGTTATACGTGAGGTGTATATGGAAGTGCATAAAAGCATATATGAAACAGAAGTCGTTACCCTTCAGGGGGTGAAAACTACTCTGGAGCAGTACCGGGGCAGGGTGTTCCTAGTAGTGAACACCGCAAGCAAATGCGGTTATACCCCCCAGTATGCAGGACTGGAGCAGCTCCATCGGACCTATCGGGACCGGGGTTTTGCTGTACTAGGGTTTCCCTGCAACCAGTTTGCCAGGCAGGAGCCGGGTGGAAAAGAATCTATCGAACAGACCTGTTATAATGATTACTTGGTAAGCTTTCCCATGTTTGAGAAGGTATCTGTGAATGGAAGGAATACCCATCCTTTGTTTGCTCTGCTCAAGGATAGGCTCCAAGGCAAGTTCGGTAAACGGATAACCTGGAATTTTACCAAGTTTCTTATAGATGCTCAAGGATATCCTGTTAAACGGTATGCTCCTGCTTTTAAGCCGAAGGATATTGCAGGAGACATCGAAAAGTTGCTTGGATAAAAACCATAAAAAAGTCCAGGGGATAATTTGAGGATCCCCTGGACTGAAGTTGTATAAACTTGATCTATGCATCTTCTTTGAGGTGCACCTTCTCTTTCATATGATAGTGGGTGTGAAGCAGCTTGTGGGAACGCTCACTCAAGGGCTTCTCAAGGAACCGTTCATAAATCTCAGTGATTGCGGGATTCTCATGGGACTGCCTGATGGTCTTGCCCTCATCCTCTTTGTAGATAGCCGCAATTCTTGCTCTTCGCACATCATCGGTGGTAAACCGAGGCTGACCTCCACCGCCGATACATCCACCCGGACAGGTCATAATTTCTATAAAGTGTAATTCCCCTGGGTGTTCCTGGGAGTATTTCACCAGCGTTGAAGCGTTTTCCAAACCGTGGGCCACAGCAACCTTCACCTCAACACCTTCGAGAAAGTCCCAGGCATCTACTACATCCGTGAGGGTAACCGAAGCCATCTTAATTCCCTTCAGCCCGGACACCTCCTTGACATGCAGGTTTTTTGTAGGAAGATTTCGTCCTGTGGTCAGGGCGTAGACTGTTCTCAGGGCAGCCTCCATGACACCTCCGGAATTTGCGAAGATATCCGCGGCACCGGATGAAAGTCCCAGGGGAGAGTCCATCTCGCTATTCTCCAGAGAGGAGAAATCAATACCGTGCATCTTTATGAGTGAGCCCAGTTCCCGGGTTGTCAGTACGTAGTCCACATCCTGGTATCCGCTGGAGAACATCTCGGGCCGTTTTGCCTCAAACTTTTTTGCAGTACAGGGCATGATGGAAACTACTACCATGTCCTTGGGATCAACCTTTTTCTGGGCTGCATAGTAGGTCTTAGCCAGGGCACCGAACATCTGCTGGGGAGACTTACAGGAGGAGATGTTTGGAATAATCTCCGGGAAGTAATATTCCATATACTGGATCCACCCAGGTGAGCAGCTGGTGTACTGGGGGAGGGCTACATCATCCCGTTTTTCCTTAAGGGCAGCATGCAGCCTCATGAGCAGTTCCGATCCCTCTTCCAAGATAGTAAGATCAGCGGTAAAGTTGGTATCAAAAATACCATCAAATCCAAGCTGCCTGAGGGCGCTTACCATTTTTCCGGTAACAAGGGTACCCGGTGGCATGCCGAATGCCTCACCCAGGGCAGCCCTGATGGCGGGAGCGGTTTGAACAACCACGGTCTTGGATGGATCCTCAAGTGCCTCAACCACCTGTTCGATGTGGCTCCGTTCGGTGATGGCACCTACAGGACATACTGCCGCACACTGACCGCACTGTACACAAGCCACAGCGTCCAGCTGATGAGTGAAGGCAGGGCCAATGCGGGTTTCAAATCCCCGGTATTGGGGAAAGAGAGCACCCACACCCTGGGTCTCATTACAGGCGGTAATACAGCGCCTGCACTTGATGCACTTGCCTGCATCCCGGACCAGGGAAACGGTAGATATATCCTCATAGGATGCGGTCTTCTCTCCATCGAAGGAGATATCCCGGATGCCTAGATCATGGGCGAGTTGTTTCAGTTCACAGTCATCACTTCGATCGCAGATCTGACAGTTTCCCTCATGCTCACTGAGCAGAAGTTCTACAACTATCTTTCGAGCATCCCGAACCCGCTTGTTATTAGTATGTACCACCATTCCGTCGAATACCGGAGTGGAGCAGGAAGCAGCCAACGCCCTGACCTTTTCAATCTCAACCACGCACACCCTGCAGGCTGCCATGGGACTTTTCCCTTCCAGATAGCAGAGCGTCGGGATCTTGATTCCGGCCTTTTGAGCCGCCTGAAAAACTGTGCTATCCTTGGCAGTCTCTATCTGTTTACCGTTGATGGTCATGTTGATCATCTGTTTAGACATTGACGTCCTCCTTTATTGCAGGTTTGATATGCTTCCCGTAATCGCAGCGGAGACATCTCCTGGCTTGTGCTTTGGCTGTATGTTCATCCCAGGGAAGTTCGACTTCCTCAAAATTGTTCACCCTGCGTTCTAAGGGTATTTCCCTCATGGGAACCCTCTGATCTGTGACTGGATCAGCGTCGGGATCAAAATCTGTCTTCGTCTCAACTTCATACTTCCAAAAGGCATTGTCCTTTCCAGTATATTGGATGTCGATGCCGACTGCTCCCCGCTCTCCGGCTGCTATTGCCCGCACAACAGAGGAGGGGCCCTCTACACAGTCACCACCGGCAAAGATATCCTTGACGCTGGTTTTTCCTGAGGCAAGGTCTGCAACAATAAAACCCCGGGAATTGAGTTCAATGCCCTCATCTGCAAATACTGCAGGGTCGAGCCGCTGTCCAATTGCTATAATGATCTGATCAGCCTCAAGGGTGAAAGAATCATGATGCTGAGCGGTGGGTCTTCTCCGTCCAGATGCGTCGAAATCACCCAGTTCCATGGAGATGCATTTCAGCCCGGCAACCTTGTTATCCGAATCGGTAACTATTTCAACAGGTTGGGTGAGGGGTGAAATATTCACTCCTTCCTGGGCCGCTTCGTGAACCTCTTCAGCATACGCCGGCATTTCCTCCCTTGATCGACGGTAGACAATTTTCACCGAGTCAGCACCCAGGCGCATGGCAGTTCTGGCGGCATCGATAGCTGCGTTGCCGCCTCCGATTACGATCACCTGCCGGCCTACCTCAACTGAACCTCGGATATTATATCGCTGGAGAAACGGAACAGCTTGGACGACGCCATCCGCCTGTTCACCAGGCAGTCCCATATCGAGAGATTCTGGAGCTCCCAGTCCGATGAAGACCTTCTCATATCCCTCTTCACGAAGGCTTTCAATAGTGAAGTCTTTCCCAAGAGCTCGATCAGTGATGATGTCAGTACCCATTTGCTCGATCATACGCACTTCTCTAGCCAGAGTCTCCCGGGGGAGCCGGTAAGAGGGGATAGTCTGGACGAGCATACCGCCAGGTCTTGATGCTGCCTCGAAGATGGTCGGCCGATAGCCGAGTCGGCAGAGAAAATATGCACAGGATAGTCCAGCAGGTCCGGCTCCAATAATGGCAATTTTCTTTCCGGCATTCTCATCGCTTTTCAGCACCTTGGGCAGTTGTATGGTAACCTCCTGGTCCACCATAAACCGCTTGATGCCGCGTATCGCAACGGAGTCATCCATGCTCATACGCTGGCATTTCTCTTCACATGTATGAAAACAGACACGGGCGCAGACTGCAGCGAAGGGATTACGCTCCCGGTGGAGCTTCAGGGCTTCTGCATATCGTCCCTCTGCCACCAGGGCAACAAAGACCGGAACATCCACATGTGCCGGGCAGGCGCTCTGACAAGAGGCCCGTACCAGCCCTGCACACACGCCGGCTTCACAGTGCCTGTCCCTGATATGGCTTTCATATTCTTCCCTGAAATGGCGGATAGTGGAGAGTACCGGGTTGGGTGCTGTCTGACCCAGCCCGCACAAGGATGTTTCCTTAATCATGACACCGAGTTCCTCAAGGGTTTCGATGTCTCCCTCCTTGCCCTCGCCTCCGCAGATATTTGTCAGGATTTCCAGCATCCTCTTCGTGCCGACCCGGCAGGGGACACACTTTCCGCAGGATTCCTCCTGGACAAATTCCAGGAAGTAGCGGGCTACATCAACCATGCAGGAGGTGTCATCCATGACGATCATACCGCCTGAACCCATGATGCTGCCCAGCTGAATCAACGGGTCATAGTCCAATGGTACGTTGAGGTGCTGTTTCGGGATACAGCCGCCTGAGGGGCCTCCGATCTGGGTGGCCTTATATTCACGTCCGTTCTTTACGCCTCCACCTACGTCGTATATCAGATCACCGAGGGGAGTTCCGATGGGAACCTCCACCAGGCCGGTGTTATTTATTGATCCTGCCAGGGCAAATACCTTAGTGCCCTTGCTTGATTCGGTTCCAAACTGGCTGTACCAGGAGGATCCCTTGTCTATGATCGCCGCGACATTGGCGTAGGTCTCAACATTATTCAGCAGGGTAGGGCAGTCCCAGAGACCCTTTTGGGCCGGGAAGGGCGGCCTTGGTCGCGGTTCTCCACGTTTCCCTTCTATTGAATTGATCAGGGCGGTCTCTTCACCGCATACAAATGCACCGGATCCCATACGGATCTCAAGGTCAAAGGAGAATCGTGACCCGAGCACCGGTTTGCCCAGAAGCCCCCATGATCGGGCTTGTTCAATAGCCTTCTGGAGGCGGGCAATAGCAAGGGGATATTCAGCCCTTACATACACATATCCCTGGCTTGCACCGACGGTATATGCTGCGATGGCCATACCCTCTATGATGCTGTGGGGATCTCCTTCAAGGACACTGCGGTCCATAAAGGCCCCCGGATCTCCCTCATCAGCGTTGCACAGCACATATTTTGTTCTTCCGGGCGCGTCATAAGTAAATTTCCACTTCATCCAGGTTGGAAATCCTGCCCCGCCTCGTCCCCGCAATCCGGAACGTTCCATTTCCTTGATAACATCCTCGGCGGTCATGTCGGTAAGCACCTTAACGAGAGCCTGGTAGCCCCCTATGTTGAGATACTCTTCAATACGCAGTGGATCTATTCGGCCTGAATTACGAAGGACAATCAGCTGCTGGGGATGGAAAAAGCTGGTTCTGCTCTCATCATCTGTGGGTTCTTTGGTTTCAAGATCCTTCTGGGCAAATTCAGCGATGATGTTCCCGCCAATGAGATGCTCCTGAACTATGCGGGCTGCCCGGTCTTTCGTTATAGCTTCATACGTAATTCCATCCGGCATCATCCGTACTACCGGACCCTTCGAACAGGGACCCATGCAGCCGGTCTGTACAATCCGAGCGGTTTTTCCGGCAGCCTGGAGGGCTTCTTCCAGTGCCCGTACTGTCTCCAGTGATCCCGAGGCAATACAGCCTCCGCCGGTGCAGACATGAATTTCCGGTTCAACTGAGCGCTGCTGTGCTTCCTTCCTGCAGGCTGCTACCGCTTGGTGAAATGCTTCAATCGAACTCAGTTTAATTTTTTTTCTAGGCATGTGCTCCCTCCTCCTGATCCTGATCCCGGTATTGTGCCAACAGCTCGTGAACCTTATCAGGCCTGATGCGCTGATGTACTGTCTCATCTATCATGACTACCGGAGCTAGGCTGCAGGCTCCGAAACAACGCCCCACTTCAAGAGAAAAAAAGCGATCCTCGGTAGTCTCTCCGACTCCGATGTTCAGGTCCCTGACGAGTGCATCCAGTACCTGCTTGCCTCCCCGCACGTAGCAGGCGGTTCCCAGACAGACCCGGATCACATGCTTACCTCTGGGGACGGTGGAAAAAAAGGAGTAGAACGTCACCACCCCGGTTACCTCGCTGTAGGGAGTATCTAATTCCCTGCTGATATGAAGCAGCGCTTCCTCAGGCAGGTATCCGAGCAGATTCTGGGTCTGCTGAAGGATTGGTATGAGCGCACCTTTCGTTGTCTTGAATGAACCGATGATCTGGTCAATCAATGGCAGGGCTTCACTGACGTCAAGCTCCTCCTTGCAGTCCGCGCACCCCTGTGCTTGTTTTTTATCAATCATTTCAGCCATAGGTGAGTTTCCTCCCGTGTTTCGCATCCCGGCTACGGGGTAACGAGTATATCTCCCAGTTGCGATCTGGTGTCATAAAGTTTACACAGTAGTACTTGCTCATGTTGAAATGCCTGATGATCAATAGATATCACTGGCACCAGCTTATAAGTGACAAAATACGATAATAAGTATATAATAACATATAATAAGTGTATTACAAGATAAAAAAAAAGTTAGTATACGTAATTAAGATCCCAAATGATTTTAATAACATCTTCTGGGTGCGGCTTATAATGAAGGACTCTCTGCCCTTAGGACCGGCACATCCTTTTAGTAAAGGTAAGTAAGTTGATGAACTGCTCATACCGGTAGTCAGTTTTATTAAAAAAAAGCGAAATTCATCCTCATCTACATGATCTTTTTTGTCTCCCTGTACGCATGATGAACCTGATGTTGTGATCGTTTAACCTGCAGTGTGGAGTAAAAAAAGTTTTCTATGCGGCAGGGAATAAAAAACAGCCGGCCGTGAGGCCGGATGCAGTTACAGGATATGATTGAGAAAGCGCTTGGTACGCTCATGTTCCGGGGAGGAGAAGAGCTTGCTGGGTGCAGCTATTTCGATCACCTCTCCCTCATCCATAAACACTACCTTGTCGGCGGCATCCCGGGCGAAGCCCATTTCGTCTGAGACTACGAGCATTGTCATTCCTTCCCGGGCCAGGTCGAGCATGACGTCCAGCACCTCCTTAATCAGTTCAGGATCAAGAGCCCGGGCAATAGCTACCCGCTGCTGCTGACCCCCGGAGAGCTGATCAGGATAGGACTGCTCCTTTTCAGCAAGCCCCACTTTTTTGAGAAGCAGCCGTGCCTGTTCATAGGACTCGTCCTTGGTGAGTCTCCACACGTGTCTCGGAGCTATGGAGATATTATCAATGACCCGCTGGTGGGGGAACAGGTTGAAGCTCTGGAATACCATCCCCGCCTCTTCCCGTATCTTCCTGATATCAGTCTTAGGATTGGTCACCTCATCTTCATCTATCCAGATCCGCCCGGAAGTTACCGTCTCCAGACGGTTTACGCTGCGCAGCAGGGTGCTTTTCCTGCTGCCCGACGGACCGATGATCAGTACCACCTCACCCTTCTTGACCGTAAGGGATGCATCTTTGACCGCATGGACCACCGGAAATACTTTATTCACTTTCTCTATACGTATTCTGTCACTCATCGTTTTTCAGCCTCTCTTCCATGATCCCAAGCAGCCGGGAGATGTACTTCCTTCTCCGTCTGAGAATACCCCGGAGGATGATTACCGGAACCAGAGAGGAGTCCTTCAGCATGGCGATAAACTCATTGCCAATTGCAGGCAGAATGATCATCACGACTCCACGGCCGAAGATGATCCTCCAGGAGTTAAACAGCGCTTTGTTCTTCTAATTGGGAATCAGCACCCCGTCGGTCACATTAGAGCTCGGACGAAATGCTTTCTCCTGGGTTTTTACTGCTATGTGTCCGGTATTTTTTCTAGTGAAGCCATGTTCCATCAAGTTCCCGCAGTCTACTTGAATGTATGAATATCAAGGGGAACAAAATTCTTCTCAGAACACTCCGGTCATAAGGTAGCCTGTGAGGGAACCCACCAGAATACCTGCGATTACCTGGGGATAGGTGTGACCCAGAAGCGTCTTGAGGTCCTTATGCTTGAACCCGTGCTCGAAGAGATCATTGATGAGCAGGGTCATTTCATTGAGCAGCTCGGCATGCTTGCCGGCTGCCTGCCTGATACCCACAGCATCGTAGATTACTACAATCGAGAACACCAGAGCGATGGCAAAGAAGGTGCTGCCCGCTCCATGAATCATGCCAATACTGGTAGTCAGGGCTGTTACCGTGGCGGTGTGGGAAGAGGGCATGCCCCCGGTACTTGCTGCCACATGGATATCAAACCGGCGTTCAACAATGAGCAGGAAGATAATCTTAAGAACCTGGGCGACTACAAAGCCGGTAAAGGCGGCCACCAGGGGGGTATTACTGATCAGTACATTCATGGTGAGAAGGATTATATCCTATTGCACGGCTTTATGTAAACGATTATAACTACCATAGATGCAACGAACAGACCGAACATTGCTGACACTGTTACTGAGTATCTCCTTCATCGGCCAGGCTTCAATCAGCATGCTGAACCTTGCCCTGGTGTTCTTTGTCCGCTATACCCTGCAGGCAAGTCCCTCCCTTGTAGGGATCTTCGCATCCACGGCTTCGGTGACCTACTGTATCAGTCTGCTGGGACTCAAGCGGTTCCGCTCACAGATAAAGCCTCTGCATGCGGTGATAGGATCAACCACTGTACTGGCAGTCATTCCCGTCATTATTGTCCTCACCCGGCAGCTGCCCCTGGCATTCATGCTCTACGGACTCTACGGAGTCGGCATGTCTGTCTTCTGGCCGCCGGTCATGGGCTGGCTCTCCCGGGGACGGGAGCAGCATGATCTGGGCAGGAGGATGGGGCAGTTCAACGTCTCCTGGAGTATCGGTATGATTCTCGGACCCTATGCGGCGGGACTGCTTTCAGAACTGGCTCCCCGCTTTGCGCTGCTCAGCGCTGCGGGACTTGCCCTGGTGATTACCCTTCTGACTGCATACAGTGCCCTGGTACTTCCCGATATCCGAAAAGTCCCCTCCCGCAGCACCCTGAACGCCCAGGGTCCCCAGACCGATGAAAGTACACCCCTTCGTTATCTCTGCTGGATCGGGCTTTTCACCGGCTATTTCATCTTCGGCATTACCATGAATATATTTCCCATGTTCGCCCAGGAACGTCTTGGATTTCCTGAAGGAACCATCGGATTTATGCTGCTGATCAGGGGGAGTGCCACCACCGCCAGTTTTTTCCTGCTGGGACGATCCGCTTGGTGGCACCACCGTTCGTCGGCTATGATCGGGGTCCAGACAGCAGCCCTGCTGGTCTGTCTGTTCGGGTCCCTGCTCCAGGGAAGGCTGGATACGGTGCTCTTTATGGTGCTCTTCGGGATCTGCTTTGCCCATATCTACAGTTTCGCCATCTTCCATGGAGTCTCGGGCAGTATCGACCGGGAACATCGTATGGCCCTCCATGAGGCGGTGCTTACCGCAGGTGTCTTCGGAGGCTCCTCCCTGGGAGGAATGCTCTTCGACCTGCTGGCATTCCGGTATACCATGCTCCTGGCGGCGGCAGTAGCCGCTGTAGGACTGCTGGGACAACTGGTAGTCCGCAGGGCGGTCAGCCGTTGAAGATGAGTTAAAAACTCATTATAGTAACCGTATCACCAACATCATTCATGAATATATGGAGCAGATATGGGAACACATATTGTAGAGAAAATTCTTTCTGAACATCTGGTTTCAGGGGAACTCAAGACGGGCAATGAGATATCCATCCGTATTGACCAGACCCTGACCCAGGATGCAACAGGCACCATGGCGTTTCTTCAGTTTGAGGCTATGGGGTTGGACCGGGTTCAGAACGAACTTGCCCTGAGCTACGTTGACCACAATACCGTGCAGGTGGGGTTTGAGAATGCCGATGACCACGATTATCTGAGAACCGTGGCGGCACGTTACGGGGCGGTCTTTTCCCGGCCTGGAAACGGCATCTGCCATCAGCTCCATCTGGAGCGATTCGGTATCCCTGGAAAGACCCTTCTCGGCTCAGATTCCCATACTCCCACCGGGGGAGGCATCGGCATGATTGCCATGGGAGCCGGAGGTATCGATGTTGCGGTTGCAATGGGCGGCGGTCCCTTCTATATGACCGCACCCCGGGTGGTGCGGATAGAACTGACCGGGCAGCTGCGCCCCTGGGTATCCGCAAAGGATGTGATCCTGAAGGTGCTCAGTGTATTCGGAACCAAAGGGAATGTGGGAACCATCTTTGAATACGGCGGGGAGGGTGTCTTAACCCTTGATGTGCCCCAGCGGGCAACCATCACCAATATGGGCGCAGAATGCGGGGTGACCACATCGGTTTTTCCCAGCGATGAGCGAACCAGAGCTTTCATGAAAGCACAGGGAAGGGAAGCTGACTGGAGGGAGCTCAAGGCCGATGACGATGCCCGGTACGACGATGTAGTGGAGATCAATCTTTCCGAACTTGAACCGCTTATGGCGGCTCCCCATTCACCGGGAAATATTATGGCCGTGAAAGAATTGAGTGGACAGCGGGTGGACCAGGTCTGCATCGGCTCTTGTACCAACTCATCCTATGCTGACCTGCGGATCGTTGCAGAGATCCTCAAGGGGAAAAGCGTCTCTACCCATGTAAGTTTGGGAATTGCCCCCGGATCCCGGGAGGTCATGCTCATGCTCGCCAGGGAGGGATATCTGGCGGATCTCATCCAGTCTGGAGCGCGAATTCTGGAGAGCGCCTGCGGGTTCTGTATCGGAAACCATCTCTCTCCGGGAAGCGATGCGGTATCCCTTCGGACGAGCAATCGAAACTTTGAAGGGCGATCGGGAACCCAGTCAGCCCAGGTGTACCTGGTCAGTCCGGAGACCGCCGCCCTGGCTGCTGTTGAGGGAGTATTTGCCGATCCTCTTTCCCAGAGTCCGAACTCCTATCCTGCAGTTGAGATGCCCTCCCAGTTCCTGGTGGACGACTCCCTTTTTCTCTTTCCTCCGGAGGACGGCAGTGCCATCAAGGTGAAGCGGGGACCGAATATCGGTGACCCGCCAGCCAATAGGAAGCTCCCGGACCACATCATCGGCGAGGCCTCAATCAAGGTTGGTGAGAAAATTACCACCGACCACATTATGCCGGCGGGTCAGCGGCTGAAGTTCCGTTCGAATATTCCTGCCTATGCGGAATATGTATTTGAGCATGTGGACAGCCAGTTCCCCTCCCGTGCAGCGGAGCTTCGGAATGTAGGTAAGCACAATATGATCATTGCAGGCGCATCCTATGGCCAGGGGTCCAGTAGAGAGCATGCTGCCCTTTGCCCCATGTATCTGGGAGTGAAGGCGGTGATTGCTGTATCCATTGAGCGGATCCATATGGCAAACCTCTTTAACTTCGGTATCCTGCCCCTTCTGTTTGTGCATGAAGAAGATTATGGACGGATTGACCAGGGAGATCAGCTGGAACTGGGTGATATCAGGAACCGGATCGGTGAGCAGGAGGTAACTCTTGTGAACCTGACCAAGGACATAGAGATACCCCTGAAGGCGGGCTACTCATCCAGGCAGCAGCAGCTGCTGCTGGCGGGAGGTCTGCTTAACTATACCCGGGAACAGAGCATATAAGGACGTTCTACTCCAGATTAAGAAGGCTGCCCGTTGAGGGCAGCCTTCTGTAGGTGCGTTACGTTATTCCCGCTCTTCGATGGGAGGTACCACTCGGGAGGTGGGTCCCATATAGAGCTGCCGAGGCCGGCCGATCCGCTCGAAGGGATCGTGGTGCCATTCGAGCCAGTGGGCGATCCAACCGGGAAGCCGTCCCAGGGCAAACATTACCGTATACATATTTGTCGGTATGCCCATGGCCCTGAAAATGATTCCGGTATAGAAGTCAACATTCGGATAGAGATTCTTTTCCTTGAAGTAGTCATCCGAAAGGGCTGCCTGTTCAAGTTCTTCGGCAATATCCAGGAGAGGATCCCTCTGGCCCATATCCTGCAGTACTTCCTCGCATACCTCCCGGGCAATCTTTGCCCGGGGATCGTAGGTCTTATAGACCCGGTGACCGAATCCCATGAGACGATAGGGATCATTTTTATCCTTGGCCCGTTCAATTGCCTGCTTAACATCACTTCCATCAGTATGGATCTGCTGGAGCATCTCAATGACCGCCTGGTTTGCACCTCCATGACGAGGTCCCCAGAGGGCGCAGATACCGCCGGATACGGCGGAGTAGAGATTTCCACCTGCGCTTCCGATAAGCCTGACCGCAGTGGTGGAGCAGTTCTGCTCATGATCTGCATGGAGAATCAGCAGCTTGTTCATAGCCCGGATCTGGGTTGGGTTCGGTTCGTAGGGCACCACCGGGGAGGAAAACATCATATTTAGAAAGTTTGCGCAGTAGGAATACTTATAGCTCGGGTTGATAAAATCAGTACCCTTCATTTTGCGGTAGGTAAAGGCTGCTATGGTGCGCATCTTGGACATGAGCCGGGTGACCGTCAGGTCTATCTGCAGCTCCGGATCCTCCTCAAGATTAATCTCGTAGAATGAGGAGAGGGACACCACCATCGCTGCCAGGATTGACATGGGATGGGAGTGATCCGGATAACGGCGGAAAAACGACTGCATATCCGCATGAAGCAGTGAGTGACGATTAAGCAGCTCGGCATACCGTTCCCGTTCGTGTTTATTGGGAAGATACCCATGAATCAGCAGGTAGGCCACCTCAATAAAGTCGCAGTGTTCCACCAGGTCTTCAATAGCATACCCCCGGTATCGAAGGATTCCCTTCTCCCCGTCCAGATAGGTAATTTGACTCTGGCATGATCCGGTGTTGCCGAATCCGGGATCATAGGTGATCATACCTGTCTGCTGCCGCAGATTCCTGATATCTACTGACTGGTTGCCCATGGTGTCGATAATAATCGGCAGGTCAAAGGATTTTTTTCCGTCAATAAAGATTTCTGCTTTTTTCATAGCACCTCCAAAAGAACAGATTACCACAGGTAAGGGGAAAAATACACATCATTTGTCATGCGTGATCCTTACCCCAGCTGTGGTATTAGATATACCTCATTGTTGCTGCCTTGGGCAAGTAACCTGATCCCTTATTACTGGTCTCCGCCGTTAAGCACATCCAGGGCACGGATGAGAGCCTGGGTTCCCAGTGAACCGCCACCCTGAGACTGAAGCGCTACATAGAGCTGGTGGACCAGGGCGAGTCCCGGCAGGCTCAGCTGCATTGCTGCGGCTTCCTCCAGGGCAATTCCCATGTCCTTGATAAAATGATCTACAAAGAAGCCGGGATCATAATCCCCCTTGACGATTCTGGGAGCGAGATTATTCAGGGTCCAGCATCCTGCTGCGCCTCCGCTGATAATATCAATCAGCTTATCTAGGGGCAGTCCTGTCTTCCGTGCGTAGAGGAGAGATTCACACACCCCAATCATCGTACCGGAAATAACAATCTGATTGCACATTTTCGTGTGCTGCCCCGCACCTGCTTCGCCAAGCAGAGAGATTTTCTTTCCCATCAGCTGAAAAAGGGGCAGTACCCGGTCAAAGGCTTCCTGCTCTCCCCCAGCCATAATGGAAAGTGCCCCGTTCCGGGCTCCCACATCTCCTCCGGAGACCGGAGCATCAATAGCCGCAGCTCCCAGTTCGCGGGATCGGTGGGCTATCTCCTTGGCTAAGGTCGGGCTTGTGGTGGTCATATCAATCAGGATTGCACCCTCTTTTACCTGCGAAAAGATGCCTTGGTCCCCAAAGTACACTTCCCGGACGTCAGCGGGGTAGCCCACAATGGTGAATATGATATCAGCCCGGGAGGCCACGTCTGCAGGGGATTTGGCATACTGTGCGCCCGCTTCAACCAGGGGCAGGGCCTTTTCTTTCGTCCTATTGTAAACCACCGCCTGGTACCCCGCCTCGATGAGATGACGGCACATGGACAGACCCATGACCCCTGTTCCAATCCAGCCAATAGTTGGTTTCTTGTCACTACTCATGTTGCAGCTCCTCATAATCTTAATGGTTTGGGCATGATAGCAGAATCTTGAAAGTTCTTACAAGCCCTGTTGACTTTCGAACTATATCAAATTAATATATGAATATATGTTCATATATGAAGATGAAGGAGTGTATCATGGAACCAACCATACCGGTCGAAGAGGAAATAATCGATCTCTCGGAATTTCTCAAAACCTTCGGGGATCCCACACGGCTTAGGATACTTTTTCTCCTTAGGGAGAGAGAGCTTGGGGTACATGCTATCGCCGAGCAGCTGGAACTCCAGCAGACCACCGTGAGCCATCAGCTCAAGGTCCTGCGGTATTTGAGGCTGGTACGCTACCGGAAGGAGGGCAGGGGAGTATTCTACTCCCTGAGTGATGATCACATTGAGCAGATTCTCAACATAGGTATGGAGCATATACAGGAGCAGATATAATGGTGAGTTTTTTTGTACATCTGGTAGAAGAAATTATCCTTCTCTTTCTCGATATGGCGCCCTTTTTAATCCTGGGTATGCTCATCACCGGTCTGCTGTCGGTGGTGCTGACCCGGGCTATGATAGCCCGATACGCCGGGGGACGGTCCTGGAAGGCAGTTATAAAGGCCTCCCTCTTCGGAGTTCCCCTGCCGCTATGTTCCTGCGGGGTGCTTCCTACAGCTCTCTACCTTCGTGAGAGTGGTGCGTCCAAACCGGCGGTGCAGTCGTTTCTCATCTCCACTCCCCAGACCGGTTTTGACAGTATTATTGCATCCTACGGGATGCTCGGTCCTCTCTTTGCGCTCTACCGGGCAGTCACGGCCCTGCTGCTGGGGATTGCCGGGGGTATGGTATCCAGTGTGTTCAGTGCTCCCGATATTCAGCCGGAAGTAAAGGCAGAAGGACATGATGACCATGATACTACCAGAAGCGGTCGGTTCAGGAAGGCTCTGCACTACGGCTTTGTTGAGTTCATTGATGATATCGGGGGACAGTTTCTCCTGGGACTGCTGGTAGCCGGGGTCCTTACGGTACTGGTCCCTGATGATTACTTTGCATCCACCCAGTTGGGCAGCGGCATCACCGGCATGCTGCTGATGATCCTGGTGAGTATTCCAATCTATATGTGCTCCACCTCCAGCATTCCCATCGCTGTTGCCCTTATGGCTAAGGGGGTGTCGCCGGGGGCAGCCCTGGTGCTGCTGGTGGCGGGACCAGCCACCAATGCGGCCACCCTGCTGGTGCTGAAGAAAAAACTGGGACTCAGGGAGACTATGATATATCTCTCAACCCTCGTAGCAGGGAGCCTTTTATTCGGACTGCTCTTTGACTTCCTGATCAATACCTTCAGCCTGCAGCGGGGGATTCGCTTCGGGACAGCTGCGGACGTTCACGGTCTGCTGTCCGGATGGATAGCATATCCTTCGGCGCTGCTGCTGGCGGGACTGCTGGTATATTCCTTTTCAAAAAGACTATACATCCGAATCCGGGGGAA
>SKJE01000153.1 GCA_007116075.1 Spirochaetia bacterium
CACTCTGGTCAAAGTATTCATAATGCCGGCTGTTCATGAGGGCTAGTTCAAAATATCCGTAGAAGTGGTCTGTAGCCCATACATCCAGGGGAAGGGTGAGTACCGGGGAGCGCTGGGTATAGTCGTAGAGCCAGATATCCTCCTGGGTCGCAAAGTCATCTTCGGTGTTTGTCTTCAGGTAGGTCTCTGCGGCAAGTTCCAGTCCAAAGTCCACCAGCACCGATGAATCCTGTTTTCTCGATTCATGGGCGGTCAGTCTTGAATAGGCATAGTCATAGATCCGCTGCTGGGCTGGTATGAGTTCATCCGTGTTGATGCGTTCGAGCATCTTCATGAGCTCGTCAGCGCTCCAGGGGCCGGATGAAGAGGGAAGGGCGAGCCCCTGCTGAATGTAGAGATGAGTCACTGCTTCATGGACATCATCGCGTACAGATATCACCTGCTGCATATTGGTTGCGGCTAGTGTTATGGGGATGAGAACCAGTGCGTTTGTCAGGATAAGAATAAAGAGCGTTTTTTTCATGCGAGTACTCCTCGGGTATAATTGAGTGTTATTATATATTGGATAGTAGTCTTTTTCAAAACAGATTTCACTTTTTTTGGTATACTAAAAATCTTCTTCCCGGAAGGTATCTTGTTACCAAAAGAGCTTTGTGTTGTTACCATATATACAGCAGACTCGTGTAACTAAAAAAGTGATAGGGAGAAAAGTGATGGGACCCATGAAAGAGTGGCTTCAAAAAGTGTTTATCGGGATATGTGCGGTAATTATTGGAGCTTTCATCTTTTTCCAGACAGCAAATTTTGCCATGTTTCTTGTCATCGCACTGGGAATTTATGCGGTGCTCAACGGAATATTTGTCATATATACCGGTTTGAAGGCTCCTTTTCACCGGCCGACAAGAATTACTATGATCACCCGTGGTGGAATCAGCCTGGTGGTCGGATTTGCAGCTGTGCTGCTGCCCATGACGGTACTGCGCATCACCTGGATTACCATGCTCTATGTGGTAGGATTCCAGCTGCTGATCTCCGGTATCCTGGGGGTGATCAGCACCCTGGAGATGAAGCGATACGGTATGCCTGTTGTCTCCAGGATGGTTGAAGCGATTCTCTCAATTGCACTTGCACTGCTTATCATATTTATACCGGAGCAGATCGGAGAAACCCTTCTGAAGGTAATTGGCGTCTTTGTTGTAGGGTACGGGATTGTCCTGATTGTCAAGGGATACCGACTGAGAAACGACAGGGACTACGAGTATTATCGGAGTGTCCATAGTTATAACCATAAAACGAACAAAAGGGCGTGAGCTCATATCTTACAGCTCTTGACATCTTTCTTCTGAATCGCTATTGTGCATCTATGAATAGCGACATCATTATTGCTGCACAGCATCATCATACTCATCATTTTACCAGTGCATGAAGTGTGGTGTACGGCCTAGTCGTTTTTCAAATCCCGCATTTTATGCGGGTTTTTTTGTGTTCACAGATCATAACGGAGGAGCAGTATGCAAAACAATGATATTATTCGTATAGCAGTACAAAAAAGCGGGAGACTGAGCGAAAAGTCACTGAATCTTATCCAGGACTGCGGGGTGGACTATTCTGCAGGATCACGGGTCCTGAAGGCTATGGCTGATAATTTTCCCATGGAATTTCTGTTTCTCCGGGATGATGATATTCCTGAATATGTTCACGACGGGATTGCTGATATCGGGATCGTTGGAAGAAACGAGGTGGATGAGAAGGGCTATGAGGTTGATATCCTCAGGGACCTGGGTTTTTCCCGCTGCAGACTGTCAGTAGCAGTACCCAATACAGTATCATATGAGGGAATTGATTATCTGCAGGGACGATCTGTGGCAACTTCCTATCCTAAGATCCTGAAAAGCTGCCTTGAAAAGAAGGGCATCACGGCTGATGTGCACGTAGTAAGCGGTTCCGTAGAGATTGCCCCAACTATCGGTCTGGCCGATGCTGTATTTGATATCGTCAGTACCGGAAGCACCCTGATCAGCAACGGCTTGAGAGAGGTTGATACCCTCTACCGCTCATCGGCGGTGCTTATCGCCCGGAAGGGGCTCTCCGGAAGTCAATCGGAGAAACAGCGGATTATCGAACGTCTGCTGGTCCGGATTGATGCGGTTATGCGTGCCCGGCACTATAAATACATCCTGTTTAACCTTCCCGAGGAGCATATTGAAGAGGTGTCCAGGATCATCCCAGGTATGAAGAGCCCAACAGTGACCCCGCTCTACAAGAAGGGATGGATCTCCGTCCAGACAGTGGTGAAGGAAGATGATTTCTGGGATGTGCTTGAGGCACTTCAGGGACTGGGAGCCCAGGGAATTCTCGTAACATCTATCGAGAAGATGACCCAGTAGACCGAGGAGGATGAGCATGAAACTGCCAGTTCGGGTATATATTGAACCTGATCCGATTGATATTGAGGAAATTATTGAGCGCCCTGAGCAGAAGCTTGAAAAACTTGGTGACCAGGTTGCGAACATTATCTATACCGTCCAGGAGGACGGGGATGAAGCGCTGCTGGAGTTTACCCGCACCTTTGACGGGGTCGATATTGATTCCCTGGAGGTATCTCCGGAAGAGGTTGAAGCTGGTTCCAGACTTGTGTCCCAGGAACTGCGCGACGCTATGGAGCGGGCAAAGAGGAATATCACCGCCTTTCACCAAGCCCAGGGGAAAAAGGAACCCCTGGTAGAGACAGAGCCGGGGGTATTCTGCTGGAGAAAGAACCGACCCATCGAGCGGGTGGGAGTATACATTCCTGGAGGAACTGCACCGCTGTTTTCTTCTGTACTGATGCTCTGTATTCCAGCTGTACTTGCAGGGTGCAAAGATATTATTCTTACCACCCCTCCCGGTCCTGAAGGGAATATTCATCCGGCAATTCTCTATGCAGCATCCATCAGCGGAGTGACGGAGATCTACAAGGTGGGCGGAGCCCAGGCTATAGCAGCTTTGGCCTATGGAACCGAAACAATTCCCCAAGTAGATAAAATATTCGGTCCGGGTAATCGCTATGTAACCATGGCAAAGCAGATGGTCTCAGTGGATACCGTAGCTATCGATATGCCGGCAGGCCCTTCGGAAGTGCTCATTATTGCGGACAATGATGCTGACCCGGCAGTGCTTGCTGCAGACATGCTCAGTCAGGCGGAACACGGATTTGACAGCCAGTCCCTTCTTATTGTGCCCGACCCAATGCTTTCGAACAAGGTCATTGAACAGCTGAAGGTGCAGCTGGAACGGCTGCCCCGAAAGGAGTATGCCGCAGCATCACTTAAGTACAGCAGGATCATCTGCACCCGCCAGAAGAAGAAAGCCCTCGAGTTAATAAACAGGTATGCTCCTGAGCACCTGATATTCCTCCGGGATGACTGGGACCAGTGGGATGAGGAAATCAACAATGCCGGCAGTGTGTTTATCGGACCATGGTCTCCTGAATCAGCCGGGGACTACGCTTCAGGAACGAATCATACGCTGCCAACCAGCGGCTGGGCGAGAAGCTACAGCGGGGTGAGCCTTGAAAGTTTCCAGAAGCACATTACTTACCAGCGGCTTACCCAGGAGGGGTTTCTCTCCTTGGCGCCGACAATTGAGATCCTGGCGGCAACTGAGGGACTTGAGGCCCATCGAATGGCAGTGGAGATTCGGCGCAGGGCGCTTGCAATCCCCGGTAAAGCCGAAGATAATGGGGTGCAGAAAAAGGGAGGATTACCCACATGATGCAGGGACAGTCAATAACTACACTCTTGCGGAAGAATATCAGGAATATCAAACCCTACGCTTCTGCGCGGACTGAGTTTTCCGGGAATGCCGGCGTATTTCTCGACGCCAATGAGCATTACCGGAGCTACCTCGAAGGGGAAATGAATCGGTATCCCGATCCGCTGCAGCGGGAGCTTGTGGATGCGGTTGCTGCCTATAAGGGAGTTGAACCCCAGCAGGTATTTATCAGCAACGGCAGTGATGAGGTGATAGACCTGATATACCGGGCCTTTGCGGAACCTGGAGACGATAACGCCCTGATTATGCCCCCTACCTACGGGGTGTACCAGGTATTTGCCGATCTCAACAATGTTGAGACCATCAGGGTTCCCCTTCAGGAGGATTTTTCCCTGGACGTGGAGGGATTGAGCATCCTCTTTGACCACCGCGACTTTGTACATACCCTGAAGATCCTGTTTATCTGTTCTCCCAACAATCCCACCGGAAATGCCATGGACTCAGATGACATTAAGTCACTGGTTCACAGTTTTCCCGGGATTGTGGTGGTGGATGAAGCCTACCAGGACTTCAGTGATTCAGCATCAGCGCTCAAACTCATCAAGGAATACCAGAACCTTGTGGTCCTCCAGACCTTCTCAAAGGCCTGGGGCATGGCCGGCGCCCGGGTGGGGATGGCCTTTGCCGATCCTTCGATAATCAAGGTGCTCCATTCCATAAAATATCCCTACAATGTAAGCAGGTTATCCCAGCAGGCTGCACTGCAGGCGCTGTCCCGATCGAAAGAGGTGGAACAGGGGATTGCAGA
>SKJE01000154.1 GCA_007116075.1 Spirochaetia bacterium
GGCCCTTACTGAGCATGTCCAAGGCCTCAATCATATCCTCTTCTTTGTACATAAGGGTTCCCAGCAGTTTAAGCTCACGGTCCTGCACCAGAGCAAGATCCACCAGAACTTCCCCTGGATATACACCTACCAGTACGATCGGTATGCCCTTCCTGGCAACAGCAACAGCGGTTTGGATGGTTGGCTGGATACCCACACAGTCACAGATAATATCTGGTCCGTCATCACCGATCATCTGTTTAATGTGCTGGAGGATAATATTTGGATCATGCACATCACTGCTGTTAACCTGATAGGTGATGCCGCACTGTTGTGCGATTTCCAGCCGCTTGCTGCTGATATCAACAACTACAGCAGACTGTGCTCCCATCGCCAGAGCCGCCTGTGCGGTGAGGTTGCCTATAGTACCGGCTCCAAGGATCATCACATGCTTACCCTGAATCTCAGGTACGTGACGCAGCGCATGCACTCCTACAGCGAGGGGTTCAACAATGGTGCCGGCATCGTAGGACAGCTCATCGGGCAGGGGAATTATATTTGCTGCATGGGTGACAAAATACTGTGAGGCAGCTCCGGTCGTCTGAAATCCCATCACCTTGAGGTGTTCACAGATATGGTACTGTCCGTCCCGGCACTGGCGGCATGTACCGCATACCACCTGGGGTCTGACCGTTACCTTCTGGCCGATTCGAAGATCTGGTACTGCGTCACCCTTTTCACAGATATATCCGGAAACTTCATGTCCCTGGACCACCGGATAGGACGTAAAGGGATGTTTCCCGTGATACACGTGGATGTCGGAGCCGCAGATGCCAATCCGTTGGATGCAGATGGATACATCCTGCGCACCGACCTCGGGAACCGGGACTTCATGTATCTCGATATGACCAGGGCGTACCATAACAGCCTGTTTCATAACCATACTCTCCTTCTTCTTTTTATAAACGGGCAGAACAACCTATGATGTATAATCGATGACGATCTTTTTACAGGGAACCCGTCTTTCCAGCATATCAAATGCATCAAGAGCGTTTTTAAACGGTATGATATGGGATACGAAATCCTCCGGGTCTATAGCACCCAGCTGCACCCAGTTCATTACCTGGTCGTGTGCATCCGCTTCAGCTTTCTTGAGGGGAAACTGGGAGAACTTCAGCGACCAGTTATATGGAGCTTTGCTCCAGTCAAGGTCTGTACCAAGATTCGGGGAAATTCCATATACGCAGATCTGTCCGTCGTCCTTAATGATCTCCATGGCTGTATTGATGATGGCATTCACCCCGACGGCATCAACTACATGGTCCGCACCATCGGGAAGGATCTTTCTGACCTCATTGACGACATCTGTCTTTGACCCATTGATAAAATAGTCCGCCCCCTGCTTTTCGGCTTCATGTTCCTTCTCAGCAGCAATGTCGGTGACGATCACCGGACCCAGTCCGAGCAGTTTGCACATCTTTGTATAGGTCAACCCGACAGGGCCGGCACCGAAAATTACGACGCTATCTCCGGAGGTGAAGCCGAAGCCCCTTATGGCGGCAAGTACTTCCCTGAAGGTGAGACACATGGATCCAGTTACCGGATCCAAGTCACGGGGGAATACTTTTTGTGTATAGTAACCATCCCAAAAACCTGGAGTTCCCGGGCCGCTGCCTGCTTCAGCCATAGCCATCCAGTCCCGGGCCATCGTGTACTCAGAATATGCACACCACCCGTTGTGATACCCCGCATACCTGTCCTGATCATCCTTCCCCTCAATATAGGGAAGGGTGATTCTATCACCTATTTTCCATTGCTTGACGTTTTTACCCACTTCAACTACTTCGCCGATAGCCTCGTGGCCGAGCAGCAGCGGATAGTTATGCATGCCCTTGAAGGTGCCATGTATGATTTTCATATCTGTGCCATTGCATACACCGCAGCTTAAGGTTTTCGTGATAACACAGTCATCAAGAAGCTTAGGATAGGGGACTTCTACTATTTCCGCTCGATGATCCTTAGTAACCGCTATTGATTTCATGCTTGTTTCCTCCCTCTACAGTCGTGATAATGCATCGAATATACCAGTCAGTGCAGCATAGGATTCATCAAATAATCGGGATGATTGTCTGTATTTCGATGAGGCTGCTGTATCTGGATGTTCCCTTGATTCCGCACTGATAAACTTATGAACTTCAGAAAAATCCGGGATAAGACCGACTCCGACACCGGCGGTAACCGCAGCCCCGATGGATGTTGCTTCCTCAACTCTATCCAGTTTCACAATGTCAACTTCAAACACGTCGGCAAGAATTTTCCTGATAACATACCCCTTCGCCAGCCCGCCGATGACAGTCATTTCGTTTATCTGCTGGCCAGTTTTCAGGATGTCATAGATGATCTTCAGATTCATTGCAATCCCTTCAACCACACTTCTCATCATGTCGGACCTTGTATGTTCTGAAGTCAGGCCGATGAAGGATCCCTTTGCCCGGGCATTCCACCGGGGGCTTCTTTCGCCGATAAGATAGGGGAGAAAGAGGAGGTTTTTTGCAAGTACCGGTGAGGACAGAATCTCGGAGTCCGCAAGTTTCAGAACATCTGACCTGTTCCCGGCGAGTTCCAGGTCCTTGGAGTACAGGGTCTCAAGAGCCCATTCATAGGAGAGTCCCGCCGCCTGCATCGTTCCGCAGGGACCGATCAGTCCGGGGACGACGTGGGCCCAGTTGAAGGTCCTCATCTCTGCATCAAAAACCGGTGTTTTGCTGGTAATAGAGACCCAGGAGGAGGACCCGAGGCAGTTATACATGTTGCCGGGGGTAACAGATCCTGCTCCCACTGAAGCGCACATACCGTCGCCTCCGCCGATAACTACCTTGGTTCCCTTGGGCAGCCCGCATTCATCACTTATCGCTGAGGATACTTCTCCTACTACAGTTGTTGATGCAACGGCTTCAGGCAGCTTTTCTCCATCTATCCCGGTGATATCTATGAGCTTATCAGACCAGGTGAAGGTATTGATATCAAATATGTTGGTTCCCGAGGCATCGGAATAATCGGTGACAAATGAACCCGTAAGCCTGCTGACAATGTAGTCCTTGGCATTGAGTATCTTATAGGTGTTCTTATAGACATCCGGTTCATTTTTCTTCAGCCACATACATTTCTCAATACTGTATGAACTGCTGATCCGGTGACCCGTTAGGTGGTAAAACTCCTCATGCTCAATGTGCTGCTCTATGGTGTGCTGTTCATCGGTGGCACGCATGTCAGCCCAGATGATTGCATCCCGCAGGGGGATTCCATGGCTGTCCACACAGAGACATCCCATCATCTGTCCGCTGAAGGAGACGACAGATATGCTTGACGGATCGATTCCCTGCAGCAGCTGCTTGTTTGTATAGCAGAAGGCCTTCCACCAATCCTCCGGGTTCTGTTCAGCCCAGGTGGTATTGAAGATGTGAACTCCATACCCGTATTGAGCTGTTTTTACAAGTTCCCCGTCTGCTGTAAATAACGTTCCCTTATTCCCGGAAGTTCCCAGATCATGAGCGACAATGTATTGTGCCATCACATACTCCCTATACTCAAATAATATTTTGTAAACGCTCCCATGCTGTTTGCTGTCAACAACATGATTCCTTTGTCCATCTGATACCTATCTGTGAGTTAACAACCGCTCAGATCCTCTGGCAACAAGTTTCGGCAGCATGGTAATTTTTTGAGGAGGAGAGCTCTTGGAGCCGTGAGTGATCCTTTTTGTGAGCAGTTCAGCAGCAGCTCGTCCCATTTCCACAGTATCCTTCTCTGCTAATGTAATATTGAGCTGCAGATATTCAAGGACCTCTATCCGGTCATATCCGGCAAGGGAGATATCCTGCGGAATGGAGAGGTTTTTCTCGAAAATAGCCCGAAGTGCCCCGAGGGTAAGCATATTGTTGTTGGTGACTACAGCGGTTGGCCATGTATGCTTTGGTGTTGAGAGAATTTCCTTCATGGCTGTATAACCGGCTTCCTTGGTAAACAAGCTGTAGTGCATCCATTGCTCTTTGTAGGGAAGCTTTGAGTACGCATAGGCCTTTTTATATCCCCTGGCTCGGTTCTGGCCGAGGATGAGGTCGGGGTTACCAGCGAGCATCTCGATGTGACGGTGGCCGTTTTGGATGAGAAGAGTTGTTACATCATAAATTGCCTTCTCATCGTCAAAGCACACATAATCAAAGCTTGCACCATGTATTTCGCGGTCTATGAGAACTACAGGCATATCGAGATGATTGAGCATGTTCATATAATATGTCGGGTCCTGGTGTTCCTTCAGCGCGGAAGTGATAAGAAGACCGCTTACACGCTGCCGCTTCAAGGTCTGGATCAGTTTTTCTTCCCGATGCACATCTTCTTCGCTGTCGCATAGAATAACATTATATCCTTTCTGGTCAGAAACCTCGTTAATTCCCTTGATGATTCCGGAGAAGAAGGGGTTGTCTATTTCGGGTATGATGACGCCGAGAATGTTATTTTTTCCGCGGGAAAGCTGTGTAGCCATAGCGCTGGGAATGAAATTTAATTCCTTAATA
>SKJE01000060.1 GCA_007116075.1 Spirochaetia bacterium
AATTTTTTTCATAATTATTTATATACGATCCATATCAGAGATATTTCCCATTACAGCAAGAAGTTACGGATACGGTGCTCCCCCAAGACCGCTTCAGAATCGGTATTGCATGTGCATGCCCACCGACAGCTGCAAGCGGCCGATACCGGCCTGAGAAAGGAAGGTTTTGGGAGCTTGCTGCTCTTTTGTCATGACCGTATCTGAGCGGGCATCAGGCATATAGGTGACATCAGCAGAAAACGCAGCAGTCCAGGGTCCCGATGAATTTCTGACATACGATGCGTCGGTCGAGAATGACAGGGCGGGAAACGCGTAGTCCTCAAACACGGTATCCCTCAGGATGTGATGGTCCCTGGCATAGGCTATCGTAGCGGGAGAGAATGAGAATCCCCAGGCTAGCCTTCCTGAGGGCGTATTACGTCCCAGTGAGATCCCCAGATAAGGAATAAGCAAATACTGCAGGTAGTCTATCGCGTTGGCCCCCCCGAAGGTTCCCTTATAGAATCGAAACGGTGATTTCCCTGCCTCAAGCGGAGGCCCGTCATAGTAGTCCTCGGGAGGATCTGAGTAGATGTACTCCCAAGCCTGGTCAGTCCATTCCCAGTAGAGGACGCGCACACCTCCATGGAATCCGAGGGATTTATCAGGCGCATGAGATATGCGGAAATCCAGTTCCCATGCTTGTGCGATGGTGACCTCGCTTTTCGAATAGTGGGTCCACTGGTACTCGTCTTCTCCGTAGTAGGTACCGTTGTCCTTGAGCCAGTCATAGTTCGTCATGGAACCCTGCAGCCCTGCAAGCTTGATTGAGCCTAAAAGGGAGGCTGAGAGGTTTCCAATGATCTTCCGGGAAACACTCAGATCCCCGAAGAGCACCAGGGGTATGTCCCAGAGAAGCTCGCTCATGAGCTGACTGGTGGATGCACCGTAGTAGACCAGTTCGCGGGCACTGCCGAAGCGGAGGCTGGTGCCGACCTGAAAAACGGTTTTAGGATCATCCTGAGCAGAGATTGAAATACATACCGACAGCATGATAATACTCAGCAGCACTTTTCCGGCCATGTCACCTTCCTTGAAAAAGAAGTTACCGAGAAATAGAGAAAAACGGCAACTAAATTGATACGGAAACTACCTGGTTTTTTCCTGCTGCGTAGCCCGTCTCAGGGCTCTGCCTGCAGTGGCAAGAAGCAGGTTGACCTCTCCAGGAGCCCCGGCTGAGACGACCCCGATGCTGATAGTCAGCCGTGCCGTGTCCTAGGTAATTTTTTTTGTCAATCGATGCTGCGACAGTGCGGCGGTGACGGCGGCCCCCGGATCATGCCGGGCATGATGATGACAAACCCATTGCCGGTGAAGCGGCCCAGGATATCCTGCGGACGGGTGCATCGGCGAAGCTCACGTCCAAAGACTGTAATCGCGCGGTCGCCTGCCCGGGTCCCGTGATGTGATGCCTGTTATCTGTGAAGCCGAACGGTTGAAATCAAGTATGCGTCCAAGGCGGTCACAGATGAGTATAGTGGTATCCATTACAGAAGCCGCCATTTTTCTTTTTTTTTGGTGAATACTCTAATTTCTTGTTCTTCTGCAAAACTTCAATTTCGTTGACCCGGGGCAAAAAATCCTCTAATATGAATCTATGAATATAACACGTGAGTATTTCGGCACTACAAGTGCAGGCAAGCAGGTTGATGTAATATCAATAGAGAATTCATCGGGAGCATCCATAGAGCTTATCACCTACGGTGCCCGGCTGATCTCCTGTAAGATGCCCGACCGTAAGGGTACATCAGATGAACTGGTCCTGGGTTCCAAGGACTTAGCCGACTATGAGGGTGATCTGCTCTATCATGGAGCGACCATCGGAAGGTATGCAAACCGGATTGCTAAAGGAACATTCACCCTGAACGGAATCGAGCACAATGTGGAGAAAAACCATCCTCTTTTCCAGCTCCACGGAGGACCCGGAGGATTCCACCAGCTTATCTGGGACGCCTATCCGATCAAGCAGGAGGACCGGGGACTGGTTAAGTTCACCCTCACCTCACCTGACGGAGACCAGGGATTTCCAGGAACACTGGACGTTGCAGTTACGGTAACCCTCACCGAAATGAATGAACTGATGTTCTTTTATGAGGCGGTAACTGATGCCGACACCTATATCAGTCTGACCAACCATGCTTACTGGAATGTATCGGGGCTCTCTGCCGATACCACCATCCATGATCATGAGCTGCAGCTCAATGCTCATGCCTATGTAGAAGTTGGCAGAGATCTGCTGCCCACAGGCAGCCTTGTATCAGTCCACAATACACCCTTTGATTTTACCAAGGTGAAAACTATCGGAAAAGATCTTCATAATATTCCAGGATTTGACGGATTTGACCATAACTTTGTGGTGAGAAAGGCCCGTGCACCACAAGTGATCGATGCGGCAGTGGTCTTTGATCCCCCAAGCGGAAGGAAGATGACCATACGAACCAATGCGCCGGGAGTGCAGTTCTACAGCGATATCTATTCACAGCCGCCCTACAGGGGAATTTGTCTTGAAGCTGGGGAGCTTCCTGATGCGATGCACCACAGCAACTTTCCCCAGCCGCTGCTTACAAAGGGAGGCACCTACCGGCAGTTGACCATTCACTCCTTTGAGACGGAATCCGGGGAATAGGACTAGTCTTTCCAGGGGAATATCATTCCCCTGATGGAACGGGGACCTACCTTTTCCCGCTCATCAAACAGCAATGCATCCCAGGGGATATCTCTCCTGGATGTATTGGGGTGTTCTTCCAGATAATCATACTTAAACATCCTCAGCCGAAGCGCCACCTGGTGACTCATCAGAATTGAGGCATAACCGGGAATCAGGAAAGCGGTTAATATTGAAAGGACACTATTGATCGCCGTATAGAACAGTAGAAAGAAGCTGAAGCCGAAGTTATCCAGCACGATAAGTGAGGATTTTTTCAGGACCTTCGCCGGCCGGTCCTTCAGCTGAGATGCAACCGGAAAGTAGTACATCAGCACCATAGACATAAATATTGATGCCCAGAATATCAAAGAGGCGGAAAACAGGGAAAAGAGTCCGGGGCTTGCCAGGTAGAAGGGCATCACCAGGAACGCTACCATAATGAGCATCACTGATATTGCAGATATAAGCGGTACGTATTTCAGTGCCCGTTTCCCCTCTTCCAGGAGTTCCCGTATCTCGGGACGCTTATAGAACACAAGATGAGTTGAGAAAAAAGAGACTGCCCCGCTATAAACCTGGAAAATTACAACCCATACAACAAGGGTAAAAAATCCCAGCAGCAGGGACTGCTCCATCGCATTGAGTACCAGATAGCCAAGCCCAAGGATGGCCACATACCCAAGATTGAGCAGGATCAGGGATATCAGGTTATCCCATCCGTCAAAAAACGCCTTCTTAATAAAAAAACCAACCATACACCCTATTTCCTTTTCTCTGTTTCCGCAGATATGATCCTCCCCACGGAGAAGAGGATACTGAAGAGGAGCAGCAGCAGTGAAAAGATCACCAGAGCAAGCCCGATACCAAGGGTATCCGCGGCTAGACCGAAGACCGGGGCCAGCACAGCTGTTACGAGCGCTTTAAACTGAGATTCACCGCTGAGTCCCGTGGCCATCATGGTACGCTTCACCTGCTTCGTCAAGTACCCTACCGCCATAGGACGCCGTAGGTTCTCCAGGATATAATAGACGACAAAAAAGATCATACCAATCCCGGGAAGATCCAGGTGCATGAACAACCCGATGGATGCCAGTGTCAGTACTCCCAGGAGAAAGATCCGGTCCAGGGCCACTTCGGGACTTGAGAAGTAGTTCATGACCCGTCCGGTATTGCGGGAAGCTGAAGCGCTCATCATATAGAGCAGTGCGTAAACCACCGCAGCAATAATTGCGGTCCTCTCATTACCGCTTAAAAAAAGCAGCACCGGAGTGGTAAGAGCAAAGCTCTGAATTATCGGCTGAATATAGTCCTTTACCGACTTAAACACCCCGTCAAAGACACTGAAATTGATCATCAGTGAGCGGGTCCGGTGCCACCGAAGCATATGAATAAGCCCGATGATATGCTCTTTCATGGCCTCCTTTACTCCGGAAGTCTTCAGTGTTCCTGTGTCGCCGTCCAGTTCTTTTGGATAGGAGAGCATCAGTCCAAGGTTCAGCAGATAGGGAATGATGGAATAGAGGAATATCTGGTCATAACTGCCGGAATAAAAGACAATCACCCCGGCGATCAGGGCAGAGAGGGCAGCTCCACGCTGGCTCCATGCCCGGGTCCTCCCGTAGTAGTCAACCCGGTGATCACCCCACCCTCTTGCTTCCAGATAGTCAATCATCATCGCCTTGTGAGTTCCCGTACGGAAGGCCTCACCACCTGCAAAGAAAACCATGGCAAGCGCATACCATGCTATATCAGAAAAGAGATAAAACATGGCAAAGGAGATTATATAACTCATCAGTGATATAACCATGCTTTTTTTACGGCCGAAGGTGTCTGCTATAATGCCTGAGGGAAT
>SKJE01000165.1 GCA_007116075.1 Spirochaetia bacterium
CCAGGTTCGTGTCATTGAACAGATGGGCATCAAGATCCTCACCCAGCAGCAGCTCCCGGTCCTGCTTCTTCAGAAAATGCTCTACCCGGTACAGCGGGGTCCTGCCGGAGAGCACATCCAGTACCATCGCCTGCACCACATGCCCGGGACTTACCTCCATCTGAGACGGCACCATCCGGTTTACCAGCTCAATAAGCCCAAGGGACCGGCAGTAGGCTGCGGCAATAGGGAGAAAACTCTGGGTATACACCTGCGCATCGGCTAATCCTGCAATCAACTCATCATGATCCTGCATAGGCACGCTCCTTGATCAACGCTAAATTGATCCGGGTAATCTCTGCAATAATTTCCTGGGCACGCTGGTACTCGGCAATCCCCTGCTGAGCTGCAGACACCTGAGATTGGGGAATATATTTCTGCCGCTGACGGGACGCTTCATTGATCACGACATAATAGCGTGGACCATGACGTTCTCCGGTATGGCAGGAGCAGGAAGTACGTGAGCACACGGAATAGCGCTCTACCCAGGAGCCATGGAGCAGATGGGTAAGCGAAGAAAGCTCTTCGAGCAGCTTCTTTCTCTGAGCAAGTAATTGAGAGATAGATTCACTTGACATACCTGAAGTATAGCGCATATAATATGCGCTATCAAGCAGAAAAAATAAAAACATCCACCAAATAAAAAAATACCTTGAAAATTCAACGCAAAGGGTGAGGAATGTAAGTATGAACATGACACGTTAATATTTCGGCACTACAAGTGCGGTTGCTGTGATACTAAGATCTTTCATATGAGTGAAATCTGACTGACTCAACCGGCCGGGATCATGTAGTTGGGGAAATCTTACGTCTTTTGGAGGACCTTCCAGCGCTCTCCAGCATTTAACTTTGCGCTGAAGCGTCCTCAACTGCCCATCCTGATACCTCCCTGGTTATTCTCTTTGCAGATAGTCAAACAGCGTCAGCGCCTCCAAAGACGCATCAGCCTCTAAAAGCCTTTGAATCACCGGCCAGTCATCTGTAAATGGGTCTGTTCTCGTACTCCAAGTATAATCAGCCAGCAGTTCTGACGGGAGTTTTCCTTATCAACAACATTTTTTCAACCTCCTTACTTGTTGATCAGTAATCATGGTTTCTCCAGTTCCTGGAGAATACCAGCTTTGTGTTTCACAGTCATAAACAGGGAAAAAAAATTGTCGTCAAAACGATAGTTTTATATGTCGTTGATCAAATAACCGATGTTTAAGACCTTTAAGGCAAATAATTGCAATCATAATAGCAAAAATCCTAGCTAATCACGCAAGAATGTGAGCCTTCCTATGCCTTTTTCTACATTATAAGTCCCAAAGATGGAATAATTCATATTGACTTCTCGGTGCTCACAGTCTAAATTGATTCTACTTATTGGGACCGTTAAGCGTTCCTGTCTATTCTTGCTGTGATTCAGGAATTACCACCTGCCTTCCATAGCCCCTGGGATTTGCTCGTGATATCATATAGTAAAACAGGAGTCTCACTCCTTCTTCTCGTAGCGGTTCTTTTGCTTCTAACCACGTTAGGTTGTGCCTCTCAAATACGTGGCGCTCCACTTAAGCCAGGAGTATTAGGTATCGACCTCGCCCTATCTGGGCCAATAGCACAGATGGATGGGGTATATCCCATTCCCTTTCCTTCGATAGGGATAAGGTATGGCGTGTCTGAACGAATCCAAGTTGGAGTATCCTATGTTCCGGTCCTGCATGTCATTCGTCCGTTGGTGGTCTTGGAATTGCTCGACGGTGATTTTGAACATAATTCCTTGGTACCATCAATCCATCTGGCGGTCGAAGCCGGAGTCAGGACAAATTTTTCCCACGCTATCTTCTATCCGAGATTGGATCTGGCCGCAATGTGGCATCTTGAACCAGTAAGCCCCTATGTGGAGCTCGGGTTATTCTCAGACTCTGAATCTCTGGCAAATGGTGAGTTTCCTCATATTTCGGCCACCTTGGGAACAAATTGGCAGATACTACCGTGGCTGGATATGAATGCCGGTCTATTGTATTGGGGAATTAATAAGGACTATGGATATTCCACAACTTCTGGAGATGCATCAGGTACGCCATGGGTCATTACTCCAGGAGGTATGGGTGTAATTGGCCTTACTTTCGGTTTCGGAATCATCTTCGAGGACAAAAAATGAAACATACCAACATGATCGTAAAAACAGTCTTACTGAACCTCGTAATTTTGGGAATGATTTTTGCAACAGCCTGCTCTTGGGGAGTTTTCGACCCACTTACCCAGCCAACCAATATTATCAGTGGTGAGTACTCCTTCGGGGATTGGTGGGAAGGTAAAGTCGCCATTGAGTCGTATACCGATGCAGAAGACAATGAAATATTCGCATTCTGGATGGAAAAAGAGGAAGGTAGCCCGGTTCTCATTTACTTCCATGGTATCGGCGGGAATCTTGGAACGTATGCATCCCATATTCGGTTTCTCTATGAGGATACGCCCTTTAGTGTGTTTGCCATAGATTACCCTGCCTCTGGGATGAGCAAGGGTAATAGAAGTGAAGAAGACCTATATGCTGCCGCGCGGGGAGCCTTGGAATGGGTTGTCGATGAAACCGGTCTTGACTACGAGGGAATAGTTGTCTATGGTTTTTCATTGGGAGCGGCACTCGCAATTAAATTGGGGACCGAGAATCCCACTTTACCAGTGGTCATCGATGGAGGGTTCACCAGCTATGGCGACTGGATGCCAACCATTTCCCACATACATTTCGTGTTGCCAGGTGAGAATAAATTCGACAATCTTGCACATATAAAGAGTGTCGAGGGTCCAAAACTCTTTATCCATGGTACCGACGACAGGCAGAATCCTTTTTGGATGGGCAAAGCTCTGTATGAAGCAGCCGAAGGTAAAAAAGAGTTTGTAGAAATAGAGGGGGCAGGCCACATGTTCAGTCCCCAGCACGTGATCGATAATCCCGACCCATACGCTCTCATAAAAGAAGAGTTGAGGAACCTCGTTAAAGACCCATAATCGATTAGAGGAGAATGCTGGAATAATCCAGCTTTTTTTAGATTTCGGCATCGGCGAGGAAGGCAGCGCGTCGTCTATACACGAAAAGAAGGTGAAAAAGCGTTCCTCGCTTTCTTTGAGGGTTTCGACGTCTCCATGGGGTTATTATGTTTCTCTTCTTCTGATTTATTTCTTACCATTTTGTCAACTTCCTATCAATTGAACAAAAAACTCATCCATCTAACAACCTAGAACTCAGTATAGCTTTGATCATCGGTTCGAGCAAACAAAGAAGCCCCGGCTGAACCCAGCCGGGGCAGTGCTGCTACTCGGACAAAACAGCAGGTTCTCTACTGTTTGACATCCACATCCAGGTGAATTACAAAGAAGTTATACCCAGCCACTGATATGCTCAATTCATCTCCCTTGTAGGTTGTAAAAGGTCCTGAAGGAGGGCGGGAATCAGGTAATTCATCATAGCCCTGAATCTTTACCGGCTCATCTACTTCCTGGAGCCTCATGTTGTCTCCAAGGTCAATGGTAAGGGTTCCATCGCCCAGGGTAACTGACGCGCCTTCTACCAGCTTCTGTCCGGCGTAGATGTTCTGAACTGCAGGATCGCTAGCGTCAAAAGCAAACCACCAGGCATTGCCGTTTCCTGCAGTGTCGCCTGCGTATGCGGTCTCATCTTTCCATTCTGCTTCATCTTCCACTACTTCTGCAGGTTCCTGGATGACATATGCGGAGTAGGTAGCCCAGTTTCCCCGTGCTACAAACCGGGGACCGGAACTCCAGGCAGTCTCTTCCTGAATAAACTCTCCGTCAACAATGTTCTGCACTACCGCGTGGGCTGCAATTACTATGGTGTCGCCGAATTCAAAGCCATTATCAGCAAGGCTGAAGGTGTAAATCACTTCTGAAACAGCGGGGTTGTGGGTCTCATTTACGGAAAACTGACCGGGAATTGGACTTCCCTGACGTGTACTCGGTACATCGGTAAGGGAAGATACTACTTCCAGATGGGTTTCAGCAATGAACCAATCCGAAGCGGCTGTAAAGGTTACCGTGAGAGTGTCAGCATCATTTGATACTGTCAGCAGACCGGAGTTAATATTTTGTCCAGCAAACAACGTGTAGGTGCCGTTCTCCGCTAAAAATCCGGCAGAGCGGGCAGCGGCAGATTCAGATGAATCAAGATCTACTACTCCCAGGTTACAGGAGGATACGAAGAAAAGTGCCAGAATGACTGATCCTAAAAGGATCGACAGCTTACTTTTTTTAATCATGTTTGTAATCTTCATACTTTATTATATAAACTTACTGAAATATTAATGTTTTACTAAATATATAGTCAAGCACTTTTATTAATTTTTTTCATAATTATTTATATACGATCCATATCAGAGATATTTCCCATTACAGCAAGAAGTTACGGATACGGTGCTCCCCCAAGACCGCTTCAGAATCGGTATTGCATGTGCATGCCC
>SKJE01000159.1 GCA_007116075.1 Spirochaetia bacterium
AGGTACGCTTCATTTTTTGAGGTAACCATGCTGCTTCCCATGATGATATCCTCCATTATCCTCGGTCTCGGCTATTACCTGATCACCTACCACCTGCGGGGATTCGGTCTAGCACGTCCCCACATGCTGATTGTCGCAGCCCATGTGGTGATCACCCTTCCCTTCATCTACCGGATTACATCAGCCCAGGCACGGCAGGCCTACCTGTCCTATGCACCGGCCGCCTACTCCCTGGGATCAACTCCATGGCAGACTTTCCGCAGGATTGAACTGCCCCTGATAAAAGGAAGCCTCTATACCGGTATGGTTTTCGTCTTTGCCCTCTCCATGGGTGAGTTCAATGCAGCCCTGATTCTTTCTGATTCAGCGATCCAGACGATCCCCATCCTCATGTACCGGCTCATCGGTGCATACAATTTCTTTGGAGCCTGTGCGCTGGGAACCATTCTCATGGTCTGCAGTGCAGCAGCTTTCTACCTGTTTGACCGCAGTGATACGGGAGGTATGGTATGAGCGGACTTGTTGTACGGGGCCTGGTAAAGCAATACCCGGAATTCACCCTCTATCTGGACTGTGAGGTTCCCCAGGGCAGCTTGACTACCCTGCTGGGACCCTCAGGTTGCGGGAAGAGTACTGCCCTTTCGGTGATTACCGGGATTGAGGATCAGCAGCAGGGATCGATTATCCTGGCAGGTAGAGATATCTCCCATGTTCCGCCCTGGGATCGGAACATCGGACTGGTGTTTCAGGATTACGCCCTGTTTCCCCATATGAGTGCGGGGGCGAACATAGCCTACGGCCTGCATGTCCGTTCTGTCAGCAGACAGGAGATCAAGAGAACCGTAGCGCATCTCCTGGAACTCATCGGTCTGGAGGGATACGAACACCGGCGGATCAATGAACTCTCCGGGGGTGAGCAGCAGCGCATCGCCCTTGCCCGTGCCCTAGCTCCGAAACCGGACCTGCTGCTGCTGGACGAACCGCTTTCAGCTCTGGATGCAAAGCTCCGGGTGCGGCTGCGTACAGAGATACAGCGCATCCAGCGTGAACTTGGGGTTACTACCATCTACGTAACCCATGACCAGGAGGAAGCCCTGGACATCTCCGACGAAATCATTGTCATGAACAGGGGCCGCATCGAGCAGGTAGGGACTCCCCAAGAGATATACCACAAGCCGCAGACCCTTTTCTGCGGAACCTTTATTGGCACATCCTCCCAGATCCCCGAGGGGGACCGGGTTCTCTTTTTCAGGCCTGAACATGTGCAGGTCGCACCCGATGATCCCCGGGGTCGCATATTCACGAACTGCCTGCTAGAGCGGAAACGCTACAGGGGATTTTTCTATGAATATCTTTTCAACTGGAATGGACACCAGATCCTGGCCCACGGGGACGGGTCTCTTTTCAGTGGAGCATCCTGTACCTTGGCGGTTGACCGGAAGCATCTGGCTGATCTTGAACCGTCGGGCGAAACAACACAATCACTATAAGCATGTTCATAGTCTGCAGGTGCTCTTCTCAGCCCAGGGATATGCCCTATGACTCCAGCCGACAGAAGGGCTTCTCCCCCTCCTTGATGCAGATGTACCAGGAGGAGCGCTTGCCTATCGGGAGGACCTGGAGATCACAGATATGCTGGTGCAGCTCTGATGTAACCTCGTTGATAAAGTTGAAGTAGTCCCCTCCCTCCAGGGCTTCCACTGCATCAGTCAAAAGAGATCGCTTTGCATTGTAGTCATGGATGATCACCATGATCCTGGAGACCCGGCACATCTCCCGGTAGAGCTGAAGCCGATGCTCCCGGCTGAGTCCATGGGCAACATAGGAGCAGTAGGTGAGATCAAAACTGTTATCCTCAAAGGGCAGTCCGGCCAGTGCATCGGCCACAAGAAAGGTGATGCCCGATAGGTTTCTCGTATTGTTCCGGGCCCGCCGGATCATCGCATCTGATGCGTCAACTCCGACAACTTTCCGGCCCAATTCCGCCCATAATCCTGTAAAAGCTCCGGTTCCGCAACCTACATCCAGAACACGGCTCACCCGATCCCAGGGTACTGCGGCTGACCCATTCCGGAGAGCCTTCCGGTACATGTTCTGCTGGTAGGAATAAAAGAGGTTATATATTCCTGCAATCCGGTTAAAGATCCTGATGTGTTTTGTCAAGGTTCTCACAACTTCATCTGCTTTACTGCTTCTATCTCATCGCGAACCAGAGCTGCCTGTTCAAATTCCAGGTTCTTGGCATGTTCGAGCATGACCTGCTCAAGTTCCCTGACATACTGCTTCCGCTGGCTGGGAATGAGCAGATTGTAGGAGCCCTTTATCACTTCGAGGTTCTGCTGCTCAACCTCCCGCTGCAGCTCCTTCTTGCGAACAAGTATATCCTGAATCGCCTTGGTTACCGACTGGGGAGTGATGCCGTGGGTTTCGTTCCATTCCCTCTGGATTGCCCGGCGGCGGTTGGTCTCAACGATGGCCTCCTCCATGGCGTTGGAGATCTTATCGGCATACATGATTACCTTCCCCTCCACATGGCGGGCAGCACGGCCCATGGTCTGGATCAGGGCTGAAGCTGATCTGAGAAATCCGACTTTGTCCGCATCAAGGATAGCCACCAGGGAGACCTCAGGAAGATCCAGGCCTTCCCGGAGCAGGTTGATCCCCACCAGAACATCATAGGTACCCAAGCGGAGATCCCGCAGCAGTTCAACCCGTTCAATGGTCTCCACTTCAGAGTGAAGATACCGGACCCGTACGCCGATGCCTGAGAGATAGTCGGTAAGATCCTCGGCCATCCGCTTGGTCAGGGTGGTTACCAGTACCCGCTGCTCTTTGGCGGTACGTTTTGTAATCTCACCGTAGAGGTCTTCGATCTGGCCTGTAGTGGGTCTGACGTCGATTTCAGGATCCAGCAGCCCGGTTGGACGGATCACCTGTTCCACCACCTGGGCGGATTCCCGGTGCTCCAGTTCCCGAGGGGTTGCAGAAACGTAAATCCTTAAGGGGATAAGCTGGTTGAATTCACTGTAGACCAGGGGTCGGTTATCAAGGGCGGAGGGGAGGCGGAATCCATAATCCACCAGGTTCTGCTTCCTGGAGCGGTCCCCCTCATACATGCCTCCGACTTGGGGTATGGTGACATGGGACTCATCAACAAAGGTGAGAAACTTCTGGGGAAAATAGTCCAGCAGCACCGCCGGGCGCTCACCGGGTGCTCTTCCGCTTAACGGCCGGGAATAGTTCTCAATGCCTGAACAGTATCCGATCTCCTGAAGCATTTCCAGATCATATTCTGTACGGGTCTTGATTCGCTCAGCTTCAATGAGTTTTCCCTGGGCCATGAACCGCTCATATTGTTCATGCATCTCCTCCCGGATACTTTTTATGGCACTCCTGATCTGTTCATCGGGAAGCACAAAGTGTTTCGCAGGAAAGATGGTTACCTCGTCAAGCTCTTCAAGCACCTCCCCGGTAAGGGGATTGATCCTGCTGATTCGCTCTATCTCATCCCAGACCAGTAAGATCCGGTAGGCTTCCTTCATGTAGGCTGGAACAATCTCAAGCACCTCTCCCCTGATCCGGAAGGTCCCCCGGACAAGTTCAATGTCGTTGCGCTCATACTGCATCCGGATGAGATCCTGCACATAGGTATGATGATCAACCTGGTCCCCCCGGCGAAGCTCAAGGCGCATGTCGAGAAAGGATGCGGGACTTCCTAATCCATAGATGCAGGAGACGGTGGCGACCACGATCACATCGTTGCGCTCCAGCAGCGACGAGGTGGCGGAGAGGCGCATGCGGTCAATCTCCTCATTGATTGAGGAATCCTTTTCAATATAGAGGTCCCGGGAGGGTACATACGCCTCCGGCTGATAGTAGTCATAGTAGGATACAAAGTATTCAACAGCATTGTCCGGAAAGAAGGAGCTGAACTCCCTGTAGAGCTGGGCTGCAAGGGTCTTATTGTGGGAGAGCACCAGGGTGGGCAGCTGAACCTGTTCAATGATCTTTGCCATGGAATAGGTTTTTCCTGAACCGGTTACTCCCTTCAGGGTCTGAACGGGATGGTTGTCCTGGATAATTCCCTGGGACAGCGAGGTGATCGCATGCTGCTGGTCCCCGGCAGGCTGGTATGCTGAGACAATACGAAACCTATTCATCGGTTCACCAGTCATGCCGTTCCGGCCGCTGTACAAGCTCTACCTGGAGCGAACGCATACGCCGGTCCCGAACAACCACGATATCGACCACATCACCCGGACGCTTCCTGTCCAGGGCGGAAAAAAGATCCGCGTAGTCTGCAATCTTCTGTCCCGCAGCCTCAATGATGATATCCCCGCCGAGATAGATAATTGAAGAGCCGTACCGCACAGCCTCAGTCCCGCCCCGGAGACCGGCCTGTTCAGCCAGGCCGGCGCTTTTTACCTGGGATATGAGGATCCCCTGGGTGACCGGAAGGCTGGCGTAATCAACAATCATGGTATCCAGCTGCACCGGGGTGATATCAAGCCATCCTCGAACAACCCTGCCGTGTGCTATCAGTTCAGGAACAACGTGTTCTATTTTACTCATGGGGACAGCAAAGCCGAGACCGATAGATCCGCCTGTGGGACTGTATATGGAGGTATTGATGCCGATAAGCTTCCCCTGGGCGTTCAGCAGGGGTCCTCCGGAGTTACCGGGATTTATCGAGGCATCTGTCTGGATCATATCCGTGAGAATGAGATTATCGGCGGTCCTGATCGGACGGCCAAGCCCTGATATGATGCCCGTCGTCAAGGTGCGGTCATAGCCGAAGGGATTCCCGATGGCGAGCACCTTCTGGCCGACCCGAAGGCTTGGGTTATCGGCAAACTCGATCGTGGTAAGTTCCTTTCCGGCAGGGTCGAACTGCACCACAGCCAGATCACTCTCTCTATCGGTTCCCTTCACCCGTCCCTCATATACCGATCCATCGTAAAGGGTGATGAACACCTGATCGGCACTGTCAACCACATGGTAGTTGGTCAGCACATGTCCTTCGTTATCAATGATGGTGCCTGATCCGGTATCAGATTCAGGTACGGGTTCGAGAAAGAAGTTCAACCGGTAGCTCTCGGTGGTTACGTTCACCACAGCCCGGTTGAACTGTTCATACACCCTGATATTCTCCTCTTCATCGCTGATCGCAGCTGTACGATTCGTGACTGAAGTGGTGGATTCTCCTATGGTGGGAATAGTTCGACCCATATAGCTCTCGGGTTCACGCAGGGGGAAGGTCGAAACATACAGATCCTTTGCTGAAAGAGCCCGGGCAGGATCTTCGGTGAATATGCGCCGGTGCTCAAGGATACGCTGTGCTTCAAGGAGCTCCCGCTGAAGTTGCCGCTCCTCGATAAAGCTGGTCCACTGGTATATGCCGTATCCGGAGACAATGACAAGCAACCCGAGCAATACAGTTTTCAGCACCCGGAGTGTAGAGAATACTCGTTTATCTCTTTCATGCCGCTTTTTCGGCATCGGTTCAGCTCCTTATGATCAATCGTGTCAGCTCTTATGTGCTACTAATATACCATATTTGTCAACATAAACATAGTAAATCAAGTCGACTCGATATCGAGGTGAGAAATCCACTTTCCTTTGCGATAAATGATGAGACTGATTGATGCGGTGATGATATTTGAGACCAACATGGCAACCCAGATACTCACCTCTCCCCGACCTAGCAGTGTCACCGCTGCATAGGCTAAGGGAACCCTGATCCCCCAGAGGCGGAAGATGTTCAGCATCATGATCGGCCTGCTGTACCCACCCCCCTGAAAGGCTCCGTTGAGCACCATGAAGAGGGTGTAAAACATAACCGCCACAGCCTGTATCTGAAACATGACCTTTCCCAGGGAGATGACCCTGGAATCAGCGATAAACCACGAGACCAGTGTCTCCCCTGAGAAAAAGACGATAGTCATGCCCGCTCCCATAAAGAGCATAATCGTGAGTATGCTCTGTCGGACCACCTGCTGCGCCTGGTCAGGACGCTTCGCCCCGAGACTCTGCCCTACCATAACTGCCGTAGCCTGGCTGAATCCCATGGCGGGCATATTGAACACCTGGATAATCCTGCTGCCGATTCCGAAGACTGCAATCACTGATACTCCGAGGGTGTTCACTACCCCCTGCATAACCAGAAACCCCAGGGAGGATATCCCCTGACCTACGGCGATAGGCATCCCGATATTCCCCAGGACCTTGATCGCCTTTATCCGGGGTATCAGGTATTCCCTGCGGAGACGGACTCCGTGTCTGCCCCTCACAAGAATGACGAGACCGGCCGCTGAGCTGACAAACCGGGCAAAGATAGTCGCCGCAGCTGCACCCGCCACACCGAAGGCAGGAACCGGTCCCCACCCGAAGATGAGCAGCGGATCCAGAATTACATTCAGGATTATGGTTACCAGCTGGATACGCAGGGGGGTCATTCCGTTTCCGACACCCTGCAGGATACCCTTGAGGATAAAAGCAATAAACATGAAGGGCATGCCGAGAAAGATGATCCGAAGATATATAAAGACATGGGGAAATATGTCATCAGGCACCTGGATAAGTCTCAGAATCGTTTCGGTTCCGAAGTATCCCACGATTGTGATTATCAGGGAGAATACCACCATGATGGAAAAAATCTGGGTGGCATAGTAGTCGACCCGTTGCTGATCTCCCCTTCCCCGCCACTGGGATATGACCGTGGTGGCGGCCATTGAGAACCCTGTGCCGAAGACAACCAGGAAGAGAATAATGTGAAAGGATATACCCGGAGCAGAGACCGCCTCCCTTCCCAGCCTGCCGAGAAAAAAGGTGTCCGCCAGGTTGTAGAGGGTCTGGAGAAAATTTGCCCCCATAATGGGCAGCGCAAGGGTCATCAGCTGCTTATAGAGGCTCGTGTCCCTGTTCATGCCAGGGGTACTCCCCGTCTCGGCCGCTTAATCAGAGAGAGGATATAGCTCAGGACCCCCAGAAGTATCAGGAGGAAGGTGATACCCTGGTGAAAGCTGAAGGGTTCCCGATAGACCCATACCCCAAGGATAAAGGCCATAGTGGGAGTTATGAACTGCAGGAACCCCACGGTCTTATAGGGAATGGTGATGGTTCCCTGGATAAAAAGCATCAACGGAACCAGGGTTGCAAGACCTGCCGCAGAGAGCAGCAGGTTCGTTGAGGTGCTGCCGGTGAGAAACTCTCCCGCACCGCCAACATAAAGATACCCCATGGCAGCAAGCACCGCCGGAGTAAGCAGTACCGTATCGCTGAGCAGGGCGGTCACCCCGTCGACACCGATAATCTTCTTCATAGTGCCGTAGAGAGCAAAGGTTCCCCCGATCAGTACTGACAGCCAGGGAAATCCGTCTGCCCGGAGGGTTGCATAGACCACTCCAGCTATGCAGAACAGCAGGGCGAGAATCTGCAGGGGCGTCATCCGCTCCTTGAACAGCAGTACCCCCAGCAGCACAATCAGGATGGGACAAATAAAGTATCCGAGACTGGCCTGGAGCAGATGCCCGCTGGTGACTGCATAGATATAGGAGAGCCAGTTTACAGCTACCACCACAGCACTGGTAACCAGCAGCAGCGGACTGCTTCTCCTCCATGCACATCGGAGCACCAGCCAGGGCCGCCTGCCCCGGAGGACAAAGTAGACTGAACTCCAAAGGGCACACCAGAAGATCCGGTGCAGCAGTACCTCAAAGGGTCCCACATGATCAAGGGTTTTCCAGAACATAGGCAGAAGACCCCAGACCAGATATCCGACGGTAACCTGGGTGATGCCCGATTTTTGCTGACGAAGGTGTTCATGTGCGGTCATGGAGTTCCTTTCTTTCGCTGGAATAATACTGCTGATTATGTTACTCTTTTCGAAAACATATTCCAAGAGTATACCAAAAAAAATATTGAGGACAACCATGTCAGAGAGTTCACGTAATCAAGAAGAGCGTTCACTGCACTTTATCCAGCGTATCATTGAGGATGATCTCGCCACGGGGAAGCACACCAGCATTGTTACCCGGTTCCCCCCGGAACCTAATGGGTATCTGCATATAGGCCATGCAAAATCGATCTGCCTCAATTTTGGCCTTGCCGAAGCTTACCAGGGTCGATGCCATCTTCGTTTTGATGATACCAACCCGGAGAAAGAGGAGATGGAATATATTGAGTCGATCCAGAAGGATGTGCAATGGCTGGGTTTTGACTGGAAGGAACATCTCTATTTCGCCTCGGATTACTTTCAGCAGCTCTATGACATTGCAGAACTGCTTATCAAAAAGGGAAAAGCCTACGTGGATTCCCTGACCCCGGAAGAGGTTAAAGAGTACCGGGGAACCCTTACCAAACCCGGCAGGCCGAGTCCGGACCGTGAACGTTCAGTTGAGGAGAACCTTGATCTTTTTCGAAGTATGCGCGCAGGTGATTTTCCCGACGGGACCTATGTGCTCCGGGCTAAAATTGATATGGAAAGTCCAAACTTGAACATGAGGGATCCCGCCCTCTACCGGATCAAACATGCAAGCCATCCCCGTACCGGCAGCCAGTGGTGTATCTACCCTATGTATGACTACACCCACCCCCTTTCGGATGCCTTCGAGGGTATTACCCATTCCATCTGCACCCTTGAGTTTGAGGACCATCGTCCTCTCTATGACTGGTGCGTCATCGAATCAGAGTTTCCTCACCAGCCAAGGCAGATCGAATTTGCACGGCTGAATCTCACCTATACCGTCATGAGCAAGCGACGACTGCTGAACCTGGTTCGCGATGGTCATGTAGAAGGATGGAGCGACCCCCGGATGCCTACTATTTCAGGTATTCGCAGGAGAGGTTATCCTCCCCAGGCAATCAGGGATTTCTCAGAACGTATCGGTGTGGCAAAAACCTACAGTACCGTAGACTTCGCGCTTCTCGAGCACTGTGTGAGGGAAGATCTCAATATCCATGCCCCTAGGGCTATGGCGGTACTGGATCCGCTGAAAGTTGTGATTACCAATTATCCTGAAGACCAGGTTGAATTTCTTGAAGCTGATAACAACCCCGAGGATCCTTCAGCAGGCAGCCGGAGCATCCCCTTTTCCCGGGAACTCTTTATTGAACGGGAGGATTTCATGGAACATCCGCCAAAAAAATTCTTCCGCCTTTCCCCCGGCAAGGAAATACGGCTTAAGCACGCCTACTACGTCACCTGTACTGATGTGGTTAAGGATGATGAGGGAACTGTCATTGAGCTGCACTGCACCTATGATCCGGCTTCCCGGGGCGGATGGACTGATGACGGCCGGAAAGTGAAAGGCACCAGTCACTGGGTAAGTGCATCCCATGCCTGGGAGTCCGATGTGATCATCTATGACAAACTATTCACCTCTGAGGTGCCTGGAGCAGAAACCGGAGACTACCTCGATGACTTCAATCCCGATTCCAAACAGGTAATCCCGGGGTGTAAACTGGAACCTTCCCTCAAGGAGACTGCACCGGGAACGAATGTCCAGTTTCTCCGTAAGGGCTATTTTTTCAGCGATCCTGATGTCTCCCAACCAGGTAATCCGGTGTTTATAAAGACCGTGGGACTTAAGGATACCTGGGCAAAAAAGATGAAACAGTCCTAACGCCGGGTAATCATCCAGCATCGATGGGGAAACCGTTTAGCAGTAAAACCCGGGGGAATAGTCTCCCGGGTGATCTCCTTCGCGATAAAGCGCTGTTTCAGTTGCGGGTCAAGTCTGAAGGAGGAATAATTGGTGGAGAATATAATCACCCCCCCCTCTGCAAGCAATAATGATGCCTGCTGGATGCACCATGGGTGATCCCGCTGCACCGAGAACGTCTGATCCATCCGGTGGGAGTTTGAGAAGGTAGGCGGATCCAGAATGATCATATGAAACTTTCCCGTCCCCTTCGGAGGCGATTCAAGGAATGCGAGGGCATCCTCCCTGAGCATACGGTGCATAGGTCCTGACAGACCGTTTATCTTCAGGTTGTCCTGGAACCACGACAGGTAGGTATTTGATAAATCAACAGAAAGGGTTTCACCAGCACCACCCGCTGCAGCTGCAATAGTAAAGGATCCGGTATAACAGAAAAGGTTCAGCACATGCCTTCCCAGGGCATGGTCCTTCACAAGATCCCGGGTGACCGCATGATCGAGATACAGCCCGGTATCCCGGTAGTTCCAGAGATCCACAAGATACGTGATGCCCATTTCCCTGACCTCAATGCGCTGGGGCATACCCTGGGGATTATCAGGGCCTTCCCCACCAGGGGTGGTGCGGCGCTGCCGGCAGATCACGTGGTCTTCCTCAGTATAGGTCATCCGCACAACACTGTCTTTAAGGCGCTCCATCTCGGCAGAATCCACGTCTCCCTCAATGCGGACATAATCTCCGTAGCGATCCACGGTTACAGGAATTTCAGCCTGCTGACGGTCATAGATGCGGAAACAGGTGGTATCGAAGGGTGCAAAGGTGCGCCGCTGCCGATCATGCTGTTTCTTGACTAACTTTTCGAAATCTTTATACAGTTGTTCCATACCCTTTGCCTTTTTTCCGGTCAGTATATATGATACAAAGGATTACGCATAGGAGACCATCATGGAACAGGACGATGTGAATACCTATTTCCAGGAACTGGAACAGACCTTTGGAGGTCCGCTGCATTACCGGACCTTTACCTCATTCTTTTTTGTATCTGAAGGTGCCGTTGTAAAAACGTCTGGCATCCTCTGTATCATCAATCGGGTACTCTATTTCGAAGATTTCGAGAAGACCCGCAACGGGCTTATGCAGCTGTTCGGTGGTAAGAGCGAATCCTATACAAAATTCCAGACAAAGCAGGATATTGACAGCTTCGAATCCCATATGATGGTCCCGGCTTCCATGGCTGCGGCCTATCTTGAGGGAAAGATCCATCCATCCCAGCTGCATCCGAGTGCAGGCATGCAGAAACTGCTGAGTAAGAACAGGCTGATTCTTCGGTTTTCCTCAGGCAGGGACTGGGTGCTTGAGCCGCTGGATCCGAAGCAATTTATAAAGACATTGGAGGAACTGCGATGAAAGCATTCAAGGCCTATGATATCAGGGGTGTGTACGGAAAAGACTTCGACCGTCATGATGTGTATAAAATCGGATACTTCCTTCCGAAACTGCTGAAGGCTCAATCCGTACTCATCGGCAGTGACGTCAGAGAGTCCTCCGAGGAGGTATTCACCTACCTGGTCCGGGGGATCAGAGACGGTGGAGCTGATGCGGTGTCCCTCGGCCTTGCTACTACTCCTATGGTCTATTTCTGCACAGCACATTTCGGTTTTGACGCCTCGGTGATGATCACCGCCAGTCATAATCCGAAGGAATACAACGGACTAAAAATTTCCCGTACCGGTGCGCTGCCGGTAGGCAGCGATTCCGGTCTCAAGGATCTCGAACGGATGGTGCTCAGGGATCCTGTCGCTGCTCCAGATGTGTCCAAGCGGGGCTCCTTTTCCGAGATAAACGGCCGCACACCCTATCTGGAGTTTCTCAAAGAGTATCTTCCGGATATTTCGTCATTGAACCTGACCATCGACCTCTCCAACGGCATGGTATGTCTGCTGGCTAAGGATATCTTCGGGGAAAGTCCCAAATATCTGTTCGAAGAGCTGGACGGCACCTTTCCCAACCATGAGCCCAATCCACTGGATGAAAACAATCTGATCGCCCTGAGAGAGGCGGTATCTTACAATAACAGCGATCTCGGTATTATCTTCGACGGAGACGGTGATCGGGTCATGTTCTTAGATGAGCAGGGCCGGTTTATCCAGCCGGATCTCATTACTGCAGTAATGGGCCGCTTCTTCCTCAAGGATGGTCCTGCTACAGTTCTCCAGGATATCAGGACATCCAGGTCAGTTACTGAATACCTTGAATCCCTTGGAGCAGATGTCCACACCTGGAAGGTTGGTCACTCCTTTGCAAAGAAAAAAATGGCTGAAATACATGCGGTTTTCGGCGGAGAACTTGCAGGCCACTACTATTTCAGGGACTTTTTCAACTGTGATTCGGGCATCCTGTCCTGCCTCATAGTGCTCAACATCGCCGCTGAATTGAAATCCGAGGGAAGGACTTTTTCCTCCCTCATAGACGAGATTGTGAAGTACTATACATCAGGGGAAATCAACTTTGTTATCCATGAAAAGCAGCAGGCTATGGACACCATCCGGGACCACTTCTGCAGTCAGGAGGAGCCCCAAGCTATTATGGACTTTGACGGATACCGGGTTGAATTTACCGACTGGTGGTTCAATCTGAGACCCTCAAACACCGAGCCTTACCTGCGGCTGGTGATGGAAGCAAAAACCTCAGCCATGCTGGAAGCTAAGCTGACTGAGATAAAGGGAATACTGAAGACATTTGATTAGGAGAATATGCTATGCGAGTTCTGCTCATTGGCGGTGCGGGGTATATTGGTGCCCATTGCGCCCTTGCGTTTCTTGACAGGGGTTATCGTGTCGGTATCTTCGACAACTTCTCCACAGGCTCCATGGACAACATCCCCTCCGGCTGCGAGGTATATACCGGTGACATTAATAACGTGGACCAGCTGAACCCTGTGTTATCCCTCGGATGGGACGGGGTGGTGCACCTGGCTGCCCTTAAAGCGGCGGGTGTTTCAATGACCGAGCCGGAAATTTTTGCCAGGAATAACATCTCCGGGTCCCTGAATATCATCTGCGGATGCTCTGAGCACGCAATCAAGCATATTATTCTTTCCTCCTCCGCCGCAGTCTACGGAGAACCGAAATACCTGCCCATCGATGAACAGCATCCCACCAACCCTGAGAACTATTACGGATATACAAAACTCTCTATAGAGGGACATCTGGACTGGTTTGACCGCTTGAAGGGACTCACATATGCATCTCTGCGGTACTTCAATGCCGCCGGATATGACCTGCAGGGCCGGATGCAGGGTGTAGAACGGGACCCGGCAAATCTTATTCCGGTGGTCATGGAAACTGCAGCGGGCATCCGCAGTGAACTGCAGATTTTCGGCAATGATTATGATACCGCCGACGGTACGGGAATACGGGACTACGTTCATGTCACAGACCTCGCAGCGGGGCATGTCCTCGCCCTGGAGTATCTGGTAGAAACTCAGACAAGTATCACCGTAAATCTCGGAAGTCAGTCGGGCTTGAGCGTTCTTGAGATTCTCGATAAATCCAGGGAAGTAAGTGGGAAAAGCATTCCCGCACGCATATCCGACCGGCGACTAGGAGACCCCGCAAAGCTGGTAGCCTCCTCGGCAAAAGCCCGGGAACTCCTTGGCTGGGAAGCTCAGTACAGTGATCTTGATACCATCATCGCATCCACCTGGGAAATATATAAGGGTTTCGTGAAATAATTCTTTGCTTATATGTGCGTGAAATAATTCTTTGTTTATATGCTTGACATAACCGGTCTAATTTACTACTGTGTCGATTGTCAATCCCCTGTAGCTCAGTTGGTAGAGCGGGTGGCTGTTAACCACCATGTCGGCAGTTCGAGTCTGTCCGGGGGAGCTACATAGTTTTTTTAAGCATGCAGGTTGCTGGTTCTTCCAGGAACCTGTTTTTTTTGTTTCAGTGCTAGATAGCTCCATAATCGGGTCTGAAGAAAATCCTCACACACAACATTCATGAATATTCTACAAATTGACCTATAACGGTTGAAACATGGTCTCTTGTGTTGTTACATTACAGGATACAAATTCTCAGGGATATACCCTGAGGAAAATTTTTGGAGGGTATATTTATTATCTTTAGAGAGAAAAAAAACAAAAAATTTCTTTATGCAGGTATCGTACTGATTACGGTACTTCTTTTTGGTGCTGCTTCCTGCGCTCATCAGGTTGATGAAGCAGAGCAGCCGGTGGAACCGGCAGAAGTCGAGGCTGCAGCAGCTCCTGAACAGCCGGAAGCTGAACAGCCCATGCCGATGCCTGAATTTGAAGCCCCGGCAGAAATCGATGAATTTGAAGAAATCAGGCCGGAGCTTGAACAGTATCTTGTCCAGCAGAAACAGAATGAACTGCTTATGCAGCACTTGAGTGATTTGAGATCCGATGCAGAAGTGGAATCATTCATGTCTGATGCAGATTTCTCCGATAAGGACTCAACCATAGCCCTTGTCAACGGAGAAACTATTCCCATGGGTGACCTGCTGCTTATGGAACAGCAGGAACTCCAGCAGATGTACATGAGAGGCCTTCAGCAAGGCAGTGACCAGGAACAGGAAATCATTGCCTCTATACGGCCCCAGATTCTAGAAGATCTGATCTCTGTTCTTCTTGTCCAGCAGCAGGCTGAACGTGACGGTATTATCGCAGAAGAGGATGAAATTGAAGAGATGTACCAGCAGTATGTTCAGCAGTTCGGCGGAGAGCAGCAGCTTCAGCAGCAGTTGTCCATGGCAGGTATAACGGAAGAAGAGCTTCGTAATTACATTGCCGAACAGATTCCCCTGCAGAAGTACCTAGAACAGTTCTATGCAACTCATCTAAGTGAAGAGGACCTCTCCTTCACAGAAGAGGAGCTGCGAGCTCTCTATGAGCAACTGCTGCAACAACAGCAGCAACAGCGCTGATGTGTATCTTTGCTGCAGCATAGAAAACATGGCACCATGATATAATATGGTGCCATGTTTTTTTATCTTGAATCATGCATGCTAGTATGTTTCCAGCTCCCCCAGGTAATCACGGGTATCAAGGTCTTTGCGGTTTTTCAAATAGGTAATCCCATATATGGTCACCACAAAGATATCTTTCTCTACATGGTAATGTCCGTCATTTTTTTTCCCTGTTTTAATAGTGGTATCTCCCGATTGTATCATCTCTATAATCTGGTATTTTGTAAGTTCCCGGGTCGTATTGACACGCTCTTCAGGATGATAATGATACAATGCTTTCACCTTTTCAATGACGTCCGGGTCATTAGGATTGGTATGGACCGAATATACCAAATACTCTGGAAATGAATTCATATGTTCCTCCTACTTCACTCCTTGTGTGTACTCAACTCCATAATTTCAAGCATCACTTTCAGGTTAATTTTCCATTGTAATTGGTTTTTTCTTACTCGTCTATAAATAGTGTTAATTTTATGCTCGCACTCACCTATCTCCATATATACCCTCAAAAAGTTTTCACTGTTGTAGTGTACGATCTGAAAAAGAAGTGATATAGTAGAAGTGTTCGGTCTATACACAACTTACGAACAAAACCCTTATAGGAGGTTTACATGAAAAGCCTTTCCAAACTAATCGGCGGTACGTTAATTGTACTTCTATCCGTACTGTTCCTGTTCGGATGTAAAACACCCGTACCAGAGGTACCGGAGGAACTACCCGAACCGCCGCCAGTAGTAGAACCGGTGGAACCCCCAGAAGTACCAGAACCACCCGTTGAAGAAGAACCGATAGTTCCCCCTGAGGTGGTAGAACCCCCTGTTGAACCGGAACGTCAGTCACTCTACATTGTTCATTCCGACAGTATGCAGGACAGAGTCCTGGAGAGTCTCTTCGGTGGCATGGGATTTGCCGAAGTTGCTGCCGTTGCTGAATTCACCCGCGATCTCGGCCCTACCCTCG
>SKJE01000177.1 GCA_007116075.1 Spirochaetia bacterium
ACCGCCGGTCGGGATTACTCCCTCCCTTGAAGAAACTTAATATAAAGGTACATAAAGGAACTCCAGTCTGTCAAGTCTTCATTCTGCCCGTGGCGAGCGTTGACCACTGAAGAGCAGGTATGGTATTCTCCAGCCATGAGCATCATTAAGCCAAACAAACTCGGTGTAATCTCGGGGCCTGGTTCGGAGTGGTTTGCCCACAAGGTTCTGAGACAACTGCGCCGCCTCTATACAAAGCGGTATCGAAAACTCTCCTCTGCACTGGCAAAGCGACATGGCATGGCAGAAGAAGAAATTCTCCGGTCGGTCCTTCTGATCGAAGACCTCAATTCGAGAAAAATTCCAAGTACGAAACCCGCCAGGTCATACCATTCACCGAACTTTGAAGTGCCGGTCCGGTATACACGCTTTGCCAACGGTGAGGTAAAGTCTGAGATCCTCCAATCAGTACGGGGGCTGAGGGTGTTCATTGTTCATGATGTGGCAAATGAGTATCCGGTTACCCTGGACGGCGGAGATAAGGATGGACAGGTCCTTTCGATCAATGATCATCTGATGATTCTTTTTGCAACGGTGAATGCAGTGCTGGTTGCCGGAGCCGAGAGTGTACAGCTGGTGCTGCCGACCTATCCCTATTCCAGACAGCATAAAAAGTCTACCCGGGAAGCTCTCATGGCAAGCTGGTTCGGGCGAATCTGCGAGTTTATGGGGGTGGAACGGATTATTACCCTCGATATCCATTCCCGGGAGATTGAGAACAGTTTCAATACCCTTAGACTGGAAAACCTCCATGCAAGCTACCAGATACTTATTCAGCTCAAGCGCCTGGTGAGCTTCAATGACCCGAATCTGGTGGTGGTCAGTCCCGATACCGGTGCAATTCTACGTAATAAGTTCTATGCCGAAGCGCTGCATAAGCCCCTTGCCCTGCTCTATAAGGAGCGGGACTACTCGAAGGTGAGCAAGACTGCCTCGGATTCCAACATAAAAGTGATCAAGCTGCTGGGTGATGTAAAGGGCAAGACGGTCTTCATGTCCGATGACATGATCGGCACCGGAGGCACACTGCTGAATGCCATGAAGGAGATCCGGTCCCTTGGTGCGGAGAAAATCATCTGTGCCATCAGCCTTCCCCTATTTAACGGCCGTTCCATCGAAGAGTTTGATGAAGCCTACAAGGCTGGAGTGTTCTACAGGATTATCGGCACCAATGCAGTATTCCATAATGAACGACTGCTGCACAAGGAGTGGTTCATCAACACAGATGTAACAGACCTCTTTGCACGTATTATTTCACGGCTGCACCACGGCCGCTCTCTCAGCCCCCTCTTGGACAACAGGAGATTTATCCAGAAACTGATAGATGAACAGTAAGGACAGAGTTCTTTCAATAGATATCGGTACCTCAACGATCAAGTGCGCCCTCTTCGATTTCTCCGGCATGATGACAGCCCAATCAAAGATGAGCGGCTCTGTAATCGGCACGCAGGTGCTCCTGCAGGTCATGAAAAACCTGCAGAAGGACCTGGGGACGGTGAAGGGAGTCTGCATCAGCGGCAACGGACCGACCATTGTCCCGGTTTCAAGACAGGGTGAATCCCTGGGAGAACCGGTGCTCTGGAGTGATCCCGCTGCAGGGCGCCCGATTCCCGGCACCGCATCGCTGTTTCTCCCAATCATCCGACGAGCCTATGACCTCAATCCTGACGCCTGGATGTACGTGGGGTGTCCTGAATTTGTGACCGGAATTATGACCGGTTCCTGGTGGACATTCCTGCCCTCTCCGGAGTTTGCCCCCTACATATGGAGCGATGAGGAGATCCTGCGCTACCAGGTTCCTCCCGGGCGGCTGCCGCCCATGCTCTCCATGGGGGCTCCGGCCGGACAGGTTACCCGCCGGTATGCTGAGCTTTCGGGAATCATTGAGGGAACCCCGGTATATGCCGGAGGAGCAGACTACCTGCTGGCCCTGCTTGGTACAGGGGTGGTTGAGCCCGGTCTGGTATGCGATCGTGCTGGTACTTCTGAAGCCCTCAACCTGGCGGTTGATGCACAGTATGTAGAAGCTGCCCGGGCACAGAGGGGAATCCGGGTGCTGCCCCATACAGTCGAAGGGCTTTGGAGTGCGGCATCTCTCCTGCCCCCTTCGGGGATGCTCTTTCTTACATTCCTGAGACAGTCAGAACTCGAAAACCAGGCAGCATCACAAATTGATGAGGGGTTGTTCTCTGTGCTCCCTGGGGAAACAGAAGATCTTCACTTGGTGCGTGAAGCCTATGATCTCGCCCTTTCTCGAAGAGTTCCCTCTATGAAGGCATCCTGGCAGCGCTCCGGAAGAGCCCTTTCAGAGGCCCTGGGGTTTCATCTGCGAAGGGGCCTTGATGATCTGAAAAACATATATCCTGGGATTGAGGGGATACGCATCTCAGGGGGACAGGCTGGAAGTGAGGGGTGGAACCGCCTCAAAGCCGATATTCTTGGAGTTCCTGTTGAAATACCCCTGTACGCCGATGCTGAACTGCTTGGCTGTGCAGCGGTAAGCCTGGCCGGCCTCAATGTGTTCAACTCAGTGGGGGATGCCTCAAAGCAGCTGTATCGAACAGGGAGCACCATCTATCCTGATCCCGGTAGAACAGAACTCTACCGGAAGCGCTTTGCTACTCTCTTTCCATAGCGGTGCCGTCAAATACAGCCAGGAAAGTTTTTTGGTGCTTCAAAAATATTTCAATAAGTTTCGGGTCAAAACTTTTCCCGGATTCTCCGACGATAAACTCAACTGTCTTCTCATGGGTCCAGGTATCCTTGTATTCCCGCTCTGAACGCAGGGCATCGTAGACATCTGAGAGGGTAACAATCCTTGCCTCAATCGGGATAGCTTCTCCCTTCAGTCCGTCGGGATATCCTGTGCCGTCCCATTTTTCGTGATGATGACGGGCGATCAGGGCGGCGGTGCGCAGTGTTGAGACATTCGAGAGGATGTCATACCCGATAAGGGTGTGGGTTTTCATGATCTCTTTTTCGTACTTGGAGTAGGTATCAGGACTCAGCAGGATAGTATCGGACATACCTACCTTCCCGATATCGTGGAAGCTGCTGTAGAGGGCGATGTCCTCGCATTGCTGCTTGCTCATGCCGAGCTGCTCAGCCAGGAGGCGCGAGTAGATGCTGATGCGCTTCATATGGGTTCCCGTCAAGTTGTGGCGGGTTTCGGCAAGATTGGCTATAGCCCCGTAGCACTGGATACGGATTTCCCGCTCCTGGTGATGGAGACGATCCTCCGCATCAATAAGCCTCCGGGCAACTTCAATATGGCTCTTGAGCACCCCAGGTGAAACCGGCTTAGTCTGGAAACAGTGTGCTCCCATTTCGATGGCTTCAACAAGATCATCCTCGGCAGTCTTGGAGGTAAAAAGGATGACGTAAATCAGGGGTGAACGTTCCTTCAGCTCCTGGGCTATTTCGATGCCCGTATATCCCTGCATCATCCAGTCAAGAATTGCTATGCGCGGTGGATCCTCTGATCGGAGGTAATCCATGGCCTCATGGCCGTTTTTACAGCTGATTACTTCATAGCCCCAGGATTCAAGCTGGACCTTGAGTATAAATCGCATTGATTGATCATCGTCGGCAATCAATATTCTCATACATGTTCCTTTTTTGTCTTGATGGAACCAGAAAATTCCCGAAGGAACTGCCCGGTGGTTTCATTGAGCGAAACGAAAAGTGTCCTGCAGGTCTCAAACTGGTTCTCCTCAGCCTCCCTCTGGATATGCTTTGCCAGAGAACTCCCCTTGTCTGCTCCCACACTAGCCATGCTTCCCTTCAGGGTATGGGCTATCTCATAGACACGGTTCCCATCCCTGAATTCAATTGCCTTGTCAAGGTTCTTCAAATGGGAAGGAAGGTCCTCCTGGAGTATTTCCAGAACCTGTTCCATCAGATCAATATTGTCCCCAAAGAGCAGCTGGATCTGTTGTTCATTAAAGTCATGTAATTTTTCCATACCGCCCTATCCTCAGTCTTAGTATACCAATTTACTTTTGATGACCCAGTTTGACAAGGTCTTTATCCAGGGGATAACCCCAATAAGCAGCACGTAGCACAGAAATCAGTTCGTCCAATGATACCTCTTCAGGATTGTATAAATGGGAAGGATCTCCCAGGGCATCACTGGCGATGACTGGGATATGCTGGGGTTTCATGATCGGATGTCCGGAACGATCAAGGATATCACGCAACCGCAGTGGATGAGCTCCATCGGTGAGCATGTGCAGTCTTGATGCCAGTGCTTTTACGGCAGCAACAGCCCCTTCAGGGCGTTTATCTTCCGATGTCTCAAGGTATACTGACTTTCCTGAGAGCACCTGGAGCAGTTTCCCAAAACGTTCACGGCATCGATGAAGATTGTAGGTCATGCCGTAGGGAAGGAGGATGCTCATGCAGATTCCATGGGGTATGCCGCATCTTGCCCCGACGCAATGTCCAAGGGTATGGACGATTCCTACCATGGAGTTTGAAAAGGCGCTGCCCGCAAGATGGGACGCCACTGCCATCTGGAGTCGCGCCTCCTGGTTGTCGGGATGCTCAATCACTTCCGGAAGCGTTGAGACAATCAGTTCAATAGCCTTAAGGGCATAGGAGTCACTTATGGGATTGCGGCCGAGACCGGTATAGGCTTCCACCGCATGCGCCAGCGCATCCATGCCGGTTGCGGCAGTGATTGCCGGGGGAAGGGTCAGGGTCATTCGTGAGTCCAGTATCGCTGCTGAGGGTATCAGGGAAGGGGAGGTGAAGGCGAGTTTCCGTTTATTCCGTGCATCCTTGATAACCGCCACCAGGGTTGCCTCGCTGCCCGTTCCTGATGTGGTAGGAACTGCAGCCATGGGCACCAGCTGTGATGAAATAGTATCCGCCCCCTGATAATCACGAAGATGCTCTCCTCCCAGGGATACAAGGATGCGGACTCCCTTGGTGGTATCGATGACTGAACCGCCGCCGACTGCCAGCAGTCCGGTGCATCCCTTTTCACGATATACTTGGGCTGCTTGGGCAATTATGTCAGTATCGGAGTCAGGGGGGATCTGGTCAAACCATGTGTCCCCGATAATGTCCTCCTGGGACTTCAGGATTGCGCTTACCATATCCATGAGTCCTGCCCTGCGTACCCCCGGGTCGGTGAGAATCAGGGGATGCAGCATGTCCAGGGAACGTAGCAGACCCGGCAGTTCCTCCAGGGCATCATGGCCGGCCACAGTGAGCAGGGGGCTGGTAAACCGGTAAAAGTTCCTGTGAGCTGTCATGGTGTGACTCCTTGCAGGATGGAAAGGAACTGCATGATCTCCTCAGACTGGGGAGAATCGGCGATGCTGCGGGTACAGCCGGCCAGGGTGATAATCTGCTGCTTCTGAGTTCCCAGACCTCCGAGCTGCGAGAGCTGTTCCAGCAGCTGCTGCAGCCGGGTGACTGGATGTTCAATGAACTGGTTCAGCTGTTCCATCCCTTCCTGGGATGCCAGCTTGTCCAGTACATAGGGCAGCAGGGCATAACAGGTTTCCGCCCGGTCGGCAAAACCGGAAACCGCCAGTGCTTCTGCTAGGGTGGATACTGCACCGAAGCCGGTATTTGATGCGGTGATACCCGCTGATACCGCAGCGTTGGCCACACCATGGCGGCCCTCCAGGGTTTTGAGACAATCAGCCGAGCCGATAATGTGATCTATTCCTGAGTAGGTCCAGCTGAAGGAGAGCGGATTCATCCTGTCATCCTGGAGCGATTCCAGGAGGAGAGTAAGGGCGATTACAGCAGTTGCAGCAGTATGCTCTGTGTTAAAGGGAGCATAGTAGGAAGGATCGAGAAAGACCGCTTCCGGGAATATTCCCTCTGCATTCCTGCTTACTTCCCGGCAGGTCTGGAAATCGGTCAGGATGAGAAACATCGGTGCTCCATGGAATGAGCCAGGAGGGTCTCCATGGCTGCCCAGTACTATGACTCCGTCGTATTCCGGCGGGGGTTCCTGGTAGGATGCATAGACGGGGGTGCATTGACTGCCGAAAGAGAGATTCCGTATTCCCTTCACCAGCCGCTCTCCTTCCCGGTCCTTCCGGTAGAGGACTGCCGGCCTTCGGATTCCTCTGCGGTGCAGTTCGTAGGGAAGCTGTGCCAATGCATGATACCCGGAAAAAAGAGAAGGGCCGGGATGGAAACTGAAGCTGTAGCGCAGGGAGTTATTCATGAACGGGATCCTCCCCTGGAAAAAATTATCCCCAGCCAGACAGCAAGTCTCATCCGGTGCTTCTTTTGGGGAGACTCATAGCGCTTAACAGCCCGTCTGGCAATCGGTCTCGGCAGCAAATAGGTTTCAACCCGATCAAGAACCCTGACCATGGTACACGCATGGGAGAGATCTCCCCTGGTGACAAGGCGGCCTCTGGCGGCGGACATAGTGGTGGACTCAGCAAAGGTGAACAATGCCATGGCGTGTGCAGGAGATGTAATCTCCATATGGAGCGAGGGATCCGATGCTCCTTTGGATCCGCCGTATCTGGGAAGTGTACTGCTGTCAGTTTCGATATTCAGTTCAGGACCGTCAGGCCATACAGAGAGCCGGAAGGAAAAACCAGGAGGCAGCGCAGCAAAGATCTCCCTGAGCTCCGGATCCCTCCTGCCCGCAGCTTGAATAGCCCTGCCGGTAACCCGGAACATGATTGACAGATACAAACGGGTCCGCCAGTTTCCGGCTTTTACCATGGGCTGCTCCTTATAGCTGCTGCTCTCTGGGATATCCCTATTGTATGTGGTCAGGGCGTGATGTCAAGCCTTTCTTGTGAGGTGAGACGGAGAGAGAATTTGTCTGGATGTTCCGGTATGCATATCCCGTACCCGAGCTTCGGCGGGGTATGTCATATCTGGTTTTCTACAGGGCGATGATGGTGAAGGTGATGGTATCGGTGTAGCTTCCCGCCTGATAGCTTGCAGGGTCTACTCCGGTAAAGCTGACAAGCATATTGTACTCCCGGTCTTCATCGGCCCACGAATCAAATACAAATGAATCGGTGCCTGGCCAGCCGTTATTATAACTGGCCTCTGCAATCTGTGAGTAGGGAGCATCAATGTCGAAGGTATAGGCCACCTTGTAGCTGCTGTCTGCTGTATGCACCAGTTCAAAACCGTTTTGTGACTGGAGGGAGACCTCATAGAGAGGACCTGTGGTCTCTGCATGGAGGGTCCCGACGCTTCTCAGAGTTGTAGTCACCGCTAAATCCATGGGGCTGGCCTGTTCAGGGGTTCTTTCAATCCAAAGACTCAGTTCTCCCGGGGGTTCTCCAATAAATCCTGCGAGGTCTAATGCCGCTTGTGTTTGTGCGGACAATGAAAACGCACTCACACAACACAGCATGGTAAGAGTGAAAAGTAACTTTTTCATCATAATTCCTTTTTATATCAACTTTTTATATTTCAGGATGCATTATAATATGAAGTGTGTGATAAAACAATTGCCAATTCGGCCGATATCGAAGATGTTACGATTGGATGAAATGGCAGCCGATGCTGCGGGTGCGTTTCTGTGCTGCAGCTGCGATAATGCCGGATGCAGTAATGGCGTGCCTCAATTCAATAATATCCCGGTTCAGCTCAGCTTCCCGATAGAACTGGATAATTCGATGGGCATAGTAGGCCAGGTCAGCCCGGGCTCGCTGGAGTCCCTTCGGGGTCCTGATGATCCCCACATAGTTCCACATGGTAAGCTGGATTGCCTTCCAGTCCTGTTTGATCAAGAGCGGGTCAAACCGCTGGTTGAGGGATGGAGCACTCCACTCCGGAATGGATGCGTACCGTTCTGGGTGATAGGTTTCGTCGATATGTTCGGTAATATCTTCAGCAGCAAGATGCGCCCAGAGCAGACCCTCTAGCAGGGATGTGGAAGCCAGCCGGTTTGCCCCATGTACTCCGGTGCAGCTGACCTCCCCAATTGCGTAGAGGTTCTGAAGGGAGGTCCTTCCGTGAAGGTCGGTCTTAATACCTCCGCAAAAATAGTGGGCTCCAGGGACAACCGGTATGGGTTCCCGGGTGATGTCAATTCCTCCAGCTGCACAGGTTTCGTGTATCAGGGGGAACCGCTGTTCAATGGGGACTGATTCCCGATAGTTTCCGGCAAGGTCCAGCAGGACATAGTCGGAACCTTGCCGGGCCATCTGGTCAAAGATGGCCCGGGAGACCACATCCCGGGGAGCAAGGTCCTCCTGATCTGAGTACTTATGCATGAATGGCTTACCCTGCCGGTCTACCAGTTTTGCTCCCTCTCCCCGCAGGGCCTCGGAGATGAGAAAACGCTTGATGTCCCGGTGGTAGAGCAGGGTGGGATGGAACTGTACAAACTCAGCATGTATGATATCTGCTCCGGCGTGGTAGGCCATGCTGATACCGTCACCGGTGGCACCCCGAGGATTTGTGGAGTGTTCATATAAATTCCCGATTCCCCCGGAAGCGAGAATCACGAACCGCGAAGACAAGCGCTTAACTTCACCGGTTTGGTTATCCAGAGCATAAGCCCCCATAACTTCCCGTGTTCTATAGGCCTCCTGGGTATCTGTTGAGTGATGGTTATTGGTGATCAAGTCAATGACGGTATGGTTCGGGAGGATGGTTACCCCAGTACTTGTTGCATAGGTGAAAAGGGACTGTTCAATCTGCTCTCCAGTCCGGTCTTCAAAATGGGCAATCCGTCGCATACTGTGGGCGGCTTCTCCCGTGTAGCTGGTATTCCCGTCGGGGTCCCTGGTGAAGGCAGTCTTGACCGTGCCTTCTAGGAAATCAGTTACCAACTGCGGCCCCCGGGTGGCCAGCTCCCGGACAGATTCCTGACTGCCCCAGTGCATCCCCGCCGCATGGATGTCCTCCATGATCTGCCGGGGGGTATCTCCCGGGACTTGTGTAATGATTCCCCCCTGGGCATACTTTGTATTACTTTCGGTCGGGTCTGCTTCCTTGGAGATCACCAACGTGCTGATTCCGGCTTCCCGAAGTTTTATTGCTGCAGTCAACCCGGCAATTCCGGAGCCGATGACCAGCACATCATAAAACGCTTTCATTGTCTGTTCCTGTTTTCGGTTATGGTTATCATGGTCTCCAGTGCCTTCCTGGCGTCCCCTGCTGTAGTGTCGTCTATGGTTACATGATAAGCCTCGAGGGCTTGTTCATCCCCTGCCTGGACCAGGCGCAGCAGGTGCATCAGTGCTTCTGTACTGGTTTTTCCCATATCTTCACAGACTGATGTTACCAGCGGGATAACCCTTTTGCCCTGTGCTGCTGCTTCCCGGGATACCCGATCAACAAAATGGCTCTCCGTTCCCACCCCCCAGATGCTGCCGGATTCAGCGTGCAGTATGTTTGAATAAATTGCCTCTGTAGAACCGGAGCCGTCGGCTTCCTGTACGATTTCTGAGGGGACTTCCGGATGTACGAGTATCCGGATATCCTTGTACTGGCTGCGCAGCGCTCTGATATGGGAAACAGAAAACTTCCGATGGACCGGGCAGTACCCGTCCCATAGGTAGAGTCTGGCGTCGGGATTGATCTGGTGATCATCCGGCTCTTTCCGCGGCAGCAGCTGGAGATCCCGGCTGGTCAGTCCTGACTTCAGGGCTGTATTTGCTCCCAGATGCTGGTCCGGCAGGAAGAACAGCGCCGAATCTTCAGAGAGATAGTGATCCATGATAGATGACGCATTCGAGCTGGTGCATACCGAACCGCCGTACTTTCCGCATACAGCCTTCAGGGGGGCGTTTGTATTCATGTAGACCACCGGAACAACCTTCCTGCAGCACACCCTCTGAAGGGTTCTGAGGTACGTCTCCGCCTGGTGCGCTGTGATCATGTCAGCCATGGGACAGCCTGCTGAACGGTCGGGCATCAGAATCTTCTGGTAATCCCGCGCAAAGAGGGCTGCACTTTCGGCCATGAAGTATACGCCGCAGAGGATGATGTACTGCTCCTTTCTCTGGGCGGCATCGACTGCCAGGCGGTAGGAATCCCCGACTATGTCGGCGCAGTCAATGATATCTCTGTTCTGGTAATGGTGGGCAGCTATACAGACCTGGGAGGAGAGCTCCTGTTTCAGCTGCAGAAGTTGTTTGGTATCCATGATCAGCCCCGCCGTAATGAAAGGTCCAGGGACTTCACGGAATGTGTGAGCTCCCCTACTGAGATGAAGTCCACCCCGGTCTGGCTCACGGCTTCGATCCGGTCGAGGGTCATGTTCCCTGACGCCTCAATTTCAGCCGCCGTTCCGATGAGCTTGACAGCATCTTCCATGAGGCTGCAGTCCATGTTGTCCAGCATAATCCGGTCTACTTTGCAGCTGAGCGCTTCCTTCACTTCCTTGAGGGTCCTGGCTTCCACTTCGATGTGAAACCTGCTTCCCCAGATGCTGCGGATCCGCTGGACTGCCGTGGTGACTCCCCCTACCGCATCAATATGGTTATCCTTGATGAGAACCATATCGTAGAGTCCTCTCCGGTGGTTTTGCGCACCGCCGCAGAGGACTGCATATTTTGCAAGGTCCCTGAATCCCGGTATCGTTTTTCTTGTATCAAGGATGATCGACCTTCCCTGGGTTTTCGAGGAAAAAGCTCTCGCCTTGGTTGCTATACCGCTGAGCAGGGAGATGAAGTTCAAGGCAGTACGCTCAGCAGAGAGGATGGAGAGCACCTTACCGGTTAAGGTTGCTAATGTGCATCCCTCCGGGATGGTGTCTCCGTCGGAGAAATGAAAGTTCACAGTAACATCTATATCAACCTGGCGGAAGACTTCCCTGAAGACATCACATCCGCAGAGCACTCCCTCCTGCTTTGCTGTGAGCAGGAAGGTATCATGTTCATCCGTACAGAGAGCCTGGGATGTAATATCGCCCAATGGCCCCATATCTTCCTGGAGAGCCATAGCAACTAATTGTTCCATAGGGGTACCTCTTTGCTCCTGTTGTTGTTGTGTGGAAGTGTTACTGTAACGGAAGGTGTACAAGTAATCAATTTCATATGTTACTTTTTAGAGAAACTTGTCAAAAAAAAGAACAGTCCATGTATTGCACCCTCCCCTGCGCTGCTGCGGTAGTGACAATCGGCTCACCTCTGCTATACTGCTGGAATGAATAGCCGATACCATACCGTACCGAACCGCAGGGATATCCTCAATGCCGCTGAACGGGTTGCCCCGGCGGTGCACCGTACCCCGGTGATGACCTGCAGCAGGATTGATGAATTGACAGGGCGTTCCTGTTTTTTTAAGATGGAGAATTTCCAAAGGGGAGGAGCATTCAAGATCCGGGGGGCATACAATGCCGTCTCCTCTCTGACTGAAGCTGATGCTTCCCGGGGAGCGGCAACCCACTCATCGGGAAACCATGCCCAGGCGGTTGCGCTGGCTGCCCGGGAAAGGGGCATCCCTGCGTACATCGTGATGCCCAGTAATGCCCCTTCGGTAAAGATAGCGGCAGTCAGGGAATATGGGGGACAGATTACCTTCTGCGAACCGACCCTTCAGGCCCGGGAGGAAGCTCTGCAGCGCATCCTGGAGGAGACTCAGGCGGCCTTCATCCATCCCTATGACGACAGCAGGACCATCGCTGGCCAGGCGACCTGCGCACTGGAGTTCTGCTCCCAGGTGGATGACCTGGATGCCCTGATAACTCCGGTGGGAGGGGGAGGGCTGCTTTCGGGCACCCTGCTGACCTCAGAGTTCCTTGACCGTCCTCTGATGGTTTTCGGGGCTGAACCTGCCCGGGCGGATGACGCCTGCCGGTCGGTGGAGGCCGGGCGGCTGGAGCGGGAACCCGTTCCTGATACCATTGCCGACGGATTGAGAACCTATCTCAGCGAACTCACCTTTTCGATCATATCCGGGCGGGTCCATGGTATGATACGTATTGAGGAACAGGAGATCCTTTCGGCCATGCGGCTGGTATGGGAGCGTATGAAGGCAGTTATAGAGCCTTCAGGAGCGGTTGCACTTGCGGCGGCTCTCTATCATCCCCTGCCGGACAGCGTACGGCGGATTGGTATCATCATAACAGGCGGGAACGTGGACCTTGACGCCCTGCCGTGGATGGGAGATTCATAATGGCATTGTATATCACAACAGCATGCATCGGCTGCGGAGCCTGCAGGAACATCTGTCCGGTTGATGCAATCACCGGAGAACAAAAGGCTCAGCACCTGATTGATGAGGGTCGCTGTATTGAATGCTCAGCCTGCGGGAGGGTCTGTCCTGCAGATGCCGTAACCGATATCTTCGGGACAGTTATCCAGCGGCTTCCAAGGGACCAGTGGGAAGTTCCCAGAATTCATGCATCCCTGTGCACCGCCTGCAGGGTCTGTGTGGAAGTCTGCCCGAATGGGGTCCTGGCGATGAATGAACATGCTGCGGAGGTGCGCCATGTTGAAAAGTGCATCAGCTGCGGCTGGTGCATGGATAACTGTATGTTTTCAGCCATCGAGATGGTTATCCGGAAACAGCATGAAGGAGCAGAGGGTGATTGAGGTAAGGGGACTGACCAACCAGTATCTGGATATTGATCTGACCCGGCGTACGTGGAAGGTTTTTACCGTAGACCGGGAGGACTGCATGAGCTATCTCGGAGGAAAGGGGATTGCGCTCTCCCTGCTCTACCAGCGGTTTGATCAGGTGGAACAGGCGGATCCCCTGGGTCCTGAGAATCTGCTGTGCTTTTCCATGGGGGCGTTCCTCGGCACCCGGGCAACCTGCAGCGCCCGTTTTTCAGGGGTCACAAAGTCGCCCCTGACCGGTATCATGGTGAGTTCCTCCTGTGGAGGTCCCTTCGGGGAAGCCCTCAAGACAGCCGGCTGGGACGGTATGATCCTCTCAGGAGCTGCAGATCATCCTGTGGTGCTTCGTATCGATGAGCAGGGAGTTCGCTTCCAGGACGGCAGAGATCTTTGGGGCCTTGATACGGTTGAAGCCCGAAAGGCGCTTCATATCCAGCCCAGGGAGGGAGAACTGGTCATCGGGCCTGCGGGAGAGCACCTGGTGCGCTATGCGAATATCAGGTCAGGAAACCGGTTTCTCGGCAGGGGCGGCATGGGTGCAGTGATGGGTTCGAAGCGGGTCAAGGCAATTGTAGCCCGGGGAAAGAGTCATCGCATCCTCCCGGCGGACGAGAAGCTGTTTGAGAGAACCCGGCAGCGTGCCCTCAAGTACAGCAGCCGCAATTCCTTTTCCCGGCGGTATCGGGAATTCGGGACCAATGCGAACACGGACTATGCCAACAAGGCCGGATTTGCGGCGGTACGGAATTTCCAGGATCGGCGGATGGACGGACTTGAACAGCTCTCCGGCAGGACTATGAAGGAGCAGTATCACACTGTTCACAGCGGATGCAGGTACTGCAGCATCCTCTGCGGACACAAGGGTAGTTATCCTGACGGCGAGATGAAGCATATCCCGGAGTATGAGACCGTCGGCATGTTCGGTCCAAACATCGGGAACCTCGACGGGGAGCTCATTGGCCGCTGGAATGACCTGGCAAACCGCTTGGGGATGGATACGATATCGGCGGGAGGCACCATCGCCTGGGCTATGGAAGCTGCCATGCGCGGACTTCGGCCGAGCGAACTCTCCTTTGGAAACACTGAAACTATAGAGAAAGTTCTCAATGATATAGCCTACCTTCGTGATGAGGGAGAGGAACTCTCCCGGGGAACCCGCTGGCTGGCCGGGCAGTACGGGGGGGCACATTTTGCCTGCCACGTAAAGGGGCTTGAACTGGCGGCGTATGATCCCAGGGCTTCCTGGGGTCAGGGACTGGGATATGCGGTAACGAACCGCGGAGGATGTCATCTCGGCTCCTATCTAGTGGGTCCCGAGACGATGTTCCGGTTCCTCAATCCCTATTCCACCCGATCAAAGGCACACTGGGTGGTGTTCTTTGAGGATATCTTCTCGGCGGTAAATTCCCTGCACACCTGCCTCTTTTCTGTCTTTTCAGTCATCCTGGAGCCTCCTGCGGCCAGGATTGCTCCTCGGTTCCTGCTGCGGCTGCTCATGCAGCGTCTGCCCCGCACAGCTGAAGCGGTTATGGACTGGAGCATATTCAGCGACTACTACCGAAGCATCACCGGGTACCCGGTCACTATGAAGAGCCTCAGGGAGTCCGGACGGAGAATCCAGGTGCTGGAACGCTATATGAATGTGCGCCTGGGGGTGGGCAGCAAGGATGACACCCTGCCGGGTCGGTTCACCAGTGAAGGTGAGACCCGGCACAAGCGCAGCAGTGTTGTTCCCATCGATGAGCTGGTACGGGACTATTATGCCTTGCGCGGGTATGATGAACAGGGTATACCGACCCGGCAGCTGCTGGAGGAAGTAGGGATAAAACCATGAATACGTTTCTTGAACTTGTGAAGCTGCGGACAAGCGTACGCAGGTATGACGGGCGTCCGGTAGACCGGGAACTGGCCCTGCAGTGCGCTGAGGCAGCCAGGCTCGCACCCTCGGCCTGCAATTCCCAGCCCTGGAGATTTATTCTCTGTGATGATGCTGAGGTACTCGGACAGCTGCGGAGCAGCGCCCGTTCAATGGGGATGAATTCCTTTGTGGACCAGGCTCCGATGATCGCAGTGCTCTGCTCTGATGGAGGGAATATTCAAGCATCCTTAGGCGGGAAGGTGAAGGGAATACCCTATCACTATATCGATATCGGCATTGCGGCGGAGCACTTCTGTCTCGCCGCAGCAGAAGCAGGGGCTGGAACCTGCATGATCGGCTGGTTTAATAAGAAAAAGGTCTCCTCTGCACTGGGACTTCCTCCCGGTATCCGTCCCCTGCTGCTGATCACCCTCGGCTATGAGCAGGGGGATGCCCGGCGGGAGAAGCGGCGAAAGAACCTTGATGAGATACTGAGCTGGAACCGGTACACCAGACAATAGCGCTGCTGCACCGGTTCCAGGGAACTGAGCTATCTCTGCACTTGCGCAAGCTGCCGGAGCACCGAACCCAGGATATCGACAGCCCTGTGAATTTCTTCCTCGCTGACTGTCAGCGGGGGGACGAACCTGACCACCTGGGGACCAGCTGCAACCAGCAGCAGTCCATGCTCCATGCAGGCCTTCGTTACTTCCCCTGCGGGGATGTTCAGTGCTATTCCCTGCATCAGCCCGACTCCCCGTACGTCGGTAATTACGTCCTGCTCTTTTTTGAGCTGTTCCAGGAGTCCCCTCAGGGTTTCACCCTTTGCTTTAACGGCATCCAGAAATCCCTTCATACCCAGCCGTTTCAGCACCACCTCTGCGGCGGTACAGCTGAGGAGGTTGCCGCCGAAGGTTGACGCATGGTCCCCGGGCTGCAGGATTCCTGCGGCCTTCCCGCCGACGGTCATAGCCCCAATGGGTACGCCTGCACCGAGGCCCTTTGCCAGGGTGATCACATCCGGCGTGACGCCGTAATGCTGGAAGGCGAAGGGATGCCCTGTACGACCGATTCCGCACTGCACCTCATCGAAGATCAGCAGCAGGTTATTACGGTCGCACAGATCCCTGAGGCCCTGGAGGAACTCCTGCTCTGCCGGGAT
>SKJE01000112.1 GCA_007116075.1 Spirochaetia bacterium
AGATGGATGTCATGAATCCTGATACTCTGCCTGCATTGCTCTCCTTCAAATTCCAGTTGTCCATTAACTCCAACGGGCTGGTTGAACTGGGAAATCTGGTAGTTCTTGGCCATATCAGGGTAGAAGTAGTTTTTCCGATCAAAGATGATCTGATCCGCCATGGTGCATTTGAGAGCTAAGCCGGTCCGGTAGGCAAGCTGCAGCGCCCTGCGGTTGAGTACCGGCAGTACACCGGGATACCCCAGACAGACCGGGCAGACATGAAGGTTCTCCTCCTCACCAAAAGCCGTAGGGCAGCTGCAGAACACCTTGGAACGGGTCAGCAGCTGGATATGTATCTCAAGCCCGATATATACTTCAATCATGAATCACCTCCGCCAGGGTCGGTTTGGGCAGAGTCACCCCGGGCAGATACCTCATGAGCTCCTCCAGCCGGTCCAGCAGCAGCTCATCGGCCATACCAGGGGCGAGCAGCTGCATGCCCACCGGCAGTCCTGAGGCGACACCGCAGGGAAAGCTCACCGCGCAGCAGCCCGCCAGGTTTGCCAGCAGGGTATATCGGTCTGCAACCTTCTGCTGCATGGAGCTCAGTCCAGAAGAACCGATCTTGAAGGCCTGGACTGGAAATACGGGCATCATGATCACGTCACTGCCGTTGAATATCCCCTGGAGCTCCTGTTTGATCAGTGTCCGAATCTTCTGGGCCTTAACATAATACTGTTCCTGGAATCCAGATCGCAGCACGTAGGTTCCCAAAAGGATCCGTAGCTTCACTTCCTGGCCGAACCCCTCATCACGGGTCCTGCGCACCATCTCCTCCTGGGAAGCGGCGTGTTCGCTGCGGAGACCGTAGCGTATCCCTGTATAGCGGGCAAGATTGGAGCTTGCCTCAGCCATGGCTATGGTGTAATAGGCGCTCACCGCATATTCCAGACTGGCCAGATCGAATTTCCTGATGTTCCATCCAGCCCGGGAGATAGCCTCCAGGGTCTGGTCATATCCCCACTGAACTTCATCACTCAGCCCTTCAACCCGAGAAAGTACTGCCACTGTAGGAACATCACTGTTTCCTGTGAGAGGAGTGCTGCTTCTGGTAGTCTGGTCATGCACATCGGGACCCTGGATCTGGGAGAACACCCGCCGCAGCAGGTTCAAATCAGCACTGAGTATGCCGATGGTCTCCAGGGATGATGCATAGGCTGCGAGTCCGTACCGGGATACTCGACCATAGGTGGGCTTAAATCCGTAGATACCGCAGAAGGCTGCGGGTTGGCGGACCGATCCGCCGGTATCGCTTCCGAGGGAAAAGGGCACCAGCCCGGCGGCAACGGATGCGGCGGACCCTCCGCTTGACCCCCCTGGGACCATCTCAAGGCTCCAGGGATTCCTGGTAGTGCCGTAGGCGGACTGCTCTGTGGAGGATCCCATGCCGAATTCATCCAGGTTTGTCTTGCCCGCAGGAACCGCACCTGCGTCCAGGAGCCGCTTCACTGCAGTTGCACTGTAGGGAGCACGAAGGGGTTCAAGGATTTTTGAACCGCAGGTATAGGAGAAGCCCTCCAGGGCTATGTTATCCTTAATGCTGAAGGGGATGCCCGCCAGGGGACCACTTTTATCAGATGCACTTAGGGATGATCCCAGCACCGGATCAATCTCAAGGAAGCTGTGTATCGGCTTGTCATGCGCTGTCAGGGATTCCCGATAACGTTCTAAAGACCGGGGATCCCGGGTCAGTTTTTTCCACTGTTTCACGGAAGCACCCTCGGTATATGTATTGCACTACCGGAGGTCTCCCTGGACTGCTTCAGCAGCAGCGAACGTTGCCGGGCATCTGATATCGCTTCATCCTCTCGCAGGACTGTCTCCCCGGCAAGTATATGGGTGGTGACCTCCAGGTCGCTGGTATCAGCACCGTCCATAACAGACATATATTCCAGCATCTGTGCAAACTCACCGACCAGTAATTCCAGTTCCTCTTCGGTCAAGTCAAGCATGGCCAAATCTGCCGCCGCCTTGAGATCCTGTCGATCCATATATGCTCCCTGTATACGATATGATTGCATAAATATACACAAATTAGACTCTTTGTTAAATACTTTCTCTCCTGTCAGCTTCTTTTTTTCTCCATTAATTCCTTGTCCCGGCAGGGGCAACCCGGTACATCCCTCACCGGGGGGATCAGGGTGCATCTTGACAACACATCCCGGTTTCATGTATGAAGAGGATACCATCACAATAAGGAACGGCTATGTCATCAATTACAATTCCGCCGCTTAGTGAGGATCTTGTTCGCGTACTGATAGACGCAGATACCATCGAACGAAAGGTTTATGAGCTTTCTCGCAAGATTTCCGAGGATTACCGGGATAAGAAAGATCTGGTGATTGTGGGAGTCCTGAAGGGAGCATTCATCTTCACCTCGGATCTCTGCAGACAACTGCTAACTCCCCACACGGTCGACTTCATTGCCCTCTCCAGCTACGGATCATCCACCGACTCCACCGGAAACGTCAGGCTGATCATGGATGTCCGGGAAGATCTGGCGGACAAGCACGTACTGATCGTCGAAGATATACTCGACAGCGGGTTTACCCTTGAGTATCTGAAGCGGAACTTTTCCGCCAGGAAACCCGCTTCCCTGAAAACAGCGGCACTGCTGAGCAAGCCAGACCGGCTTTCGGCGGACGTGCAGCTGGACTATCTCGGGTTTGAAATCCCCGATGTGTGGGTTGTTGGATACGGACTGGATTACGCTGAACGGCATCGTACGTTGCCCTACATTGCCGAAATGCATCCCGTATAAGCGTACATATATTACTAATCGGAGCTATTCATGGACACAAAGATTTATGTCACCTACAATGACATTCACCGGGCGGTGAAGCGTCTCGCCGGAGAAGTAACCGCATCTAGCTTTGATCCCGACGTGATCGTTGCTATCGGTTCAGGAGGATTCATTCCTGCACGAATCCTGAAAACCTTCATTAATCGTCCCATTTTTGCAGTGGGCATCTCCTACTACGGCATCGACAACAAGCCGACGGGCTCTCCCCAGAAGATCCAATGGATTGACGAGGTACAGCAGAAGCTCTCGGGCAAGAAAATACTTCTCATTGACGAAGTTGACGACACCCGGGTCACCTTGAGCTACTGCCTGGAAGAGCTCATCAGCCATGAACCCGATGAAATTGCAGTACTGGTCATTCACAATAAACAAAAGCAGAAGGGGGCATCCTTTCCCCGGGAAATCAAGCGGTATTTCGCAGCATTTGATGTTGAGGACCGCTGGATAAAGTATCCCTGGGATGCCCAGGATATTTCAGAGCATGATGTATATACCAAGCAGTCAGTGACACAAGCTGAGAAGGAGGTTCAATGAGTATTACAGCCATTGTAGGAGCCCAATGGGGCGATGAAGGAAAGGGACGAATTGTAGACTATCTTGCACAGGATGCAGATCTGGTAATCCGTTATCAGGGGGGAGACAATGCGGGCCATACGGTAATCAACTCCTTTGGCAAGTTTGCCCTGCACATTATTCCCTCGGGTATATTCAATCCCCGAACGACCTGTCTGGTCGGCGCCGGGACGGTGGTGAACTTTTCCACCATGAAAGAGGAACTTGAGGGTGTCCGCGCTTCGGGAGTTCCCGGAGACAACCTCTTTGTTGATAAACGTGCGCACCTGATCATGCCCTACCACTGCATGCTTGACGGTGCTGAGGAGCAGCGCAAGGAGGCAAAATGGGCTATCGGAACCACTAAGCGTGGTATCGGACCGGTCTATTCTGATAAAGCATCAAGGGTCGGCATAAGAGCAGCAGACCTGCTGAACGAGGACCGCCTGCGCACCCGCCTGGAGATGCTGCTTCCCCGTAAGAACCGTGAGCTGGAGTATTTTGACCTGCCCCCCATGGAAATCGATGGTCTCATGGAGCTCTGCGCCTCCTGGAGGGAGGAGTTCGGACACCGGATCATCGATTCCATACCCCTGGTACGCGATGCAGCAACCAGCGGAAAACGGATCATTCTTGAGGGTCAGCTGGGCATTATGAGGGACCTGGACTGGGGCATCTATCCCTATACCACCTCTTCAAATCCAACCTCCGGCGGCACCTGTGCCGGCGCAGGTATTGCACCAAACCGGATTACTGACATCATCGGCATCGTAAAAGCCTACTCCACCTCCGTCGGGGGCGGTCCCTTCCCTGTAGAACTCTTCGACGAAGACGGGGAGAAGCTCAGGTCAGTGGGCATGGAATTCGGAGCTACAACAGGACGTCCCCGCCGATGCGGATGGTTTGATGCGGTTGCAGCATCCTACTCCTGCTGGCTCAACGGCTTTACCGAGATTGCCGTAACCAAGCTCGATGTGCTTGACGGATTCAGCACCATAAAACTCTGTACAGCCTACCGGGTTGGTGATGAGGTGATCGACTACGTCCCGGAAACCTCCG
>SKJE01000199.1 GCA_007116075.1 Spirochaetia bacterium
GGTTACCCAAATTCGGGTTATTCTGAGTATATACATTTTTCGGGGGTACGAAATATGAAAAAAATAATTGTCCTTCTTGTTCTGATATGTATGACCGCCAGCGCCTGGGCAGCCCTGCCGCGGGTTGAGCTGCTTCCCATGCGGGATCTGCGTATGTCGGTGAATGTATCAACAGTTAAAGGTCTTTTTTCCTGGGAGCGTGATGGTAAGACTACTGCGGATGTACGTAGTTCCTTAACGCACACATATGAGAGTAAGAACGACATGATTGAATTGGACTGGAGTTCATTCAATACAGTGTCTTTGGTAGCTGATTTAGATGACTTCAGTATGTCCGATCTTATTGATTCTTATAGTGTGTTTCACGATGTGACAGTTATGACGTTTCCCCTTGCGGGCAGTCCGCTTCTTGGATTTGGTGGGAATCTGCTGGCTGCTATATTTGATTATGGAGATACAGGTCTGTTTGCAGGGGTAGCTCCTCGAGTCCAGTTCGGCCGGATCTATGATGCTTCCAGACATGTGAAGGCATACCTAGCTGCGGACCTGATGGACCGGCCCAACGCGGATCTCCGGTATGTAATCAATCAAATGTCCCAGGAGGGTGAGTACATGAAGCCCCTCTCCTGGCGGACCGATATGGATTACTACCGCAATATCTATCGCGGTTTTGGCGGTGCTGTCGAGCCGATATCCGTGAAGTACGCCTTTGACAGTGTTGTAGATACCAAAAATATCGGCAGGGGCATGTCAGTCAGCATCTACCCGGAAATATATCTGATAAAGGTCTTTGACGGCACCCCAATTGAGGGTGAGATTAATCTCACTCTTGCAGAATTTGAACTGAAGGGCTCCTTTGCCTCCTCTCTCTGGTATCATAATAAGACAAAACTCTATAATTCCTTTGAAGATCTTTTTGACGGCTTTTTTTCACGTTGGATAGAACTGGATACCTACCACTTGTCACAGAACATGGGACTTACATGGTTTGCTATGCCTTTGCTTCGGATTGATCAAAGTTTGGGGCTTGATTTTCAGAAACCCTTTGCAAATGACCGTGAGACAGAAATTGAGCTCAAAACAGATGTTTCATATCGGTTAAGCCCTCTTGCCACTGCATGGTTTTCATTGAGTGTCATTTCCGAGGACGAAACGAGTAAGCTCTTTGAGATTGACCGGGTGCAAGCAGATATTGGATTGAGTTTTCGTATTCTCTAGTTAGATACTAACGAGCAGGACCATCATCACCGCCGCAGCTGCGGCGGTGATGCCATACCAGATCCTGCTGTATCTCAGCATTCTTCCGGAAGAAAAGGAGCTGAAGGGAAATATCGGCAGCAGGATATCAAAGAAGAGCAGGGCTGCTGTTAGGGGCCCTGCTGAGTTGCGGCCAGGCACGATTTCTAATACCAGCAGGGCTGCAATAAGAATAACAGCCCAAGCGGCGCATCCTGCAGATATTCCCAGTGCTTTACGGTATTGGTTGTAATTCCAGGAGGATTTCTCTGGATACAGTGATCCCACAGCTGGGAAGAAGCTTCCGAAGAGCAGGGAGATGACCCCGGATAGAATCAGTCCTGTTCCCCAGACCCGGTAGGTCACGGGAGTTCGTGAAGCAAGCCTGTATCCAAGAAGTGCTGCACCCTGACGAATTCCCAGGATGATACCCAGGACAGGTAGTGAGATGCCCGGTGAGAGCACAAAAAGAACAGCCAGCATGAACAGCCAGTACAGTATCGGTGGGTTATCTGGGGAACGATAGGGCTCCTCACTGATACGTTTATGCCAGAGAAAGAATCCGATATCGAATACATGCAGGGAGTGAAGCAGAACTGAGGGAAGCCTGGTTGAGAAGTTTCTCACTTGTTCCCAGGCATTGGTTCGGTAGAACCCGAGGGAGGCGAACCGATTCGATGAACTGGTGTTGTCCCCTTCAACAACAGCGATGAGATCACTGCAGCCCAGCTTTGCTAGTTGATCAGTGCCTGCCTCCAGGAGTTTCTGGGCAACACCCCGGCCGCGGGCTTCCCGGCATGTGAATATCCAGGAAATTACCCCCACTGAACCCCTGCAGCAGCGATTGAGGATGACCGCCCCCAGGAGTTTTCCGTCCTCCCGGGCAGTCAAGACGCTTCCCTTGAGTGAGAGAAATGGCCGCATGGTGAGGGGGAAACTTCGTTTCATCAGATGGTAAACAGCTTGTTTCTGACCTGGGTCCATAGGAGCTATCTCTATCATACCGGGAGCATAATGGGCTGTAATCGATCTGTCAATAAACATAGATAGGATGCAGTTCTTGAGGTTTGCGGGGTTTGTCGATATGATAACCAGATAATCTGGAACATGAAGAGGATATCCCTTGGTTACCCAGCAGCGTGCATTCAAAGAAGCTATTCCCGCAGTGTTACTTGTGACCATTGTTGTCATGTTTTCGAACATGAGCAGAACTATAATGGCTCCGCTTTTGTATAAAATTTCAGAGGAATACCAGTTGAGCCCCGGACCCGCCTCTCGGTTGTACCTCATTATCAGTATTGGTTTCAGTATATCCCTGCTGACATCAGGGTATGTCTCATCGAAAATATCCCATCGCTCAACAATATTCCTCTCTTCCATCGTGCTGTTCTGTGCATTGGTGTTGATAGGGTTTTCTACACATCTCATTATACTCCAGGTGGGAATGGTGCTTGTGGGTATTGGGGCGGGGCTCTATCCTGCTTCAGGACTTTCTCTGCTGCACGGACTTATCCATTCCTGGGATCGCCAGAAGGCCTATTCGCTCCATGAGATTGGACCCCATTCAGCCATGCTTCTGGCACCGCTGGTCGCTAATGTATTCCTGACCTTCTCCACCTGGCGCATAGCCTACGTTGTAGTCGGGGTTTCTGCCCTGGTCTTTGGGATGCTATTTTATTTCCGTATAGACGCAGGATATGAACGGGGACACCCGCCGACAATGACCACGCTGATGCAGCTGCTCAAGAATCCCTCTTTTCTGCTCATGATTCTCCTTATCGGGCTCGGCCTTGGCTCCATGCAGGGAGTGTATACATTGATGCCGCTGTTTTTGGTGGTTGAGGGGGGATTGCCCCCTACCTATGCAAATACCCTCTTCGGGCTGTCCCGGGCTGCCCCGCTAATATCCCTGCTTACTTTGGGATGGATACCTGACCGAATTGGTGTAAGGCGGTCAATCAGGTTGTTTTTGCTGATGACGGGTACCTGTACCATCATGATTGGTCTCCTCAAGGGACCACTGCTCATTCTCTTTGTGTTTCTCCAGCCGGCTATTGGTGCATTGATAGTCCCTGCTGCCCTGGGGGTCATTCAGGATATCAATCGAGATACGTCGGTGAGTGTGACTTTTTCTTTTATGCTGCCGATCTCTACTTTCATAGCCACAGGTATAGTGCCCTCCTTCCTCGGTTTCATGGGGGACTTCAGGAGCATTGGAGCCGGGTTTCTGGTGTTCGGGATTGTCATGATGGTTGTGGGCCTCGCTGCGGTGTACGGCATTCCCCGCAAGAGTGCTTAAGGGCTTCCTCTAACTTCAAAAATACCATATAAGAATTTACCCAGTAAAGAAATAATGATATAATTACCCATTGGTGACCCTGTATTTTTTTCTGAGGATGGCAAAGGAGCGCAATGCATGAAAGCTCAATTGACGATAGTTCGGGATGCTGCCGTTGGAACAGTCGATGAAAGGCTCTACGGCTCTTTTATCGAGCATCTTGGTCGGGCTGTATACGGCGGGATATATGAACCAGGACATCCTTCTGCCGATGAATATGGTTTCAGGAAAGATGTCATTGAGCTTATTCATAAACTGCAGATTCCCCTCATCCGGTACCCCGGGGGAAACTTTGTTTCATCCTTCAACTGGGAGGACTCTGTGGGGCCAAAGGAACTGCGGCCGAGACGCCTGGATCTTGCCTGGAGGACAGTGGAACCAAATGAATTCGGGCTTCATGAATTCATGGCATGGATCAAAAAAATAGGCGCACAACCGATGATGGCATTGAATCTCGGAACCCGGGGTATTGAACAGGCTGTGAACCTTGTTGAGTACTGCAACCATCCCGGCGGGAGCTACTGGAGTGACCTGAGGAAATCCCATGGTAAAAAAGAACCCTATGGGATATCCCTCTGGTGCCTGGGAAACGAGATGGATGGCCCCTGGCAGATCGGCCAAAGAACTGCTGATGAGTACGGACGAGTGGCAGCGGAGACAGCGAAGGCTCTGAAGATATTTGACCCGGATCTTGAACTGGCGGCATGCGGCAGCTCCATCCATACATTGCCGACCTTTCCCCAGTGGGAAGCAACAGTACTCGAGCATACCTATGATCATGTGGATTATATATCCCTTCACCAGTATTTTACCCAAACCGACGATGATCTGGGTACGTACTTGGGCTCCAGTATGGAAATGGATCGTTTCATTAACA
>SKJE01000186.1 GCA_007116075.1 Spirochaetia bacterium
GTTTCTCTCTATACCATACGCACTGAGGGTTCGCCTGTCAAGTACTATAGGGGGGTAGGGTATAAAAAGGGGTTGTGTTATCATCCGTATCGGGGTATACCTTTAGGGAGAAGACAGGAAAAAAGGAGTCGGCAGTGCGGAGGGTCCCCTACAGTATCGGATTAATCCTGGTTGCAGTTGTTTCTATTCACGGAGCGGTGCGGTTTATCGGCGGGGCGGGTCTTGAACCCTATGACTACCGGCAGGATGTGATGATCACCGAATACACCGATACAGCATCCAGGTTTATTGACTTGGATGGCAGCTTTAACACCAGGGATATCGGGGGATATCCTGCCCGGGAGGGGATGATCGCCAGGAATACCGTCTACCGCAGTGATCATCTCCATCTGCTCACAGACGAAGATTTGAAAAAGATCACCAGTCTCGGCATCCGGACCGTAATAGATCTCAGGGAACCCGGACGGGCTGAAACATATCCAAACCGCCTGCCCGAAGAAGTTATATCTTACGAGCTTCCCATCTACGATGGGACAAAACCCCTTCACGTGCCTGTCCTGATCAGGCGAAACTCCATCTCTTCTTACTTCCAGAAAAGCTATGTGGAGTATCTGGACGAGTGGGGTCATCGGTTTCTGCCGATTTTCGAACTGATCTCAGATCCATCTGCCTATCCGGTGCTCTATCACTGCAGTAACGGCAAGGATCGTGCTGGGGTGCTTACAGCCCTGCTGCTGGACCTTGCTGGAGTCAGAAGGGAGCTCATTGTTTCGGATTTCTCACTCTCCAACTACCATATTGAGCAGGTGATCGAGAAGTTTATCGACCATGAAGAGGGTACGCTCCTTATGCGCCTCGGCGTACCCCGGGAGGAGCTCTCGGAGCTCATGGGAGTTCGCACCCAGTGGATACAAAACCTCCTTGACCATATAGACATGACCTACGGATCTACCCGGGGGTACCTTGAACACATCGGTATATCTCAGGGGATACTCACTGCGGTTATTGGGAATATCACTGATGCTGAGTGATTCTGACTGTTCGTATGATAAAACATCTTATTCCTTGCATTCTGCAGAATATCCTCATATACTTGGACAGAACGATCCGCCTTCGGATACATCAGGTATGTCCACAACCCTCAGAATTGATGGAGCTTCTTCATGAATGACAACTCCCTTAGGGATTATGCTGCGTCGCTGCTGACATCACGTGAATCAGGCAGCCGGGACAGCAGATGCGCCCCTGATACAGATGAATTTTGGAAGGATGCCGCCCGGCACCGCACCATGAAACAGGCAGTGAGTTCAGGTTCCTGGGAATTCTGTCGTGACACCGGTTACTTCACCATTGATCATGCCATGGGTCAGTTTCACGGAATATCCCCGGATATACAGACCTGCACACCGGACCAGCTTTTCCGAAGGGTAGACGAAGATGAGATTCTTCAAATCAAGGATGCTATCCAGGAGTCACAGGACCCCTTCATTCATCTGCACTACCGGATAGAGGATCCCGCGGGCGGATATGTGTACTTGATGTCCTGCGGTTTTCTGACAGGCACCACAGTCATCGGCTGTACCGTCGATATATCTGATATGGTCATTGCCAAGAAGCAGGTGGAAAAGGACAATCAGCGCCTAGAGGTACTGCTTGATATTACCCGGCAGGTATTTCTCAATGAAGAGGAAATGCTCAAATACGCCCTGAAAAAGCTCACTTCCCTCATCCAATGCGAGTACGGGTATATCTGCCTCTTCGGCAGCAGTACTGAAGATATTATCAGGGACGTGTTTTTTATAGATGGGCGGATGGGATCACTGCTGATTCGGAAAGGATCCCGGGAGGACCTGCGGTGGATACAGATGCTCGCACAGATGCAGGAGCCTCTTGTGGTAAACAGAGGATCACCCCATGCGGCGCTGAAGATGCTCTACGCCTACAGGAATCTGGAGCTCACAAGTCTCCTGAGCGTTACTGTCAGCGATGAGGATACCTCGGAAGTAAGAATCCTTGCTGCCCTGGGAAACAGTATGAACGGATTTACCCAGGGTGATGTGAGGGAACTCCAGCTTGTGATGCAGTATATCTGGCAGCTGATGCTGCGCAGAAGGAAGGAGCAGCGCCATCGGGAGGTGCATGAGCAGCTGCTCCATACCCAGCGCCTGGAAACCACGGGTCGACTGGTGGGAAGCGTTGCCCATGACTTCAAGAACATGCTGACGGTGATATTAGGGAATCTGGATCTTCTGGAATACTCCTGGAGGGAAGGGGGAGAACCCTCAGGGGATGACTGTTTTAAGGAAGCCCTTCAGGACATCAGGGGCGCTGCAGACCGGGCGGTGGGGATTTCCCGGCAGCTGCTGCTCTATTCCAAGAAACATAAACACACAGTAGAGAAGATACATCTTGCTGATCACGTCAGGAGTATCACCGGTATGCTTGAACGGTTGGTGGATGAGGATATTACTGTCCAGGCGATTATCCCGAGGGATGTCTGGATCGTTGAGGGAGATATCTACCAGCTCTACCAGGTGCTGCTCAATCTCTTTGTCAATGCCCGGGATGCCCTTGATAAGGGTGGGAGCATCACCCTGGAAGTGCGAAACCGCTGGATCCGCAGCACCCATGAAGGAAGATATGTGGAGATTGCCGTCCACGATACCGGCGCGGGTATTGAAAAAGAGCAGCTCCACCAGATATTTGATCCCTTCTATACTACAAAACAGCAGCAGGGAGGCTCCGGGATCGGCCTTGCTACGGTGAGGGATATCGTTGAAGCCCATCATGGCCGCATTGAGGTTGAGAGCATCCCCGGGAGGGGCAGCTCCTTTTATATTAGACTCCCGGCGGTTGAGCAGACAGCCTGTGCGGAACATCAGGCAGTATTCGAACCTGATATACCGGAGGAGCTTCCTTACTGCCGGGTACTAGTGGTGGAGCGGAACAGAATGGTCCGATCCCAGCTCTGCAGGATATTGGTGCATCTCGGATGCGATGTGGTGACTGCCGAGCATGCCCTGACGGCATCCAGGCTGCTGGAAAGTGAAACGGACTGGTGCGATCTTATGATAGCCCCGGGGGCTGTTATTCAGGAGATCAGGAAGGAATCCGTACCGTCACTGGCCCTTGGAGGGCCGGCAGGAGAATATGTGCTGGAGAAACCCTTTCGGATGGGTGATTGTGCCCGCCAGATCAGGAAGGTGCTGGAGGAGAGGACAAAAGAAAACAGCAGCGACGGGTGAGTGCTGTCCGACGCTGCTGCCTCTTGATAATACATTGCTTAAAGGTCTGTTCATCTTTTCATAGTTTTGTTTAACATTGTTAGTAGAATCTAACTACAAATCTATTAGATGTCAATGAACTATGACAAAAACAGTATATTTTTTTCTTACTTAGGTTCTCCCCGATGACAGGGGAAACAGCAGAAAAAACAGCCGTCCACTTCGCCTGGATAGATGTTCTCGGCAGCTTTCATAGCCCCTTCACAGCTGTCGTGTTCCCCTAGAGAGGTCTTGCTCTCAGCATAAAGAAGCCATTTACAATCTGCTGTGTGCACCTCCCTGGATGACTTTCGCTGTGGTTTGTCGTTTACAAAGTACTCGCTCATGTGCACCTCCTGTTACCTATACTCTATTATCCACGACAAATCCAATCATGCATAGGTTAAGGATGAAAAAAAGTGGTGATACTATATATCCTTATACAAGATTGACTCCTGATCCCGTAACTCCTGGCCAAGCAGTCGCGGACCGAGCAGCCGTATCCCCAGCAGCCCTGCAGGGGCGGTGACGAGTATCGACAGCACAGCCAGGGAGAGGATGGTTTCACCGTGGGCTATACCCATGGCAAGGGGGACTGCTCCCAGGGCCGCCTGGACCGTTGCCTTGGGTATATAGGCTATCACACAGAACAACCGTTCAGGCCTTGTGAGGGGTGAGCCGGCCAGGGAGAGCAGCACTCCCGCTGACCGGGCGGTCAGCCCTACCACCACGGCCCCGATGCCTGGAAGCCCTACAGTAAGAGCAGCCTGGGGATTCACTGCTATCCCGATAAGGACAAAGAGCAGTATCTCCGCAATAACCCAGGCTTTGCTGAGTTTTCCTGCCAGCTCATGGGCAATATGTTCGCAGCGTTCCAGAAGAATAAACCCAATTGTCATAACTCCCAGCAGGGAGGCAAGATGCAAGCTTGATCCGACCTCAACAAACATGATTGAGAGGGCAACCAGGATCATGAACTTCTCAGTAGCCCGTATGGAGGTATGACGTCTTTTAAAGTATGCCGCAAGGGTTAATCCAATAACACTGCCGATCGCAACTGCCCCGATAATACTTGCGGGGATGCGCAGCAGGATTGCGGTGATATTGATCTCCTCGGTCGAGACAGCTCCTGATGCCAGCTGCATAAAGAGCGTACAGAGGGTGATAGCCAATA
>SKJE01000056.1 GCA_007116075.1 Spirochaetia bacterium
CTACTTCTTTAAAATTACACATTTTGACACAGAAAAAATGAGTGGACAGGTAAACTAATTTCATCCAGTTGACTGTCCAGGAGTCAAAAAGGGATTGTCAGCGTATAAGCTGTACCTCCAGAGATGTCCTGCTGCGGTGTCTGGATGTGAAGTTGTCCGATCCGTCGGGGCCGTAGGCCATCAGCACTACATAGGTTTCACCGGGGGTGAATACCACATCGAACTGGTCCCCGGAATCGAGGGGCAGAGCAAAGGTGATCTCGGTCTGTCCATCCTCCTGTTTTCCTGACAGTACGCGTACATCCTGGGTTCCTCCGAGACTAATGTCCGAGGCGTGGGTAGTATTTCCGGTTCCGTAGTCCTCCCGGATCTGCACCTCGCCGCTGCTGTCCACATAGGCGAGGACATAGGCTGCTTCACTCATCATCCTGGATGGGTTAAACCCGATACTTACCCATCCTGTGGTCGGGGCGGCCATGGCAAAGACGATCTCCTCACCCTGGAATTCCCAGCTGAGCTCCCACCCGGGTTCAACTTCAACATGTCGTCCTGAAACTTCGACTGCTTCCTCCTGGCCTCCGCCGGCAAAGAGCAGAGCTCCCTGAAGGACCATCAGCACGATGAGTATCTTAATACCTGTCTTCATATCATACCTCCCTGTGGTAGAGCGGGAGCACAGCAAAGCGGTGGAAGAACAGTGCTTTACCCTTATTGATTTGTAATTATATAATGTAGGTGTCTCTGGAACATAAATCAAGATTTTTTGGAGGGGTTTATGCGTTTTTTTCAAGATCTGGCATACCAGCCGATATTCGGGTTTCCCGTAATCGGCTATCTGGGAATACTGAGCTATCTGCTTCTCATAGCAACCGCTCTTGTCATGGTGCTCACCAGAAGGCGTATTGTCAAGATTCTGCCCAAGTACCACTTCAGACTTGCCTATCTCACCATCTCCGCAGCCACCATTCACGGGGTCATGGCCATAGCGGTCTATATCTAGGGCACATCACAGTAGAAAGGTGAGGGGCAGTGTAATAATTTGGAGCAGGGCGATAAGCAGTCGCTTGAAGAATCCTGTTTTCCGGGGAGGCAAACCCTCGTTTACTTCATAGGTGAGGTCATCTGCAACCAGAAGACTCTGTGCTTCGACTAGCTCAAGGGATTGCTCCAGCTGGTCAGCCAGGGGAATGCTGTCAATGACCAGCATGGATTCGGTACTGAGAAATGTACTGCGGGGATCAATGTTGAAGGTTCCCACCACACTGATATGATCATCTATAAGGATTGATTTCCCGTGGATAGAGCCCGGTCCGTGGTATTCGTAAAGGTCTGCTTCACTGCGTGAGAGCATCCGGCGATGATTGGCGTGGCCCGCCATGGCCAGGTAATTGGGGCTTGATGCAAGGGAATTTGACAGCAGGGTGATATCGTCGGTCTGCAATTCGCCAATATGTGAGCGCATAGCCCGATTCACGATTATATAGGGACTCTGAATCACAATCCGCTGCTGTGCCTCCTCGAAGAGGGTATTGATTTCTCTCCAGACGACCGGATCCTTTCGGCCCCGTTCAATCGGATTCGTGAGCAGGGTGATCTGCCGGGTGGGAACCAGCCGGGACTTCCAGTCCACGGGGTGCTCAAAGAGCTCCTGGTACTCCTCCCGAAATGCATGAACATCCTCATGCAGTTGTACTTCCCGTTCATGTAATCGTGATTCCTGCCTCGAGGTAATCCCTGCCGGGGAGTCTTTCGTGAAAGGATGATGCCACAGCAGTTCGTAGTAATCTTCAACCTGGGGCAGAACACTCCTGTCATGATGATCGGGATCATCAAGCAGAACCATCACATCGCGATCGAAGGTCATATCCCTGAAACTTGTATCCAGGAAGTAGCGGTCGGCAATATTAGCACCTCCCATGATCAGCAGGGTGCTGTCAGCAATGAGCATCTTTTCGTGGAGCCGATTGTTCCACCTCCATGGTGTCAGCAGCGAGAACGGTTCATAATACCTCAGCTCAATATTGGGATGGAGCTGCAGTATCCTGCGAAGATCCCTGTCCCTGCGGAGGGTTCCGAACATTCCGTCGGTGAGCACCCTCACGGTTACTCCCTGGTTTGCGGCTTCAAGCAGGGCAGAGGAGAACAGGTCCAGGTAGTTTCCCGGAGTGAACACATAATAGGCGAGATCCAGTGTGTGATGCGCCTCCTGGATGACCTGGAGTCTCACTAGTCCCGATTCCAGCCGGTCATCCAGGATAAGGGCGCGATCCGGGCCGGCTGATCCGATGTCGGCAGGAAGCATCCAGGGCAAAGAAAACAGGAGTATCAGCATGAGTACAGGAAACCTCATAGCGCCAGTATATCCCGGGATCGTAGCGGTGAACAGGGAATACCCGTCACTGATTTACTCTGCACAAGGGTTTTAAGCTTTATCATCAGTACTGCCGGAATGGAGTGTAGCAGGCATGCAACAAACCACCCTGCTGCCCTCAGGAGGGTTGTTTTTTCAAGTGTTATTTACTACAATTTCCCATAACATATCGGAAGTTTGTTGCAGAGACTGCGGATGGACCATACTGTGCTATACGGAAAAGACCTCACAGGAAGTACCGGACGGGAGCAGACACAGCCTCCCGGTATGAACGTTGCTACAGGGTAGGAATTTATATGATCAGAGTGTTGATTACAGACAAGCTTGCGCAGGAGGGAATTGACCTGCTCAACAATATGGACGGGGTAGAGGCAGTGGTGAAGACCGGGCTCAGCGAGGATGAACTGGCCGGTATCATCGGTGAATATGACGGCCTGATAATTCGCAGCGATACCCAGGTAACTGCAAAGGTCCTGAGTAATCATGGAAAACTCAAGGGGATAGCCCGGGCCGGCGTCGGTATCGATAACATTGATCTCTATGAGGCAACCAAGCGGGGGGTGATTGTAATGAATACCCCCGGAGGAAATACCCGGTCAGCAGCGGAACATACCCTGGCCCTGATGCTTTCATTAAGCAGAAATATTGTTCCTGCCTGCAACAGCTTGAAAGAGGGCAGATGGGACCGGAAGAAGTATATGGGAAATCAGCTCAGCGGCAAGACCCTCGGTGTTATCGGTCTCGGAAGGATCGGCATGACTGTTGCGGGATATGCCAAGGCCTTCAATATGCATCTCATGGGCTTTGATCCCTTCTCAGCTCCCCGGGAGGCTGAGAGACTCGATATGGAGGTGACCGGGAATGTCCAGGAAATCTTCAAGCATGCAGATTACATCACGGTGCATGTCCCGAAAAATGAACAGACTATAGATCTGATTAACGCTGAGGCGATTTCCAAAATGAAATCCTCTGTGCGGCTTATCAATACTGCCCGGGGAGGGATCATCAATGAGGACGATGCCTATGATGCCCTAAGGGATGGCCGGATTTCAGGGCTTGCTCTTGATGTGTTTCCCCAGGAGCCTCCGGCAAACCATCGGTTTACCGAGCATGAGCGGTCCCTCGTCACTCCCCACCTCGGGGCAAGTACCGAAGAAGCCCAGATTGAGGTAGCCATAGAGGCTGCCCAGATCCTTGTTGATGCGGTATCTGGAGGACCCTTCGAGAATGTAGTAAATGCTACAGGTCTCTGCAACAGTGTAACTCCTATGGTTGCCAGTTATACTGAACTTGCACGCCGAATTGGAGTGCTGCTGAGCACCATTGCTCCGGGAACCCTGAAAAAGCTCCAGGTTGAATACCGTGGACAGATTGCTGATAAAGGAGTGGATCAAGTCACTTCATCCTTTACCGTGGGCATGCTCCAGCGCTACTTTGACTTTCCCCTGAACCTGATCAATGTCGGGGTCATGGCGAAGGAGCGGGGCATCAGTGTGGACGAGACAAAGAATACTCAACCTACTGATGTGAGCAGCAGCTTTACCGCAAGGGTAGAGACAGACCGGGTTACCAGGACTGTGACCGGTTCGGTCTTCGGAGGCTCACAGCTGAGGGTCCTGGAGATAGACGGATTCACTTCTGAGACTGCTCCCTACGGTACGGTCATGGTGGTTTTTAATAACGACAAGCCGGGAGTCATCGGCGCCGTGGGATCCGTCTGTGCCAAGTATGGACTGAATATCGGGACCATGGGTGTAGGAAGAAGTCAGGAACATGGACAGGCCGTACTGGCCATCAGCCTTGATAAGGAGCCCGACAGCAAAGGGTTTGCTGAACTGAAGCAGCTAGAATTTGTTAACGAACTCTACGTCTGTAAGTTAGACTAATCCTCTATTATGCCGGGAGTTCTCCCGGCATAAAAATGAATTACCAGCTTTACGGTTACCCAAATTCGGGTTATTCTGAGTATATACATTTTTCGGGGGTACGAAATATGAAAAAAATAATTGTCCTTCTTGTTCTGATATGTATGACCGCCAGCGCCTGGGCAGCCCTGCCGC
>SKJE01000142.1 GCA_007116075.1 Spirochaetia bacterium
CCGCTCTGTGAAGGATCAGACGTAACCGTTGAATTCCTCGGACTGTATGAAGATACCGGAGACTATCCGATATTTATCAGCTACGAAGTGACTCTTGACGATGTTCCATTCATGAATGTTGCAGATTTCGAACTCACGGGACCTGAAGTGTTATTCGATGAGGATGACCTTGAGCCGGGTGTTTATGTAATAACCATTACGGATATCTACAACGCGTTCTGCTCTGTAACAGATCCTGGTGACTTCTATAATGCTACAATCACAGTTATTGAAGTACTGGAAGCACCTGTAACAGATCCTGTAGTTGTTCTCTATGATGGTGAAGAACATACATTTGATGTAGAAGCAGCACCTGCCGGGTACCAGATCGTTTACCTTGACGGTACCGACTGGGTAGAAGGCTTGCCAAGCTACGTTGATGCCGGTGTTTACACCATAACTGTTGCTTACGAATATATCGAAGCACCATTCTGTCTCGGTGAAACTGCTGAAGCATCACTAACCATTGTTGCTCCGGCTGAAATGAGTGAGATCACTGACATTTATGTTACAGGAAGAACAGCACACGTTGTTTGGACTGAAGGTGATTTCACAGTATGGGGTTACTGGCTCGACGGTGTCCAACAGGGAACTACTGTTGATCCATATGTATCCCTTGCAGGGCTCGATAGAGGTGAGACTTACGTGTTCGGACTGAGTATGACAGATGTATTCGGTAATGATTATGTCGTAACTGAAACCTTCACCACTGTTAAGGCTGGTGATGCTGATGGTGACGGCGTTGTTACAACCGGTGATATCGACCTGATTGTGGCGAAGATCACGGATAACCTGACCAACCTCGGTTATGTTGTTGTTGATGATGCAATTGAATTGGTTGGACTTGCAAGCAATGCATTTATCTTCGACGCCGCCGATGTGAATAATGACGGTGAAATCGATATCTTCGACCTCGTACAGACAGTGAACATCGTGTTCCCGCCAAGAGCTTCAAGCATGAGCTCTTCTGCAGCGGATATCTATCTCGGAACGGATCATATCAGTCTGGATAGCGACGGTACACTTGTTGCAATTCAGTTGGAACTGACAGGAAACAACCTTGATGAAGTTGAACTCAGCATGAATGTTGAAGGCGTATATGTAGCCTGGAAAGTTGAAGGCGATGTGCTTACCGCAATTGTCTTTAGCCCGAATAACCAGTATATTGATGCCGGAGTACAAATGCTGATCGACGTCAGAAATGGTGAAAACCTGCAGTGGGGCGACGTATTTGCTGCCAACCTGCTTGCTGAAAGGGTTGATGTTAATACGCATTACGATACACCAACCGGCATCGATGACCTTGTTTCGATGATGACAGTTGATGTGTTCCCGAACCCCTCAAAAGGTCAGTTTACGAGCCGTGTAGATGTACCTGTTAATTCCGATATCACATTCAGACTCTTCGATCTGAGTGGCCGTCAGGTAGCTATTAAGCAACTTGAAGCCCTTAGAGGTGTTGAAGATGTGAACTGGAACCTCGACCTGAATCCCGGAATGTATATTCTGAGAATGGTGGCAACACCCGAAGGTCTCAATGAACAGACCCTCACCCGCGAAGTGAGAGTAATAATCAACTAGTTGGTGCCCTGTTCATGTACCTGATCTGTAACATATAGATCTTAACCAGTCTGCCGGCCCAGTTTTGGAACCGGCAGGCTGGTTCTTTAAAAAATGACAAACCTTTTAGAGTCATGGTGCAGTAACAGGAAAATGCCCCATGTTTAAATTAAAAAAAACACAATAACTATGAAAATACTTAGACTGTTTGCAATCATTCTGATTTTGATGAACAGTACGATGTTTTTGGCCAACGGACAGGGCAATAAAATGATTCTTAGTAGTGAAACCGAAATGGCCGGGGCACTGGTCACTGTAACTCTTGAAATTGAAAATGAGGAGGAATTCGCGGCATTTCAATTGAATATTCCTTTACCTGAAGGCTTTGAGTTCGACCTAGACTCTGAGGACTCATTTGTGCTCAATCCCGATCGGATTGACGGAGATACTCCAACAAAACTACTTTCCGTTGATGAAGATAACGTACTGAATATTGGTGTGCTTACGATACCAACCCATAATTTTGCCGGCAATGATGGCCCTATCGCTTATATTCAATTGCAAGCGCCCTATTTGCTTGGCAACTATGACCTGGTAATCGAAAATGCCGGAGTTAGCGATTTTTGGGGAGAACCCCTTCTTCCATTGGAGACAATCGATGGTTCTGTAACACTTGAAGCAGGAATCAATACGATAGAACTTAGCAGTGAAAGAGAGCTTGCCGGTGATCCGGTAACCTTTACACTGGATATAAACAACGAAAACAAGTTTGCTGCTTTTGAAGTAGACATTGTTCTTCCAGATGGCTTTACCTTTGATGAAGATGACCCTACAGCCTTTGTGTTAAACCCTGACAGAACAAACGGACACGCACCAATTGCTGTAGTCAATAATGGCATTCTTAAAGTTATTGGTGCCAATGTTGGCGGAACACAAAATTTCACCGGAAATGAAGGTGCCATTGCCTATATTACCCTGGTAAGTCCGGAAGTCCCCGGCGAATATGATGTAATTATACAAGATGCTAAACTTTCTGACCTTGAAGGGAACAGCATTCCCGTAGATGCCATTACCAACGGTGCAGTTGAACTGGTTGGCAATGAAATGCGGGTGCTGGATGCTGAAGTGAATATCGATCAAATCGTTACTCTGGAAATTGAAATAGAAAACTATCAGGATGTTGTTGCCTCCCAAACCGAGGTTTTGCTGCCTGACGGATTTGAATATGTAGGCAACCCACAACTTTACAGAGAAGATGGACATATTGCTGAAGTTACTATTACCCCAGACGGGTTTGATGTTTTTGCCTTTACCACACCAAGTACGAATTTTAAAGATACCAACGAGAATTGGGAAGCCCAGGGCTTGTCCAGTGAGTTGGTTGTGTTTTCTTTCGATGTAAAAGCACCCTCAGATGGTGGTGTCTTTACGATAGGCCTGAATGATCCCAAAATAAGTGATATCCATGGCGAACAGATTCTTACCAAAAAAACTGATGGACTGGTTACAGTCATCAGCGATAACTTTATGTTTGTTCATGATGAAACAGGTGCCACGAATCAAATAAAGACATTGTATCTGGAAATTGATAACGCTGCTTTGGTATATGGGTTCCAGACAGAAATAGACCTTGGCGATCTGGAATTTATTCATGGAAGTGTAACCACGACAGATAGAGCGATTGAAGGAGTTCATGATGTTACAGGAGATCTTACCCCTGACGGAAAACTCACAATTATCGGGACATCTGTACCTACTACTGCTTTCCCCGGATTTGATGGCCCAATTGCCTCCTTTGATGTTAAGCTACCCAACTACGCGGGAACTTTTGATATGATCCTTAATCCCGCAAAATCGCTTCTGTCATCCGCTGAAGGAACATCTATTCCAGTGATCCTCGATCCTGTTGGTGTTGTTACGGTAGAGCTGGTAAACGAAATAGAAGTTGTAGATAGCGAAACCTGTACCGGACTTGATTTTTCAGTAGATATTTTGTTAAATAACAATCAGGCCGTTGCTGCATTTCAAACAGAAATAGTTATACCGGAAGGCTTTGATTTTGTTTCAGCAGAACTGAACCCAAACCGCGCTACCGCATCACATATCGCTAATTTCAACCCCGATCCTCCCGGTCCCGACAACATTTTACAACTCGTGGTATTTGCTGTCCCAAGTGCATACATTCTCGATGCAGAGGAAGGCGAAGAAGATTGGATGATCAGATTACATCTAAGTGCACCGGATCTTACAGGTGATTTTGACACGGAATATGATATCATAGCGCAAAACACGTTGTTAAGCGATATGGATGGTAACCCGGTTACAGTAACCGATCAAATTGGCGGTGTTATAACACTTTCTGAACAACCCGTTGCAGACGCGGGTGAAGACGCACTCGTGTGCGATACTTACGAATATGAACTGACTGCAGTTCCTTCGGTTGGAGACGGTGTATGGACCCAGGTTAATGGACCCGGAACTGCTTTATTTGCCGATCCTGCTGACCCCAATACCCTCGTCACGGTTGATGCAGCCGGAGCTTATACATTCCTCTGGACAGAAACCAACGAGCATTGCGAAGACGAAGATGAGGTTGTCATTACCTTCTTAAAAGGATCACTTGCTGATGCATATAATATCGACACCATTGATGATATTCACGCTTTGGCTGGAGCACCTGTGGTAACAAAATACAGCTTTAACCTGCCGGAGCCCGATACCGGTGCAGATCCAACCATCATTATGGACGGACTGATCACCGTTGACGGCGAATTTCCGGCCGGAGCAGGAGTGATTGAGATCAGAAGAGCAGCGGAAATTACAACTAC
>SKJE01000139.1 GCA_007116075.1 Spirochaetia bacterium
ATCCCTTCCTGTGATAAGCACCCTATAGCCCGACTTTACCAGGGTCTCCGCAATTGCCGCACCGATGCCCTGGGATCCTCCGGTGACAATCGCACGTTTATGTTCCATGAAATCTCCTTGGTCTCTATTATGCCATGGAGGAAGAAACATGCCAATAGAGAAGAAATTGAAAGCTTTAGTATTGATCTTTCTATATCGATATATTAATATCGATATAGAAAGAGGGAGGTTATATGACTGGAGGAAAACGGATTATGGGATTACCGTCAATCAGGAGAATGCCGATGTATTATCGGCTTCTAGCCAGGGAACTGGAGGCTGGGAGGACTCAGATATCTTCAGCCTATATTGCAGAAGCCCTCGGTATGGAACCAATTGTTGTCCGGAAGGACTTCACCCTTTTCGGCATTATAGGAAAGCCGAAGATCGGGTATGAAACCGAGGAGGCTCTTCAGGTCATTGACAGCCTGATGAACAGCAGGGATTCCAACGAGGCGTTTCTTGTGGGGGTGGGGAATCTCGGACAAGCCCTGCTGAGTTATCGGGGGTTTGAGCATATGGGCCTGGATCTCATAGCCGGTTTTGATGTCGACTCGGATATTGTCGGCCGGCGTATCCAGGGACGTGAGATATTTGCTCTTGTAGAGCTTCCCCGTCTTGCAAAGAGGCTGCATGTAAAGACCGGTATTCTCTGCGTACCTGAAGAAGCTGCTCAGGATTGTGCTGACGCCATGGTTGACGCCGGGATTGAGGGGATCTGGAACTTTGCTCCGGTCCGTCTGCAGGTGCCGGACTATGTAGTTGTGCAGAATGAGGATCTGGCTGAGGGCCTTGCAATACTCATTGTAAAACTCAACCAGTCAAAACGTGAAGGGATCCAGAGAACTAACTGATATGCACAGAATATCTATCTGCATGGGCAGTTCCTGTTTCTCCCGGGGCAACAGGAGAAACCTGGAAATTCTAGAAAAATATATACAAGCCCGTAGTATAGAGGCTCAGGTGGACCTGAGCGGAAGCAGGTGTCTGGAGAAGTGTGCAGTAGGTCCTGTGATCAACATTGATGGAGAACAGCACTGCCGTGTTGACGAGGGCATGCTGCTGGACATCCTGGAACGAACCTTCGAATAATTGTTCCTGAACATGACTAGGAGTATTGAAATGGATCAGCGTTACCCGATTTTTACAACCGAGACCCAATGCCAGGACTGCTATAAATGTGTTCGGGAATGTCCCGTAAAGGCGATACGAATTGCAAAGAATCACGCAAGCATCCTGCCGGAACTATGTATCAGCTGCGGCAGATGTGTAAGTGTATGCCCGGTTCAGGCAAAGACTGTCAGAGATGATACCGGCCGAGCTGACATGCTGCTGCAAAGCGGGCAGCGGGTCATTGCATCGATAGCTCCCTCATGGATTTGTGAGTTTCCTGGTGTGAGCGCTGAATCATTTATTGAGGCGCTGCAGAGTCTTGGGTTCTCCGGTGCCAGTGAGACAGCTCTCGGCGCAGAAGCGATATCCCAGGAGACGAATGAGCTTTGTATGCACTCCCCCCGGAACTTTCTCATCTCCTCTGCATGTCCGGTGGTGGTTGAATGGATTAAGAAGTACCAGTGCAGCCTGGTGGATCATATAACCGGACTGGTTTCTCCTGCGGTTGCCCATGCCCGGATGCTGCATCGGGAATATGGGAAGGATGTAAAGGTGGTATTTATAGGCCCCTGCATTGCCAAGAAACTTGAAGCGGACCAGCTGAGCGAAGATATAAGTCTGGCCCTTACCTTCCGGGACCTGCGCAGCATGCTCCGCAGGCGAAAGATACTCTTTTCCTCCTCCCCGAGCAGTTCCATCGACTGGCTGATGGGTTCAAGCCATCGGGGGAATCTGTATCCTGCGGAAGGAGGGATGATCCGGACGATCACAGTCCCCGATAATACAGAGGTTATAGCTGTCTCAGGGATACAGGATATCCAGCGTGACATACTCGGCATGAACGAAGCATCGGGTCACCGGCGGGTATTTCTCGAAGCCCTCGCCTGCAGCGGCGGTTGTATCCATGGCCCGGGGATGAGCCTCAAACATGAATCCGGTCTGGAAAGAAAGCTCAAAATCCTGTCACAGCAGGGTACTCTGCGGGATGAGAGAGTACAACAGCAACTGGTGCTTCTGCATCACTATGCTGCCGGGCCGGTGGAGCGGCCGAAGTTTTCGGATCAACAGGTCGAAGACGCCCTCAAGAAGGTTGATAAGCACGCTGAAAGCGATGAGCTGAACTGCGGCGGCTGCGGATATGAAACCTGCAGGGACTTTGCAGTAGCGGTTCTCAGCAGGAAAGCAGAGCCGGGCATGTGTGTATCCTATATGAGAAAGAAAGCCCAGCGGAAAGCCAATGCCCTGCTCAGGTCTATCCCCCTCGGAGTGGTCATCGTGGACAAGGAGCTGCGGATCATTGAATCAAATAAGCCCTTCGCACTTATGTTTGATGAGGATACCAGATATATCTACGAGACCTTCGGCACTCTTGAGAAGGCTCTGCTGAGTAAGATTCTTCCCTTTGCAGATCTGTTCTCACTGGTACTTACCAGCGGGACGGATATCTGCAGGGAGCATTTTGTATCCCGTAAGCAGGTTTTCAACCTCACAATTTTCTCAATCCAGCCAGGTGAGGTTGTGGGGGGAGTGATCCATGATGTGACCGATGTCCAATGGAGACGTCAGCAGATTGCCCAGAATGCCCAGGAGGTACTGCGCAGGAACCTCGCGGTAGTGCAGGAGATCGCCCACAAACTGGGTGAGCATATGGCCGATAACGAGGTACTGCTTAATTCTATTGCATACAGTTATCAGGATGAAACAACACATAGGAAGCAGCTATGACCAATCAGCCCTTATACATCGAAGCTGACTGGAGTATGCGGAACAAGGTGGGACAGCAGATATGCGGGGACTCTGTGGTAGCCCGCAAGGTTCAGGATCAGCAGCGGCAGATTGTCGTAATGTCCGACGGACTCGGCAGCGGAGTAAAGGCAAATATTCTCTCTACTATGACCGCTACCATGGCAGCCCGTTTTGTGCAGGCGAATATGGTATCAATGAGCTCCCTCAGTGTCATGATGGATGCGCTGCCGGTGTGTAAGGTGCGTAATATCAGCTACGCTACATATACCATTGTGGATACCTCGCTCAACGGAGAAACCCGGGTCATTGAGATGGGCAATCCCTCAACCCTGCATATTCGGGACGGAAAGGTGATGGACCTGGCGTATTCACGCATATCGGTTTCCAAGCGTGAGGACCGGGATATCAGTATTGCCGACATACATATCGAACCGGGGGACAGGCTGGTGGTGCTCTCCGACGGAGTGACCATGGCTGGCCTGGGATCCCAGGACCACAAGCTGGGACTGCGGATCGAAGGCGTCAGTACCTATATCTTGGAACAGCTTGCCCTCCATCCCCAGATGTCCGCAGGGGAGCTCAGCGAGCAGGTCATACGGAAGGCTTTGCGGTACGAGCCCAACCAGGTTCCCCATGACGATATGACCTGTGTGGCAATCTATTACCGTGAACCGAGAAAGCTGCTGCTGCTTACCGGTCCTCCCTTTCGGGAGTCAAGCGATGCTTCCTGGGCACAGCGGTTTAATTCGTACCCGGGTGACCGGGTTGTCTGCGGCGGGACAACTGCAAACATTCTTGCCCGGGAGCTTGGTCTCGAAATCAATTCTACCCTGAAGCCCATGGGAGGTCTTCCTCCTATATCCTTCATGAACGGTGCGAAGCTGGTCTCTGAGGGAATCCTGACCCTGACCCGGGTATGCAATCTTCTTGAGCAGGGAGAACAGGACAATTCCGTTGCGTCCAAGCTCATAGATGAGCTGAAGAATCACGATATCATCGATGTCTGTGTGGGCACAAAGATCAATGAAGCTCACCAGGATCCCACTCTCCCGTCAGATCTTGATATCAGGAGAAATATTGTAAAGCGGTTGGCCGGTATCCTTGAGGAGAAATTCCTCAAGGAAGTCAGCATTCGATATATCTAAATGAGGCATTGTATGACAGAGAAAAGGGTGACAGTTGAGATCTGTATGGGCACAACTTGTTTTGTACTGGGAGCGAGGGATTTCTCATCCATTGAAGACCAGATTGCCTTGAGATGGCCCGGACAAGTGGAGATCATTCCGGTGCACTGCATGGATTTCTGCCGGGGCGGAGCATTTCACGGGGCACCCTACATGAAGGTGAACCATGTGCCTGTGGGGAAGGCTCATCCGCAGCTGCTGATGAGTATGCTTGAGGAGATGCTGGGAGGGAAGTGAATATGCACTATAACAATGCCGCCAGAATCAGTCGGGAGGTCATAATCCGGATTGCCAGGGGATTTTCACAGAAGGATCTTTTCCGTATGATCGACAGAATACCAGTGGATATGGTACCGAAGGATGAGGCGAATATCCGATGCTGCATATACAAGGACCGGGCGCTAATCAAATACAGATGCATGGCAGCCCTCGGGATACCTGCAGAGGATGAAACCGATGAGATAACTCCCCTCAGCGAATATGCCCAGCGGACACTCTCTGCCCCTGACCCGGAGATGCCCTTGCTGACCATCCTTCATGCCGCATGTACCTCCTGCAGGAAAAGTCATTTCCATATCACCAACGCCTGCAAAGGGTGTGCCGCCAGACCCTGTACAACCGTGTGCCCGAAGGGTGCAGTCAAAGTAGTTCACGGCCAAGCGGTCATAGATAGCGATTCTTGCGTGAACTGCGGTAAATGTCGTCAGATCTGTCCCTATCATGCAATTGTACGGATCCCTGTACCCTGTGAAGAATCATGTCCTGTTCAGGCCATCCGAGATAACGAGGCCGGACAGAAGGTGATTGACCGGCAGCGGTGCATCAGCTGCGGCCGCTGCATCGGATCCTGTCCGTTTGGAGCTGTGATGGAGTGTTCCCAGATGCTTCCGATATTACGGAGACTTCATGGACGGGGCCATGTCACAGCCCTTGCAGCTCCTGCTCTGTACGGCCAGTTTGGAGCCTCCTGGGCCCAGCTTGAGCAGGCACTGCTCTCTATCGGCTTTAATGAAGTTATCCAGGTTGCCCAGGGTGCTGAGGAGGCTATAGTCCATGAGACTGATGAGCTTTACAGCAGGCTCAGCAGGAAGGAGAGCTTTATGACTTCCTCCTGCTGCCCCTCCTATATTGAGGCAGTCAACAAGCATATCCCGGAACTTAAACCCTTCGTATCTGAGACCCCGTCACCCATGATATATTCAGCCCGGAGGGCAAAGCACCAGCACCCTGATACAACAGTGGTATTTATAGGTCCCTGTCTTGCTAAGCGGACAGAGGCTGCACGAAGCGAGGTTGTAGATTTTGTCATGACCTTCGAGGAACTTGGAGCTCTTTTTGTGGCCGCTGAGGTGTTCCCTCCTGAACTGGAGGGGAGCAGGGATCCCAGGAGAAATCCTTCAGTGGATGCACAAGGATTTGCGGTAAGCGGGGGTGTGGCCGGCGCCATAGCGCGTGCATGGAATCACCATGATATCCCCCTGAAGCCTGCAGTTATTCAGCATTTGGATAAAAAACAGATTACTCTGCTCAGGCAGGCTGTGAGGGGGAGGTATCCAGGCAACTTCCTGGAAGTTATGGCCTGTGAACACGGGTGTGCCGGAGGCCCCTGCTCCCTGGAGAAGCCTGAGACGGCAGAAAAGAAGATAACCCAGCGTCTTTCCTCAACAAAGCAGACGTTGCACCGGGATGCTAGGCAAGAATTGTCCCCGGTTTGATCAGACCAGCGTTCTTCTTTCCGCAGGAGACAGCGATATCGATCGACTCAGCAAGGGACATCCCCCTGCTGACCCCGTAGGTGAGTCCTGCGGTAAAGGAGTCGCCGGAGCCGATGGTATTCACCGGCTTGACGGGAACAACCTGACGTTCCCCTACCGAAGCTCCATCACAGTAGAGCACAGACTGGGTGCCCCGGGTCAGTACGGTGATGACTCCCCTCTGTTTATAGAGCTCGATCATTCGATTTTCAACCGCATGGCGGATATCATCTTCTGTCTCATGTTCCCTGAACCGTTGATCAGGGAAGAGGGTCTCGGAGAATTCCTTCATATTCGGCTTTATGATATACGGGTGGTAGGGAAGGCTCTCCAGCAGGTCCTTTCCCTTGATATCGAGAATTACCTGTTTTCCAGCCTCTGAAGCTAGGCGCACCATCCACGGAATAAGATCATCGCTGTATCCGGCAGCCTTTGTTCCGGAGATAGTGATAACCTGAGCCTTTTCAAGCAGCACTTGAAACTCCCTGCGGATGTGATCGTCGGTTCCGGGCTTCACCGGGATAGCCTCTTCAACGATTTCGGTTACGGTATGTTTCTCCTCGTTGATAAGGGTATAGCAGAGTCTTATTTCACTGCCTGAGTCGACTGCGTAGAGATTGATCCGGTCCTCTGCCAGCATTGAACGGAACATCTTTTCATAGTTTCCTCCTGCATGGGTCAGGTGCAATACGTCGGCTCCCAGTTCTGTGAGTACCCGGGCGGTATTAGCACCTTTACCGGCAACCGTGAAGTAGTATCGCTCACTCCTGTTCACCTCGTTTTCCCAGAGGTGTTTCAGCAGTATTGTTTTCTGCATAACTGGGTTTAATCCGACTGCAAGAATTGTGTTTTCCATGTTGATTATCCTTGGGGTAATGTAAGGTCCAGGGTGATTTGCTTGTGTGACGGAGTTAGCTGCCTGCAGTTTACCCCGCTGTGGGTGAACATCAGTCTAGAAGCCCGGACTGCGTCTGTATCTGCATACTTGTCATCCAGGTATATTACTTCCCGGATTCCAGACTGTACAATTGCCTTGGCGCATTCATTGCAGGGAAAGAGGGCTACATAGATGGATGCGTCGGATAGATCTCTGGAGATGCTGTTGAGAATTGCATTCAGCTCAGCGTGACACACAAAGGGGTACTTTGTTTCCAGGAATGCTCCCTCCCGGTCCCAGGGAAACAGGTCATCATCGCAGCCCTTGGGAAAGCCGTTATAGCCGACTCCGACAATTTTCCTGTCCCGATTAACAATGCAGGCCCCGACCTGGGTTGAAGGATCCTTGCTTCTCATAGCTGAGAGCAGTGCGATTCCCATAAAATATTCATCCCAGCCGATATAATCTGTCCGTTTACCGATTTTCGACATGACTTCTCCTCTTTATATGCGATGCGGTTATTCTAGAGGGTTTTTAGCGTCTCTTCAACAAAAAGCAGGAGACCTTGAACGGGTCTCCTGCTGATATTGCATGTTCTTTTTACCTATAACATGATCGGCACAACTGCAAGCAGGATACCTGCTGCAACGGCAGATCCGAGTACTCCCGCAACATTAGGGCCCATGGCATGCATGAGCAGGAAGTTGTGGGGATTCTCTTCCTGACCGACCTTGTTGGCTACCCGGGCAGCCATGGGTACCGCAGAAACTCCTGCTGCACCGATGATCGGGTTGATAGGTTCCTTGCTCAGCTTGTTCATCAGCTTTGCCAGGAGGATTCCTGTCATGGTACCGAAACCAAAGGCAACAAGGCCGAGGGCGAGGATACCAAGAGTCTCGAAGGTGAGGAAAAGTCCTGCTTCCATCCGGGAACCGACCGCAAGTCCGAGGAAAATCGTTACGATGTTGATCAATGCGTTCTGCAGTGTATCAGAGATCCGGTCAACCACACCGCACTCCTTCGCCAGGTTACCGAACATCAGTGAACCGATCAACGGAGTAGCGGAGGGCAGCAGTGCAATACAGAGCCCGAGAGCGGCGATGGGAAAGAGTATCTTTTCCAACTGGGTGACGTGGCGCAGCTGCTCCATTTTTATGACCCGTTCCTTCTTTGTGGTGAAGGCCCGGATAATCGGAGGCTGGATAATCGGCACCAGGGACATGTATGAGTAGGCTGCTACAGCAATAGGACCGAGCAGCCGTGGAGCGAGCTGGCTGGTTACAAATATTGCAGTTGGACCGTCGGCTCCACCGATGATACCGATAGAACCAGCATCAGCCAGGGAGAAATCAATGCCCGGTATGATGTTGAGTACCAGCGCTCCAAGCAGGGCAATAAAGATACCAATCTGGGCGGCAGCTCCAAGCAGCAGCGTTTTCGGGTTTGCTATCATGGGTCCGAAGTCAGTCATGGCTCCGACACCCATAAAAATCAGCAGCGGAAATAGGCCGTTGGCGATACCCATCTGGTAGAAGATTCCCAGAAACCCTTCGGGTCCGGAAATTTCAGCTATGGGAATATTCGCCAGGATACAGCCGAATCCGATAGTAAACAGCAGAAGCGGTTCATACTTCTTCGCGATGGCCAGGTAGAGGAGCACCAGACCGACGATGATCATAATGAACTGCCCGCCGGTAAAGTTCATGACGCCAGTGGCGTTCCAAAATTCCTGAAAAGCTCTTCCTATATTCATGGTATCTCCTTTGTTATGAGAGAACCGCTAGCACATCTCCGGCTTTCATCTGATCACCTTGGGTAACCTTGATTTCGGAAATGGTACCGGCCTGGGGTGCGAAGACTTCCGTCTCCATCTTCATCGCTTCCATAACAAGGATGAGTTCTCCCTCGTCGACTGAGTCACCAGCGTTCTTTTCTATGCGCAGGATGAGTCCCGGCATGGGTGACTTCACCTCAACGCTTGGTCCGCCTCCACCCTGGGGTGCAGAACCCTGCTGGGCAGCTCCCTCCTGGATTCCTTCCTGGACGGAGATAGCATAGTTCACTCCGTTCACCATAGCTTGATCACCCTCAAGTTTTACTGCATAGGAGTTATTGTTCACTTTCACGGTATAACCTGATGCTGCGGGAGCTGAACCTGCCGCTGCAGCAGGGGCTGCAGGCTGTTCATGTTCTTTAAGCCGGATACCGAGCCGTGCATCTCCCTTGAGAAACTGGATGCCCTTATCCTTACAGGTAGCAGCAATGAATATATTCTCATCGGTGATCTCGAGGTTTTCTTTTTTAAGCATCTCAGTGGCAGCCTTGACACCCTTTTTCTCGTCCTTGTCATTAAGTTCAAGTGTTGTGAGCTTGGTAGGTTCGAGGCCCATCTGCTCGGAACAGATCTTAACAATTTCCGGATCCGGTTCAATGGGGGTCTTTCCGAAATAGCCAAGGACCATCTTACCGTAGCCGTCTGCAATCTTCTTGTAGGGTCCTGACATCACGTTGTTGAAGGCCTGCTGGAAGTAGAACTGGCTCACCGGGGTTACTGATGTTCCGTAACCGCCCTTCATGATGACGTCTCCCATGGCCATGGTGATTTCATGGAACTTATCCATAAGTCCGTTGTCCCGGAGCATCTGGGTATTTGCTGTAAGCGCTCCGCCTGGAAGAGGAGAGAAGGGAATCAGGGGGTTCACCATAGTTGCCTCGGGGGGCATGAAGTAGTCATCCATACATTTTTTGAAGACCTCTTCAGCCTCCATCACCTTGTCAATATCGATGCCCAGGTCAAATTCGGTTCCCCGAAGGGCATGCCACATGGTGATTACATCAGGCTGGCAGGTACCGCCTGATACAGGCGCCAATGAAAGGTCCACCTGGTCGGCTCCTGCATTCAGGGCTGAAACATACTGCTGGATACAGATACCTGCTGAGTCATGGGAGTGAAATACGATGTGAGGGTCCTTACCAAGCAGCTTCCGTGCCTGTTTAACCGTGTCGTATACTACCTTCGGGGTAGCTGTACCTGAGGCATCCTTGAAACATACTGAGTCGTAGGGAATACCTGCTTCGATGATGTCCTTGAGTACACTGATATAGAATTCAGCATCATGGGCGCCGGTAGCTCCCGGGGGAAGGGCCATCATGGTGATTACCGTCTCATGGCTCAGCCCAGCTTCGTGAATACACTTACCGGAGTAGATCAGGTTATTGACGTCATTGAGGGCGTCAAAGTTCCGGATAGTGGAGATTCCGTGTTTCTTGAACAGCTTTGCATGGAGGTTAATGATATCACTCGGCTGTGAGTCAAGACCGACAACGTTCACACCTCTGGAGAGGGTCTGGAGATTGGCGTCCTTTCCAGCGGCCGCACGAAAACTATCCATCATATCGAAGGCGTCTTCATTGCAGTAGAAATAGAGAGACTGAAATCTTGCACCCCCGCCTGCTTCGAAGTGGTTCATTCCTGCTGCTACTGCAGCTTCTACAGCAGGAAGAAAATCTTTCGTCAATACTCTGGCTCCGTAGGCGGACTGAAATCCATCCCGAAAAGCCGTTACCATAAAATCTACACGCTTTTTCATGAAGGCTCCTTAATGTTTTAACGTTTTGAGAAGGCAGTTGCTGCGGCTATAGCAGCGGCTATTTCTGCATCCTTGCTGCCTGATCCGCCGGAAGGCTTTTTGGCTGCAGGTTTTTCTTTTTCTGGGAAAAAACGCAGAACAACATATGACAGCAGTTTTATAATGAATACCAAAGCTATTAAGAAAACAAATACTACGGTAATTCCCACCAGCATCAGGATAATTCCTTGTTCAATCAAACTCATGATGCACTCCTTGTTATTATTTCGCACAAAGTGTTGATCCGAAGCTGTGCGTAAAAAAAACTCAGGCTAAATATATAGGGTTCGTCCAGGACTTTCAAGACCGTAACTTCTGCAGGAATCAACCTTTCCATAGTTTATACTGTCCGGCAAAAGGGGTTTCAGGTAAGGTAATAACAGTATATACTCACAGATGCCTGCATATGAGGAGGAACCATGAGCGATAGAGCAAAAACGCTGTTTGATCCAGTAGAGATAGAAGATATACAGCTGAATCCCTTTACCAAGATTGGTCAGGAATGGATGCTGGTAACCGCTGGCACCCTCGGCTCATGGAACACCATGACCGCAGCCTGGGGGGGGCTCGGATTCATGTGGGGAAAGCCGGTAGTCTTCGCCTTTGTGCGCCATACCCGCCTTACCTTTGAATTCATGGAGCGGAGGAGCCATTTTTCTCTTTCCTTCTTTGATGAACAGTGGAAGAAAGCCCTGATGGTCTGTGGAACTCGATCAGGCCGAAATATTAACAAGGCTAAGGAAACCGGCCTGATTCCAGTTGATCTCACCGGTGCGTATCACATTTCTGGTGCGGCATTGACCTTTGAGCAGGCTCAGGAAGTAATGGTATGCAGAAAACTCTACAGCGGGCCCCTCGCCCCGGAGCATTTCTGTACCGATGAACTACACAGCCATTATCCGAAACAGGATTACCATCATCTCTATGTTGGGGAAGTGGAGGCGGTGCTTCGGCACCAGTAAAACCGGTGAGACGATTCAGCCACCGCCATATAACCAATGAAGTAATCATGCGCGTGTATCCCGATGTAAGCGGGGAACTCAAGCGGTGCCTTTCACATTCAAGTATGCTCCTTGACCTGGTAGGATGGTTTCGACGTCGTCGGGAGCAGCACTTTGAGCGGTATCCCTTTGCTTCCCATGAGATAGCCTGGGAAATCGGGGTACTCGAACTTCGGTATCGGCTCATGAAGTACCGGTGGCATTACCAGCGGAGGAAGTTCCGCCGAGCATGCAGGGAAGTGGGGATCATGATCCATATGATTGAGGACTTCTATCTCCATACAAATATTTATGACCTCTCCCGGGAAGCAGCGCAGGAAGTACTGGATCGGCTGATCGCTCTTGATCCATATCCTGACCTGGAAGGTGAACCCCTCAAAATTGCCTCAAAAAGTTTTTTCCAGCGATTCGGGCTGCAGCAGGATGAATATACCTATCGGCAGGCAATCCATCGGAATCCCAGCCCGGAGCAACTGGACCAGATAGCCGCAGGGGTAAAGCGCTGCTTTGACCACTACGGCATTATTGTCTAAATCCGGCCCTTTGAACTGTCGAAGATACTCTGCAGTCCCTCAGGAAATGGTTGGAAGAAGGTCTGTCTTGCCAGATACGGAGAGTCAAAACGGAGAATCCAGGACTGAAGCTGGGCTGTAACACCCGCCAGGGGAATCTGCTTATGCCGGTATCGCTCCAGTGACTCAAGGAAGAATGATTTCTCCTTCGCATTCAGGTTTTTCGATACATAACCGAAAAGGTGCTGCAGCACATTTATGGTGGACTGGATCTTCGGAGGCTGGGAGAACATGTTCGTGAGCAGGCTTCGATAACGTCGATACACCTGAGCAGGCTCCAGGCGATCATGGTTTGCCGTCAGCTTCCCTGCTTCCTTGAGAAGGTGCTGGTTGTAAGCCATCATGAGGTACTTGCTGCTGCTGTGAAACTCAACCAGAGCGCCCATGGTACCGGTGAGCTGGTTGAATTGATGGATGGTGTACAGGCGGGTAAGGAAGTGCTCCCTGATACTCAGGTTGTTCAGCCTGCCCTCATCCTCGATCGGTGCTTCAGGATATCGTTCCAGTACTGCCCGGCCGAACAATCCTGTCTCCTTGCTGTGCAGTTGTGTCACCTTACCGTGGGAGGGATATATCCTGACATTGCCGATTCCGCAGGTAGGAGATCTTCCCTTCAGGATTACCCCGTCAACAGTATCAAGGGTGTTCAGGAAGGACTCAATAAACTGATCCATGGATGATGTGTAATCCTTTCCATTCTCAGAATCTACCAGCAGTACCGATTTGTCACTGCCCTGTACCAGCCGAATCGGATCCCTCGGTACAGGAAGACCGATTGCTACTTCCGGGCAGACGGGGATGAAATTGACGTATTCCATCAATCCCCGGACCTCCGGGCTGTTTATGCATTGACCATTGTATCTGCAGGACTTGAATTCAACGCAGGCACTTACAAGAATATTTGGCTTTTCTCTCTCCATACATATTCCCCCTTAGTGAGAGTATACCTGATCATCTAAGGGGAACAAAGGAAAAAGCACCATGATAGGTGATATCCCACTCCTGTCGGGTGTGCTTAACAAGCCTGGCCATCTCTGCTGCGAACCCCCGGGTTACCGGCATGACCAGGATTCCCCCAGGTTTTAGCTGGCTGATCAGTGTCTGGGGAATGTCCGGCCCCTGGGCGGTGACGATAATCCGGTCAAAGGGAGCATGATCAGCCCAGCCCTCCTTCCCGTCACCAAGGATAACCTTTATTTGGTTGTATCCGGTGAGATCCAGCCGGGATGAGGCGTATTGGGCAAGTTCTGTAATACGTTCAACGGAATACACCCTGCCCCTGCTGCCGGTGAGCTCCTGGAGGACGGCGGCATTATACCCTGATCCACATCCGATCTCGAGAATCCTGGCTCCGGGTTCAACCTTAAGCAGCTGAGCCATGAAGGCCACCGTATAGGGTTGGCTGATGGTCTGGTCCCATCCGATGGGCAGCGGCCGGTCTTCATAGGCAACAGACAGCAGGTGCTCGGGAATAAACTTTTCTCTTGGTACCCGGGCGAGGGCGTTGAGGACTCCTGCATCAGTAATTCCCTGCCGGGAAATGTGCTGTATCAAGTGATTCCGATCCTGTTCCATAGGGTAATTATAACCCCATGGAACAGAGTTCTGCAATGGATCTATGCATGTCTTGCAGTTTGTTGATCAGGACGATAGCATGCAGCTTGCTGCCCAAGGGGAGAGAGATAAATGAAGGAGTCATACTGTGGCATATGCAGTTTTTTATCTTGATGAACACAATCATTGGACTGGTGACCCAGCAATGAACGAACTAGATACTGATCAGGGGTTTTGGGATATTTATGATGATGCTTTTATCAGGGAGGAGCGGGAGCCCCGCAACGTAATCAGAGGATTGGTGAATTCCGCCGACGCTTTGGTCTATTCCTTCAGGAAGGATGGAGTTACGGTCGGGATCTGTACCGTTGAGCTGCTCAAGTCTCTCTCCTGCGGGTTTATTGTCTACCTGGCGGTTTCCCGCAGCATCCGGGGCAGCGGGGTTGGGTCAGGAATGCTGAAATGTGTGCTTTCCCCGGAGAGCTATTGTGCAGCAGAAATTGGTATTCCTGAGCGTTTTATCCTTGAGGTGGAGCACCCCGATTATGCCAGTGATGAAAGGCAGAGGATAATCAGGGAAAAAAGGATTCACTTTTTTTCCAGGGCTTCACTTAATCCGCTTTTCCAAGGGTACCTCCAGCCGCCTCTTTCTCCAGGGTTCCCGGTCCTGCCGATGGTCCTTCTCAGCTCCGGGGGGTGGAAGATTACTCCGGAAGCTGCTGTTCATGCGGTATACCGGGAGAAATATCATCGGGTGAATGGAATATCTTCGGCAGTGCTGGAGGATCTGTACTTCAGGAGCCTGGGGATCCGTACTTCCTTCTGATTCCCCCTGCCCGGACTCTGTGATATCATTTGTGTATGGTGATCAGTGCAAGCAGGCGAAGCGATATTCCCGGGTTTTTTATGGACTGGTTTCTCTCCTGCTGCAGGAAGGGATCAATCACATATGCACATCCCCGCAATCAGTCCAGAATCATTGAGGTCTCACTGCTGCCCCGGGATGTGAGCTGCCTGGTGTTCTGGACGAAATTTCCTTCCCGGATGATGGAGCATCTTGATGCTGTTGAGTCTTTGGGAATACCATTCTACCTGCAGTGTACCATGAATCCCTATGGACAGGACATGGAGCCTGGAATAGAGCCCCTGGAAAGACGGATTGAATCCTATAAGGCTCTTGTAGACCGGATTGGTGAACACCGTGTGGTAAGAAGATATGATCCGGTGATTATTACCGAACACTATCCCCTGGAGTTCCATATTGACTCCTTCCATCGGCTTGCCGAAGCCCTGGAAGGATACAGCAGCAGCTGCATATTCAGTTTTGTAGATACCTACCGCAGTACTCCAGGGTACATCAGGGAACTGCGGGCAGATGAGATGGATTTGCTGGCCCGGGAATTTTCAAAGACCGGACTGGTCCTTTCAACCTGTGCCGAGGGGGTTAACCTGAGCCAATACGGGATATCCAGGGGAGCATGCATCGATCCGGTCCTGGTGGAGCGGATTACGGGTCTTCCTGCAGTTCGCAGGAAAGACCCGGGACAGCGCAGGGAATGCCGCTGCATGCCGAGCAGGGATATCGGCACCTACGGCACCTGCCTGGGCGGATGTGTGTATTGTTATGCACAAAGGGACAAAGGATTGTCATAGGAATTTTTTATTCCCCTCGGATGTGAAAGACAGGACAGCCGATAGCGACTGTCCTGCTCAAAAAAACTCCTCTTCTCGAATACCAAAGTAGTTCACATACACTTCGGTGCCTGTGTAACGACCGGGTCTCGGCCCTGCGCAGCGGTCATTGTAGCCCCCAATCATCCAGGCGGCAATCTGAA
>SKJE01000191.1 GCA_007116075.1 Spirochaetia bacterium
CGGCACGGAAAATAAGGGAAAGCTGGGAGCCAACGCCATGCTCGGCGTATCCATGGCTGTCGCCCGGGCTGCGGCTGATTTCCTCGGCCTGCCCCTGTTCAAGTACCTCGGCGCCTTCCACTCATGTGTGCTTCCGGTACCCATGGCCAATATCATAAATGGCGGTTCCCATGCGGACAACTCCGTGGACTTTCAGGAGTTTATGGTGGTACCCGTCGGTGCGGACACTTTCCGGGAAGCAGTCCGTATGATCACCGAGGTATTCCATAACCTCAAGGCAATCCTCTCAGAGAGGGGCTACAGCACCTCAGTCGGCGACGAAGGCGGATTTGCACCCAACCTGAAGAGCAACGAGGAAGCATGTGACGTAATCCTCCTCGCCATCGAAAAAGCCGGTTACAAGCCGGGGGTTGACGTAATGATCGCCCTCGACCCCGCCACCAGCGAACTCTACGACAAGGAAAAGGAAGTCTACAAGCTTACCTGGTCCACCGGAGAGGAGCTCACCAGCGAGCAGATGGCCGACTACTGGGCAGCTTGGGTTGACAAGTACCCCATTATCTCCATCGAAGACGGCATGGATGAGGACGACTGGGAAGGCTGGAAAGCCCTGACCGACAAGATCGGCGACCGGGTCCAGCTGGTTGGGGACGACCTCTTCGTCACCAATACCAAGCGCCTTGAGCAGGGTATTGACGGCGGTATCGCTAACTCAATCCTCATCAAGGTAAACCAGATCGGTACCCTGACCGAGACCTTCGAGGCTGTCGACATGGCCAAGCGCGCCGGTTACACCTCCATCGTGAGCCACCGCTCAGGAGAGACCGAAGACAGCTTCATCGCTGACCTCGCGGTCGCCCTTGAAACCGGACAGATCAAGACCGGATCCTTGAGCAGAAGCGACAGACTGGCCAAGTACAACCAGCTTATGAGAATTGAAGACTACCTGGAAGGTACAGCAACCTACCCCGGCAAGAAGGCTTTCAACTACATTAAGCGCTAAAACTTAAGTACTATTTACAGAGTTTATATGAGAGCCGCCTGTACAGGCGGCTCTCAGTGTATTACCATAACCTTCATGGAATGGATTAACGAACCTCCCGCCTGGGGGCAGGAGAAGGAATATCTTTGGGTGGAAACTGCAGGTGATACGGATTACTGGCAGCGTACCCACTACGGATTTCAGCGGGACAACGGCCACGCCTACGGGCGAAGGATCACCGGGGATTTGGTAATTGCGGGAAGATTCCGCTTTTCACCGGTGAGCCTCTTCGACCAGTGCGGACTCTTCTTACGAAGCGATGCCGAGAACTGGTTCAAGTGTTCAGTGGAATTTGAGGACAGTGATGAAAGCCGGCTGGGATCGGTCAATACCGCCTCGGGCTGGTCCGACTGGGCCTCCACGGTCATCTCCTCTGATATCAGGGAGATCTGGTACCGCCTGGAGCTGAAACACGGGGATATCACGTTATCCTCATCCCTTGACGGTGAGCACTACACCCAGATGCGCATCTGCCGGTTCCACGGCACCGGAGAGCTCTTTGCAGGCATCTACGGCTGTTCTCCCCAGGGAGAGGGCTTCCGCTTCGATGTCTCAGAACTGTTTATGACCGCGCTCTCATAAGCCAGGCTTTCACCTGAGGATAGGTAAACCCCCGCCGCATAAGCGCAGAGATGAGCTTCTCATCGGTCATACCGCTGCGCCGGCTCAGGGCCTCCGCTGCCCGGGAGAGCGCCTGGTCAGTATCGACATCCTGCAGCACCTCCTGGATCACTTCCCGGCTTACTCCCTTGGAGGCAAGGGCAGCCGAGAGCTTCAACATCCCCTCGGGCTTCTTCCTCAGCCGCTGGGAGACCCAGAGGGAGGCAAAACGGCGGTCATCCAGGTAGCCTGATGCTTCCATGTCATCGAGGATTCGGTCAATGATGTCGGGATCCAGCTTGCGCTGGAGCAGCTTTATCTTAAGTTCCTTCCGGCTGTGCTCCCTCCGGGAGAGCAGTTCCAGGGCCTTGCTCCTGAGGGCATACTCCTCACAACGGTTGCAGAGGGACTCAAGGGTTTCCTGGTCAAGCTCCATCCCTGCATGCAGCCGGAACTCCAGGACCAGGTCCGGGGGAATAAAAAAAGAGGAGCCGTCGGGAAGCTCCGCTTTCCAGCGATCCCCCTGCGCTCCTCTTCGTATAACGGCCGATGCCATCGGTTGATTACCTCTTGGAGAATTGGAACTGCTTCCGTGCTCCCGGCTGACCGTATTTCTTTCTCTCAACCATTCTCGAATCCCTGGTAAGGAATCCGTTGGCCCGAAGCACCTTAATATTCGTGCTGTCGTAATGTGCAAGGGCCCGGGCAATGCCGTGACGGCAGGCTCCGGCCTGTCCTGAGGGGCCTCCGCCCTTGACGTTTATCAAGATGTCAAACTTCTTCAGCGTATCGGTCACGTCCAGAGGCTGGTGCACCACGTAGACAAAACCCGGGTTACCGAAGTACTGGTCCACTTCCTTGCCGTTGATGATGATCTTTCCCTCACCCTCTCTAAGATAGACCCGGGCTACCGCGGTCTTTCTTCTTCCTGTACCTAGTGCAAGATTTACATTCGTATCCACTTACTTACGCTCCTGTTTCTACAATGCTACCGATACGGGCTTCTGTGCCGCATGGGGATGATCTGACCCGGCATACACCTTTAAGTGGGTGTACATCTTCCGACCAAGGGGACCTCTGGGAAGCATGCCGAAAACGGCCCGCTCCATGGGGAAGGTGGGTTTGCGCTTGATCATCTTCAAAAAGGGCTCACCAGTCAGTCCACCGGGATATCCCGAGTGACGATAGTAAACCTTCTGATTCCTCTTGTTTCCCGACAACTGAATCTTGTCGGCATTAATAATAATTACAAAATCACCGACATCCTGGTGGGGAGCAAACTCAGGTTTGTGCTTGCCCCTAAGCAGCACCGCTGCTTTGACAGCAACACGGCCGAGGCACTCGCCTTCGGCATCAATCACGTACCACTTTTTCTCCACATTTTTCGGCTTTACAAATAGCGTATCCATATGTTCTACCCTGTTATAGAATTAATCTCTTTTTTTATACCGTTCTCAGGCGATGTATCTTTTCACAAAACCATAAGAATGTCAACCATCATGCTTGATTCTCCACCGGTAGTATGAGTATCTTACCAGTATGAGCATCAACATAGACCACACACGGTGCGCAGGATGCGGCTTCTGCAGCGAATCCCTGCCCACAGTTTTTTATATTAATGGATATCACGCTGCCGTAACGGGTGACAGCGGTCAGATCCTTACTGAAAACGAACTGCTTGAGCGGCGGATAATGGAGTGCGCCCAAGAGTGTCCCCTCCAGGCAATCAGTCTCCAGTCATCTGCCGGACAAAGTGGGTAAATCCCTCAAGTTCTCCGTCGGAGAACTCCCTCGGCATAATCATCGGCAGGTGTTCCCCCGGGGGAAGCAGGACTCCCTCACTCAGTGCCTTCTTACATAACTCACTATAGGCCACCGAGTCAAGCCCTGTATTGATGTAGGGGCCCCTTCTTTTCCATTCAAAGACATCCATAAGCCGCTGGAACTCAGAACTTTTACGCCCGCTGCCCCGGCTCACCTTGATCATCCTGGTGACTGTCTTGATCAATGTATCAAGCAGGAAGGGACTCACCATATCAGAGGGGGGCATCATCGCTGCGGTGCTTCGGTCCCGGAGGCACACAACCTCCGGGGCAAAGCTGCCGGGAAAGGGAAAAATCGGCAGCAGCACCTCAGGAAAACGGGTCATCTCCGGGAGAAAGGGCCGCCAGTAGGAGACCCGCACATCGGAGGCAGCGTCATTCATGGCAGGATCGGTTATCCCGTCAGGGGAGATCAGCAAGTTCAGGGCAGAACCTAAGGCAAAGAGGGCCCGCTCCCTGTTCCGGTAGATTCTGAACACCGGGTACTCAGGGAAGAGCAGCTTCAGGATCTTCTCCAAGCGCCCGTCGTAGACCGAGGGGTACTCGCTTACCAGCCCCCGGGAGGCCACCGCCTTCATGGACCGCAGCAGACCCTCGCTGCGGTGCCCGAGAATCGCCCGACCGTTATTCTGGTAGAGATCGATATACCGCTTTCCGTAGAGATCGTAGAGACGATATCCCCTTGCACGAACGACAATAGGCATCTTGTAGAGCGACTGTTCCATAGAACGGATAGTATCAGTCATGGGCAACTTTCTCAAGCGGTGCATAGGCGCTTAAAAACTGCGCCTGCTTGCCTGTCTCGAAGGTCACCTTCACCACCTCCCGTCCGCCATCCATCCATGAGTGAGTGATGTACCCGTTGCCGTAGGC
>SKJE01000047.1 GCA_007116075.1 Spirochaetia bacterium
GAAATATCAACAACTCGACTGGTTACAGCTGAAATCTCCCGATTGACATCATCAACATAGAGACCCGTGCCGATTATCCAACCCCAGGGGGCAAACCCCCGGATATAGGACTCTTTTGCCTCCATCCTGTCAGGTTCGTCCTGCCACTGCCAAACGTACCTGACATATCCTGATGAATAGCTTCGCACCGCTTCAGCAAATTCCATAAAAGGACGCACACCGTCGGGATCTGTGAAATCCGAAAGGTCTTCTCCTTCAAGGTCATTCCGATACGGATGCATCACCATCCGCGGGTGCATGTCAGTTATCCAGAAGTAATCCTTTCCCTCCGGACCGTAGCGCATGCGCCGGATGCGGTCTACAGAAGCCTGCTGGGCCTCTTCAAGGCTCATATTCCCTTCCCGGACCTCCCGGTTGTAGTCAGCGAGGATACTCCATGCAGAATTTGTCAGTTCGCTGGTCATTTCTCTCTTTCTTTCAAGAAGGAGGGACTCCATGGTTGGGATCAGCACTGCAAAAAGAAACACCAGGAAAAAACTTATTACCATAAGGGAAGGAAGCATGATTCTCAAAAACAGCCAACGCCAGTTGATCATGCTTCCCGTATATGTAGGGGATTGGGGATCTGCTCCTATACTGCTGCCGGTATATCCCCCATTCCTTGCTTCCTCCCCGAGGGAACTGGTAAACTTCTTCCATGGCGAGGCAGGCATATCCATGCCGGGAGACAAAGAACTTCCTTGAATATACCCGTGAAAGTCGCTTCCTCCACAGGTGAGCATGTCCAGACTATCCGCCAGGGATGCAAGCATTTCCTGTGAGTCTTTCGGATAGGGTTTGTAATATGCTTCAATCCCGTCGAGTCCGGCTTCGGCAAGTTTCTTAACGGCACCCAAAAATGTATCATTATCCCAGCCTTCCTGCAGGGGATGCGCAAGGAACACGATTCCTCCAGCTTCATGCACAGCAGCTATAATTCGGGAGAAGTTCCCTGTTTGGGTAAAGAAGCCCTGCAGCAAACTGTTTTCCGGGTCAAACCCATAGGCGAGCAGGTGCACCTCCGTCCCGTAAAAATCGGCATGAAGTTCAACTCCTGAGATGTCAGTAATACCGTACTGCACCGCAGCCTCATGGAAAGCGGGAAGGCCGTCTATGCTGTTATGGTCAGTAAGGGAGGCAAAGATAACTCCGGATTCAGAAAGCAGGCGCACTACTTCTGCAGGGGAGAAGTACCCGTCACTGACATCGGAGTGACAATGAAGATCCACCCTCACTACCTGATCTCGGTTTGAGTTTCTATCTCCCAGATCTCTATCCGGCATATGGGGATTATAGCACATGATCGGTTACTCACAAAGCTGTCCTGCTCAGCTAATCCTTCCGCAGGACCCAAGGGATCTGTACCTGCATGAACCAATAATCTATGCTTCAGTGATTGCCTGAAAAGGAGTGATTACTGCAGCTGTGACCCTGGCCAATTCATCCTCAGGGAGTTCAGGAGGTACCAGGGGGGCCGGGAATGACATTGGCGGGTTTATAATATATGGGGGGGAGAGGCAGCGGGGCGAATGGGGTCTCTGTGCTCTAACAAGATCCTTCTGGAAGCCGATCCTACACTCTATGCCAAGTGCAACTTCTATGGCCGGTATTATGTCCTCGAACAGGATACGCAGCGCAAGATAATAGTTGTCCATCACAACAAGGAGACCCAGAGAGAGAAGATGGACCAATGTGGCTTCTTTGGATATCTTGGTCCTGCAGGACTCACTTCCCAGCGGGTGCTTGAGATCACCCGAAACCGCGACTATATTGAGAAGGACTACGAGGCCTATAAGAGCCGGATGCGTCGGCCTCGGCACAGTTTGGAAGAACACCTGGAAGGAAAGATCTTTCTGGTCTACATCGACTATGAGTATAACCGGTTCTATGATCCGGTGAGGAAGTTCAATATCCCCAAGCGGACCACCATCGGTAAGCAATCCGCGCATGATCCGTCCATGATACTTCCCGGATGCCGAGCTTCCACCGGAGAAGGCGGGCTTCGAGAAGCAGTCGCCTGAGAATCGGTGCGTATCTGATCATCAGAAACATCATTGAGGACTATAGCCTTGACCAGATGATCGTGAGGCTCTTTGGGAAGGAGGGAGGATTGCTGCTGGATCTGGCCTCTTACTCGATTATATGTGAGAACAATGCCGCCCAGTACTACCCCGATTATGCATTCAACCATCCCTTGTTCACCGAGGTCATGAGGATCTACAGTGATGCAAAGGTCTCCTCGTTTCTTCACTCCATCACCGAGGAGCACACCTCCTCGTTTCTCAATGGGTGGAACTACAAGAGAAACCATAGGCAGCGGATCTACATCTCCTATGACTCCACCAACAAGAATTGCCAAGCCGGGGACATCTCCATCGTCGAGTTCGGTCATGCAAAGGAGGACAAGGGGTTTCCCATCTTCAACTATGCCATTGCCTATGACCAGTCCAACCGCGAGCCGCTGTTCTACGAGGAGTATCCCGGCAGCTTTGTCGACGTCTCCCAGCTGCAGTTCATGCTGGAGAAAGCCAAGGCATATGGGTACCGCAATGTGAGCTTCATTCTGGACCGGGGCTACTTCAGCAAGGGGAATATCGAGTACATGGACGATTGCGGCTATGATTTTGTCATCATGGTAAAGGGGATGGCATCCCTGGTGAGTGGACTCATCACTGAACACCTTCGAGAACAGCCGGGAATGCTCGATCAGGTCCCACAAGGTCTACGGCAAGACCGTGCGCGCACGGGCTATATGTCTCGGATGCTGCCGACTGGTACTTCCATCTCTACTACAGCAGTGCGAAAGACAACGCCGAAAAGGAGGAAGTTGAAACCAATATTGACCGCATGGCAAAATTGCTTGCTTCCTGTGAGATGAAACCTGCAACATTCCCTCGTACATGCTCCGACTACTTTGATCTCATTTTTGATGAGAAGCAGGATCTGTTTCTCTTTGGAACAGAAAAGGCAGATGTCATCGAGCGGGAACTTGGCCTGTGCGGCTACTTCGTGATTGTCACCTCTGCGAAGATGAGTGCGAAGGAAGCGTTGGATCTCTACAAAAGCAGGGACCAGCATGAGAAACTGTTCAGGGGGGACAAATCCTATCTAGGTAACAAGAGCATCAGAGTCCATTCTAGCGAGTCGGTTTCCGGAAAGATCTTCGTCGAATTTATTGCCCTCATCATCCAAAACAGCATGTACTGCCAACTCAAAGATGAGATGGAAGGGTATGTGGCAAAACCGAACTACATGACAGTTCCTGCTGCGATCAAGGAACTCGAAAAGATCGAGATGATAAGACAGATGGATGGTGTCTATCAACTTGATCACGCGGTTACAGCACGGCAGAAGAACGTGCTCAAGGCCTTTGGTCTAGATGCTGACCATGTGAGACAGAAAGCCATTGATCTGGGTAAGGCACTTCTGAAACCAAAGCCAACCATCACATCGGAGGAAGCATAATATGGCACGGACGAAATCTATGGCAGCCATTGCCGACCTGGAGGCGGCCATAACAAAAAAGGATGAACATATCGCCAAGGATTTATTGGATGCGTTCAAAAAGAGCGGCAAGTCCTATGATACGGTGATGAGATTCCTCAAAGAAGGTTTAAGAACATAAAAAATGTTCTCAAGTAGATTTGAGTGGGAAAATCTCAGGAAATTAAGGGTGAATGCTACGGAGGAAAAAAACTTGTAATCAAAAATTGACAACAGACGTCTTACCGCGTATACTAGCAATAGAAACTTGATATGCACCTATATACCTCAGAAGGAGTGAAAAATGGTGAAGGCTGAAATACAGGAGAAAAAGCGGCGGGTTCGTAATCTGCTCTCAGAATTATCACTTGATGCGGTGTACATAAAAACACAGAGTAATTTTTCCTGGCTGACCGGTGGAGGATTGAATCTGGTTGGAATTGCTACGGAAATGGGAGTTGCTGGGCTGCTGATTACTCAGAATAAGGAGTATGTGATCTGCAGTAATATTGAAGCTCTCCGAATGGAAGAGGAAGAAAAACTGCCGGAGCAGGGGTATGAGATTTTTAGCTTTCCCTGGTATAACGATCAGGAAGCCAGCCTTGTGAAAAAACTCGCCGGCAGTAAGAGGATTGGAGCAGATTTCAATTTTCCTGAAACAGAGAATATTGCAGGAAAGATTGCTCCCTTGAGGTATTCATTAACACAATGGGAAGTTGCACGGTATAAGACCGTCGGGTATCTTACGGCAACAGCCATTGAAGAAACGGCACAGAGTATTCGTCCCGGCGATAAGGAATGTGAAATTATCGGACGGCTTGCCCAGAGGCTTTGGGCTGATCGGCTTGACTACATTACCACATTCTGTGCTGCTGATGAACGGATTTCTCAATACCGCCATCCCTTAGCCACGGAAAAGAAAATAGATAAACGGGCTATGCTCTGTGTAAATGCACGCAAATGGGGACTGATTATTTCGTTAACGAGGTTTGTCCAGTTTGAACCGGTAAGCGGCGAGCTGCGGGATAAATATGATGCAAATGTTCTGATTGACTGTACGCTGATGGCACATACTATTCCAGGGAGACCTGTGGTCGAGGCTTTTCAAAAAGGACTGGAAGCTTATAAGGAGACGGGATACCCCGAGGAATATACGCTGCATCACCAAGGAGGCTCGATTGGGTATGCGGGAAGAGATTATAAAGTCAATATGGAAACGAAAGAAATTGTCAAGGAGAATCAGGGATTTGCCTGGAACCCGTCAATAACTGGTTCAAAGAGTGAGGATACCATTCTGGCAACGTCAAATGGGCCGGTGATGCTCTCTCCTCCAGTTTCGTTTCCTAAGCTTAAACTTACGGTGAACGGGTACCAGTTTGAGCGTCCTGATATCTTAGTCATATAAACGAGGGCGTAGCCCCCGTGAAAATATTAAAGGAGGGTGAATAGATGAAACGATTACTACAATCATTCATTGTATTACTCGCAGTACTGATGCTAGTGCCGTCTATGCTTTTTGCAGAGGGAGCACGGGAAGAAAAAGAATATCCCGCCAGGGAAATTGAACTCATGATTCCATGGAGTGTTGGGGGAGCAACCGATGTGGTGTTTCGAACATTCATGAGTATTCTGCCGAAGTATCTTGGTTCTCCGCTGATCATCGTAAACAGGCCAGGAGGAGCTGCAATTCCAGGATATACCGAAGCGTTGACAAAACGTCCTGATGGGTACTACCTGGTTGCTTGGGCAACTCCGTCATTGACGGTGACTCATATGCAGGAGACCCCATATGATGTGAACAGTTTTGAACCGATTATTAATTTGGTTTCTGCTCCGATCTGGATTCTTGTTCCTGGGAATTCTCAGTATCAGTCACTCAATGATCTTATTGATGATGCAAAACGGAGACCTGGTCAGGTCAATCTGGGAAATGCCGGAGAAGGCGGTGGAACCCATATGATCGCCCTTGCATTTGAAAGTGAAGCTGGTGTGAATTTCAATCATGTCCCCCATGCAGGAGGCGGACCGACGGTGGTTTCTGCTGTCGGAGGTCATGTTGATGCAATCAGTGTAGGACCTCCTGAAGGAGTGTCGCAGCTTGAATCAGGCGATTTGAGAGCTTTGGCGGTTTTTTCCAAAGAACGGCTGGATGATTTTCCCGATGTGCCCACTGCAGTCGAACAGGGAGTAGATTTTGCATTAGGTCAGTGGAGAGGTGTTGCAACTCCGAAGGGAACTCCGGACCATGTTAAACAGCATGTTCATGATGCATTCAAGGCTACCATGGATGATGAAGATTTCCAGGTGCTGGCAAAGAGAGCCGGCTTGCTGCTTGACTATATTGGTATGGAAGAGTTTGAAGAGTTTGTGCTCGATCAGAACGAGATGTACAAAAATCTCGTAATAGAGCATGGATTGGGCGAGAAATACTGATTCTGTGATATGATAGGTGCACGGTATTGAACGATGCCGTGCACCCTTGGTAAGGAGGGGAATACTTCAATGGCAAAAGGTTCAACTGGTCGTGCTGATATCGTGGTAGGAGGACTGTTTCTCACTGTTTCTGTTGTTTTTTTTATTCTTTCGTTTGATTTCCCGGTAAAACGAGCCGGTCTCTCTCCGACGATATTCCCCGGGTTTGTTACCGCAGTCATGTTTCTCCTCTCCGCCGGATTGATTATTCAGGGTGCACGGAAACTCCGCAGTGAACCGTCACCTGCTGAAATAAGACCCTCCGGTCTTACAGAAGAGAAAAAGATGTTTATTCTTCGTTTCATCCTGCTTGCTGTTCTGGGAATCGGATATACGAGGATTATTTCAAAGGCCGGGTTTGTGCTATCTACACCATTTATGCTGGCGGGAGCCATGCTGATATTCAATGAACGGAAATGGTATAGAATCCTGCTCGTGACAGTGATTTCCACGGGAATACTGTATTCACTATTCAGAATTATTTTCCGAGTTCCGCTTCCTCGGTTTGATCTGTACTGATAACCGATTTAAAAGGAGATAGTGTGTCATGTATGCGGTGTTAGAAGCGATAATTTTTGTATTTCATCCGGTCCATTTTTTCTTTCTCTTTATTGGCGTTGCCGGAGGTATTGTTGTCGGTGCGCTTCCTGGGCTTACCGGTTCGGTCGGAATTATTCTGCTGCTTCCGTTTCTCTTTTATGTTGAACCGGCGGTGGCTCTGATCATGCTCAGCGGAATGTTCTGCGGAGCAATTTACGGAGGCTCAATTTCTGCCATTTTAATTTCAACTCCAGGTACCCCCTCTGCTGCTGCAACACTTCTTGACGGGTACCCGCTTTCTCAGAAAGGTGAGGCTGGAAAGGCAATCGGAGTTGCAACGATTGCATCAACCACAGGAGGAATCATTTCGGTACTGTGCTTGATATTTATCGCCCCGCAGCTTGCACGGTTTGCTGTCCGGTTCGGCCCTGTGGAATATTTTGCCCTTATGGTATTCGGCTTGACCATCATAGCCAGCGTATCCGGGGAATCGTTGATTAAGGGTTTACTTTCCGGCTTCTTTGGACTGTTTATTGCGACCATTGGCATGGACCCTGTTATGGGATATCCCAGGTTCACCTTTGGATTTACAAATCTGCTTCTCGGGTTCCCGATGGTCTCTGTTCTTATCGGGCTCTTTGCGGTATCTCAGATATTTATTCAGCTGGAAGGAGTAGGAAAGCCACAGAAGGCATTCAATCAGAGAATAAAAAATGTACTGCCGAACAGATCAGAATTGAAGCGTATTTTCCGTGTTATTATTCCCTCTTCCCTGCTGGGAACCTTTCTCGGAATCATACCTGGCACCGGCGGTGCTATTGCATCCTTCATGGCATACAATGAAGCTCGGAGATTCTCTAAGGATCCGGACAGCTTCGGTACAGGGAATATTGAAGGTATAGCTGCTCCGGAAGCGGCTAACAATGGTACCACCGGAGGTGCTATGGTTCCGCTGTTGAGCCTGGGTATTCCCGGTGATGTGGTGACGGCAGTCATGCTCGGAGCACTTATGGTGATAGGTATCCGTCCTGGTCCGCTGCTGTTTGAACAGAATCCTCAGGTTATGAATGCTCTGTTTGTCGGGCTGATGATGGCACAGTTTCTTATTCTCGGTCTTGGCCTGTTAAGTGTCCGGGTATTTCCCAAAATTTTGAAGGTGCCTGTGAGAATTCTGTTTCCGGTTATCTTGACCCTTTGTTTTGTGGGAGCATTTTCACTGAGCAACAGTGTCTATGATATGATGGTAGCCTTTATATTCGGTCTTATCGGATATGGACTGCGGAAAATGGGTTTTGCCGCTGCTCCGATTATTCTCGGGGTGATCCTGGGACCGATAGCAGAGCAGGAGCTTGGACGAGCGTTGATTATGTCTCATGGTGACTGGTCAGTGCTTTTACAATCGCCAATTGCTATCTTTTTCTACTGTATTTCTATTCTGTCAGTGTCATATTCTCTGAAGAGCGGATTAAGAAAAAGAAAGAAATCATAGATACTAGCCTATAACTGAAAACTTAGAGATCAATGGAGGAATAGATGAAACAAGGATTTGGAATTATTGGGACCGGATTAATAGCAAAACATCATGCAAAAGCACTATCCGGCGTACCGAATGCATATGTTGCTGCGGTTTGCAGCAGAAATGAACAACGGGCTGCTTCGTTTGCAGAGGAGTTCTCCTGTAAACCCTATAATGATGTCAAGAAGATGCTCTCAGACCCGAACGTATCGATTGTCAGTATATGTACGCCTTCGGGCACCCACCTGGACAGTGTCATCGCCTGTGCTGAGGCAGGACGGCATGTGATCGTTGAAAAACCGCTGGAAATAACCCTTGAGCGCTGCGATGCGGCAATTGAAGTTGCGCAGAAACATGGGGTATACCTTGGAGTTGTGTTTCAGTCTCGATACTTTGAAGCTGCGTCGTTAGTGAAAAAAGCCATTGATGACGGTCGGTTCGGGAATATGGTGCTTGGTGATGCCTATGTCAAATGGTTTCGCTCACAGGCATATTATGATGATGGCGGATGGAAAGGCACAAAGCAATTAGATGGCGGCGGAGCTTTGATAAATCAGTCAATTCATGCAATTGATCTGCTCCAATGGTATATGGGAAAGGTGGAATCTGTCTCTGGATATGTAGGTGTCCGAGGTCATGAACGGATTGATGTAGAGGATAATGCAGCAGCAGCATTACACTTCGCAAGCGGCGCCTTCGGGGTAATTGAAGGTTCTACTGCAGTGTATCCAGGATTTCTGAAGCGGATAGAAATTTGCGGGACAGCAGGTTCAGCGGTATTGGAGGAAGAGGACCTGAAAACATGGAGTTTTTCTGAAGAGCTTCCTGAAGATAATGAAATACGAAGGAAATATGGTGCTGCTACAGAAACAGGCGGGGGAGTAGCCGACCCTGCAGCAATCGGCACTGAGGGGCATCGTCGTCAGTTCGTTGATTTTATTCACGCAGTGGAATCAAAGAAGCCCTATCTGCTTGACGGTGTGGAAGCGAGAAAATCTGTGGCGATCATTCTTGCAATTTATGAAAGCAGTGAGACAGGGAGGAGTGTAAAAGTTCAGGCTTGATGTTCTTTCTTTTTTGCTGCCATTTCCTGTTTTGCTAGAGATCTGAGGCGGCTGTTTTCAAGGTGGTGGCGCATGGCACGTTCTGCTTCGTCACCGTCGTGATTGCTGATTGCTTCAGCAATTTCCCGATGCTCATCTAAAGCCCGTTTGTGATCAGTAAGCGTCAGGTGAGTGTCTTTATATACCCGGAAAATTGAATCCATAATGATTGGTATGATACGCATGATCACAGGATTCTTGCTTGCCTGAGCAATGCTGTGATGGAATTCAAGTTCCACGCTCATACTGACTTTCTGTTCTTCAACGATATGTTCCATTTCATGAAGATAGGTATAAATTTTTTCCAGATCTTCCTTATCAGCATTCTCTGCGGCAAGTTTAGCTACTCCAGGTTCAAGGACGAACCGAGCCTGCACGAGTGCGCATCCAAGACCGGCATCAGAGAGCAGGTCCAGACCTAGCGGGTCAGCTGTAATTCCGGGATTATCTGAAACAAAGGTGCCCCTTCCGCGAAGTACTAAGAGAATGTTTTGGGAAACCAACGTATGGATTGCCTCCCGTATGGTCGGGCGGCTTACGCCGAAGAGCTGGGTAAGCTCCATTTCACTGGGGAGTTTGTCTCCTGATTTCAGTTGCCCGTCACGAATTAGCATTTTTACATGATCAGCTACTTCATGGCTTAGGCGCTGATGAGATTCAAATTTCCTATACATAAACAAATAATACCAAAAGTACCTGGAGAGTGTAAAGTCAAGGTGTACTTATTACCTGTATTCTCGTTAATTTTATACACATAACCTATGAAAACAAAATCTGGTTGGATTTGCTAATAGCGAATACAACTGTTCCCATCATTTTGCATAACGTTCCCGTATAGTGGAGAAAGATTCACAGATTATATTTCATTTTGCACCAGATGCGACCATGTGTTAAGAAGCCGTTTTTCTCAGTAATCCTACAATAGCTTCCGGAAGGTTAGACCGCCTGATGATGTTTTTCAGGAAAGGAAAACAAGCACAGGATGCAATGGGTTTCTCCTTAAACAGGTGACGAAGCTGCTGTATATAAAGTTCAGCAAAGCGCTGTTCTAACGATGCATCCTTACCAATGAGCAGGTTCATGTACTGTGCATTGTTCAGGTTCATTACCAACGGCGTATCGGTGAGCATGGTTTTGAGTTTCTTTTCGACGGAGCTGAATCCGTTGCGCTTTCGGTATCCCCGCATCAGCTTTCTGAAGAATGTTTCGAGGAGATTATTGGTACGCTGCGGCTGAATGAGCATGCTGCCTGCTGCAGTATATTGTACCTTCAGCTGTTCAAGACCAGTCATAGATTTTTTTTCCTCTTGTCAGTCTACAATGATTGGCAAGATTTGCTCCGTTCAGTGGACTGGTTTACTCTGGTCAGGTGGCAGCGTTTGACTGTCGAAACCATATTGATTCTCATGTAACGAGGAATGTTTTCTATTATGGTTTATAAATCTTCATCCTATAAACAATAGAAAAATACTTCGTTATAAAAATGCCGAGAATCTAGGTTTTTACAGGGGGTCCTGAGTCATGCTCAAACCCAAGCTCTGTCGATTCTTCAGGCCATTTTTCAATCAGAAACTCTCCAGGAGAACTGGTTTCTGAGGTGTCGCCACCAGGGCGCAAAATAGAACCTCCGAGAAAGCCGCTTGCACAGGATAATCGCTTAATAGCCGAGCAGCTCCTGTAGTTGGACAGGGGCGAAGATGAGCCATCTGAAAAATATCCACAGTAATACTTGAGACTATCTCAGCGGTATTTCAGGCCTAGGTCCCAATTCCGGGGATACCATGAAGTCCCTGAAGTGACAGACATATTAGTCTATTTATCGGAACCAGTCTGCAACCGCCTTGATTTCCGGTTTGTACACCATCAATATAAAAACAATAATCAATGGAGTAACACCGGCAATGCTGATCCACCATCGCTGTTTAAGGAGGCGGACCAGTTCATCCGGGAGTACCTGGTCTTCTGGTATGAGGCTGGAGCTGAGTTTTTTTACCTTGTACTGGGTTGGAATATCACTAACTATCCAGAAGATGCCGGACAATAAAAAGAGAAGAAAACTTACCGAAAGCCATCCAATCTTCCACAGTTCTCCCGTGCTATAGCTGAGAGAAAGCCCCCCCAGTACCGAAAGTATGATAAGGGGAGATGAAAACCGGGCATCCAGAAAAGCTACAGTGTTATAGGTATGCAGGATTACTTCTTTGCGACCGGTTGCAAGGCTTTGCTGTTCCCATAATATGCCTACCACTGCATTGGAAAAGAACAAGGTGACTGCTGCAATGTGTATAAAGCGAGCATGAGTGTAAAGGACCGGGTGCTTCAGAAGAGCAATAAAGGCTTCCTGAAAAATGATGGCAAAGCCAATCAATCCTGCCATTATTATAAGAAAGCAAATTAGAATATATCTGGGCTTCATAATTTACATTGAACCATATAAAAAATCATTTTAGAATAGTAAGAGTTATTCTCAACAATAAAAAACCCTTTTGTCCTGAATAATTACATATGAGTGACTGGAAACTGTATAACATGGAGTAGTTTATAATGAATTCAGTAATCAGAACATATTGGCCTCAATACAAGTGGTCAAATGTTTTTACCATGATCAGCAATATGAAACAACAAGTCAGAGGATATTCAGAACCCTTCCGGGGTAAGCTGGTTGTCATAACCGGAGCTACAGCAGGTGTTGGGTATTATACTGTCCGTAAATATGCTGCTATGGGTGCCCGGATCATTATGATCAATAGAAATCCGGAGAAATCAGAGCGAGTCTGCAGGTATATTACCGAACAATACGGCACCCCGATAGAATATTACATAGCGGATTTATCTGTTTTGGCCGATGTACAGCGGGTAGGGCAATATCTCTTGTCTCTTGGAAAAACGATTGATGTGCTGATCCACAACGCGGGAGTGCATCATAAATCACGAAAAGAAACTCCTGAGGGCTTAGAGGTCAATTTTGTGATCCATTATCTTGCTCCCCTCATTATTACCAGGATGCTCATACCTAAATATCAGCAGGACAGGACAGGAAGAATCATTTTTGTAAATTCAGAGGCATATCGTTTTGCAGTGTGGGGATTAGATGTTGATGATCTCCAGTGGAAGCGGCGGCGCTATGTCGGTATTAAGGCGTATGGAGCCGGGAAACTGGCACAAATACTGTCTATGCATATCCTAGCCAGGGAACTGGCACCCTATAACGTTACTGTTGCCGCGATGCATCCTGGTATGGTTCGGACAGAGTCCGGCAAGGATAACGGAAGACTATATCAATGGTATAAAAGGAACATAATAGATGCATTATCAGACTCTCCGGAAGTATCCGCTGAGGCCCTCTACTATCTTGGGGCATCTCCGGAGGCAGCACACACCAACGATGTTTTTTTTCATTTGACGATAGGAGAGGAACTAACACCTCCTGCCCGGGATCTGGAGGCAGCGGAAACTCTCTGGAAACGGACTAACAAACTATTGCATAAAAGAGGAATAACACTGTGATGAAAAAAGATATAATTGTTGTAGGCGGCGGTATAGCAGGCCTGACTGCTGCTTTAAGTCTCGTTCACAATGGCAGGGATGTACTTCTAATTGAAAAAAATGATAGCTGTGGCGGACTTATGAACTCTTTTGAGCGGGATGGGTTCCGTTTTGAAGGAGGAGCCCGGGCGCTGGTAAACGCAGGTCTTGTAGAACCTCTTATCAAGGAATTTGCCCTTGATATTGATATTCTGCCAAATCCCATTACCCTGGGGATTGAGGACAGACTGCTCAAGATTGATGGGGAACAAAGCCTGTATCTCTATACTGATGTGCTGAAAGGTCTTTACCCTGAAAGCAAAGATGAGGTCGACAGGATTATACAGGCTATCCATGAAACAATTGAGAACATGAAGGTCCTCTATGGTGTTGACAATCCTCTATTCAAAAAAAAGAAAAAGCATATTCTTACCCAGGCTCCTTCGGTTGTCGCCTGGATGCTAAAATTCTTACGAACAATGTATCGTATTACAAAAATGGATACTCCTTTCGAGGACTATATGGACGCCATAGCTGCGAATCAGTCCTTAAAGGATATCATTGGCCAGCATTTTTTCAGAAAAACCCCCGTATTTTTTGCCTTTAGCTATTTTGCTCTTTACAATGACTATGTCTACCCCAAAGGCGGGGTGGGAGCCTTAATGCAAAAGATGGCCGAGGCTGTCGGCAAACGAAGAGGTGAAATACGGTATAACACAGAAATTGTGAGCATTGATGCACACATTAAGGTGATGAAAGATTCAGTTGGTAACGAATATCAATATAAAAAAATGATCTGGGCCGGTGATCTTAAAGCTCTGTATACCATCACGAGTGATGCAGGTATGGTAAAACAGTCTCTAGGTCAATTCAGAACACAAAAACAGGCAGTACTAGCCCAAAAAGGTGCCGAATCGGTGTTCTCGGTATTTCTTGCGGCGGATCTTCCGCCTAAGTTTTTTAGTGAGAAGGCCAGCGGCCACGTATTTTATACCCCGGATCGCCAAGGGCTGGGTACCATACATACCACCGAACTGCGAGTCCTGTTGCAAAGATGGGATACTGTTCAAAGGGAAGAGCTTTATGCCTGGCTGGAACGGTTCTGCCGCTACAACACATTTGAAATATCAATCCCGGTACTCCGTGATCCTGATGCAGCACCTCCGGGCAAGACGGGCATTATTATCAGTGCTCTATTTGATTATGAACTGACCAACCGAATTCGCGCCAGGGGCTGGTATGAGGATTTTAAGAAGCGGTTGGAAGAGATGTTTATTATGGCTGTTTCATCAAGTATCTATCCCGGTCTTAAGGAAAAGGTGCTGTTCAGTTTTTCTGCTTCACCGTGGTCCATTTATGGGCGGGTAGGTAGCTCGGAAGGTTCTATTGTAGGCTGGTCTTTTGAAGGAAAAATCCCTGTGGTTACTAGCATGTTTAAGATGGCCAGTTCGGTAAAAACCGCCTTGCCGGATGTATATGCCGCAGGGAAATGGGTCTACAGCCCGGCCGGCGGTCCTACTGCCATTATGACAGGCAGAATTGCAGCAAAGAAATGTAACTAAGAATTTGTAATCTATGGAGTTGAAGATACTGGTCCCGACAGATGTCTGATATTCTATCATGATGAGGATAATGAGCTTGAATGGACCTATATGGAAGCCGTTCCCTATGGATGGTATGACGGAGGAGATGATCTGAGGTTTGTATGGGGTGGTGGTCGAGGTACAAGTATTGGAGAAACATCAGAGAGGAAAGGAACAGGAAAGGCAAATGCTTATATCATCGTATCACGTCTTGGTTCAGTCACTTATGCGCAAGGGTATGTACAGTGTATTCAGTAATAGTTACCTTGACACTACTGGGATTACCAATGTTGACTAGTTTCTTCCCCCTATTGATGAGCAGAATTTGATGGATAGTAACTTACATTGACATCGATAGGGGACGCCGTATGCCAGCTATCCTTATTTCTTTGCATTAAAAACTTTTAAATGGATTTTGAAGTTTGGGGAGCTAGTAATTCATCCACTTAGACATGAATAGAATTCTCTGTAGGTACTCTTTCGAAGCATAGTACCCCGAGGCTCCCCCCGGGACACTTATCCCAATAATAACTCACGAATCTTAGTTGACAGGTCCTTCATGGAAAATGGCTTCTGAATAAAGCTCACTCCCTCATCCAAAACACCCTGGTGAGCAATGACATTATCGGTATATCCTGACATAAACAGCAGCTTGATATCTGGATGCATGGTCAATA
>SKJE01000042.1 GCA_007116075.1 Spirochaetia bacterium
CCCAACGGCGACATCATCGAATGCAGCAGCACCCTGGTTGAACTCTTCGGTTCTCCCAATGCTGTGGCTGTGCTGGGAGAAAACTTTTTTTCCATGTTCTGTGATGCCCAGGATGCCGAGAACTGGCAGGAGATCATATCCAGGGACTATGAACTGCGCGGTCTGGTGTACTGCATTGAGCAGCACAGCGGAGAGACCATCTGGGTCAGGGACACCGCACGGGCAGTATTCAATTCCTCCGGTGATATATCATCCTATGTGGGGGGCCTGGAGGACGTAACCAAGCAGAAACACTACGAGCACAGCCTCTCATTCCTGAAAACCCATGACATTCTTACAGGGCTCCCAAACAGAACCTTTTTTCTCGATCAGGCACGGCTCACCATATCCCAGGCACGCTACAGCGGCGATGTTGTCGCATTCCTTACTGTAGACTTAGGCGATCTTTCCGGAAAACTTGCTGCCTCGGGGACAAAGCCGCAGAACTCTGTTCTTCAGCAAGCCGCCCAGCGGATTAAAAAGAATCTCAGGAAAAGCGACCATGTGGCCCGCCTTGAAGGCAATTCCTTTATCGTGATGCTCCACAGCCTCAGGAGCAGGAAGGATATTCTCACTGTAGCAGAAAAGCTTACTCAGATATGCAATACCCAGTTTACCGCTGAAGCCTCCAGCTTCACGCTCTATGCAAGTATCGGGATTTCCATCCATCCGGATCACGGCGATGAAATTGAAGTCCTCCTCAACCGGTCGAAGATAGCTGCATTGACCGCCAAGGACCGTGAACAGGGCGGGTATATGATATACAGCGATACGATACATAACCGCAATGGAGCATTGGATTCATGAAGCACAATACTGAAAAACTGACAGCTCTGCTGATTTTTGTCTCACTGTGGATGTTGCCATTTGCGGGGTGTGCGACCCTGGATGATCAGATGCGGGAGTACTCCATCGGGCAAACAGGCCCTGCCGGAGGCATCATCTTTTATGACAGGGGACCCCAGGAAGGCCGCTGGCGGTATCTGGAAGTAGCTCCTGTTGAATATGAGCAGTCTCTGCTCTGGGGACCATCTGATATTGAACTGGAGACCTCACTGGCCTTGGGGGCAGGTCCCGGCAATACCCAGGCCATTGCGGAGGCCTTTGATGCCGCCGGGAAGTTCGACACCGCTGCACAGTACAGCAGTTCCTTGGTCATCAACAGTTATGATGACTGGTTTCTGCCTTCCCGGGATGAGCTTAATCTGATGTACCATATCCTCGGGGTCAGGAATCCCGAAAAGTTCAGGGGAGTCGGGAACGCATACTGGAGTTCCTCCCAGTACAGCAAAACCCTGGCATGGGCCAAGGGTTTTGCATCGGGGGTGCAGGGAAGAATTGAGAAGTTCGATAGACTGATTGTACGGCCGATACGGGCATTCTGATGCACTCTAATGCACCAGATCAAGAATCCAGTTGTTGATGTCCTCCATGACCCGTTCATCCAAGGTAATGTCGATGTTTCTGTACTCCAACGGGAATCCAGTCTGTGCAGGCTGAAAGAAAAGGTTGAGTCCTCTAAACAGCTTCACCATATACCGGGTAGACCCCGCTGACTTGAGTGCAGATTCAATGGCCGAAAAGTTCTTTTGATAACCTCTAGGGTATCCAGGTCCCCCTTAAACATCAGGACGAGAATTCGGGTCCTGGAAAGCACCCGGGAAGGATCAATTGACATACAATACCGCTTCCAGGGCAGGGCAAGTACAGCGCTCTGACTGGCCTTGAACACTCAGCATGAAAAAATCTGTGGTTCCAGAATGTGGGGTGCTTGCAATAGATTTTTCGTTCTGCCATGCCGGCCTCCCTGAACACACCGGCAAGCTCTTCAGGCGGTGATTTCCTCTCCAATGGCGAGAGTACCAAGTCATATACCCTGCGGTTGATCTGCCCAACTGCTTCAATCATCTGGGATGGTAGCCCCTGAGCTTCCTTCAGGGCATGAGGCTAGGTCGATCCCCGGTGCAGCCATGAGTACAAGAAGCAGCTCCTGTCTCCTGTCGGCAACCATGGGTTTAATGGTTCCCTCTTCACAGAGTCCAAGTATCCCGATCATGGAGGGTCCGATGCCGCATCGGCATCAAGAAAAAAGGACAGAGTGGTCCCCAGGTTCGTATTCCCCTTTGAACTACCCGCACCCGGGCCACATCATAGACAAGCTAGCCGTCATCAGTGAGGACATCCCCGAGTATGGTACCGCGCCTGATGGAGTTATAGATCGCCTGGGGAGTGGTTACCATGCGCTTGGCGAACTCGCTCTTGGTGATAATATCGGTTTTTCTCTGCTTCATGCTGTCTCCCGGGGGTGCTGTGACAAGGAAAAGCTAAAACCCTGCATTTTTGTTACTTTTTGGTTATATTATTTTTGGGATATCCCAGATGCCAATGCACGGGCGCGATATCTGTTGATGTAGATTGATACCCGTAGAAGAACCTACCCCTGTGTATCTGGCTTATCCGAAGCTGCTGGCTTTTGCATCCTTGGACAGAGACCAGATTCGCTTGTTTGTCTTATTGACTACTTTCAGACGTTCCTGACGAGCCTTTCTGGCATATTTGGCACTGCAGATAACAATCTGCCGCTCGTTGATGGTGGTCGAAACAAGCTTTCCCCTCTCGTCGGTAACCCAGATGCTGCGGGGAGCTATCCGGCTTTTCTTCCGGCTCACCAGCTGTCCCTTGCTGTCAAAGGTGTCTGCATACCCCTGATCGTCGAGCGAAACTGCTTGCCCGCACCGCGCACCGAATACCTGAACACATACCCATTGTGCTGCAGCCGGATCTTGCCAATATTTTCCCCGCTCCTCATCCCCTTGTCTGCCACCACGATCAGGTGATGCATCCCCAGGTCGGTCTAGAGCAACTGTAAAACTCCGGATAAACGTGTTTTTATTTCAAGATACCTCTAGTATCATGTAACATATAATATTTCGTATTTATAGAAAATTGTGTTATACTTAAGGTATCTTGAAAAGGGGGCGAATATGCCACGTTATCGAGTTACCTTAACTGATGAGGAACGGGAAGAGCTGGAGATGATAACGAAAAAAGGTACTGAAACCGCAAGGAGGTTCAAATTTGCCAGAGCTCTATTGCTCTGCGATGAAAGTGAAGAGAGAAAGCCTTGGGGAACTGTCCAGATTGCTGAAGCTCTCGGGATAACTTCCCGAACCATTGAGCACTTGAAGGAACGATTTGTAACCGGAGGGTTACCCTTAGCGCTGGAAAGGAAAGAGCGAGAGACACCGCCGAGAGAAATTAAATTTGACGGGAGGTTTGAAGCACACCTTATTGCGCTCGCCTGTTCTGATCCCCCTGAAGGGAGGGCAAGATGGACCGTACGGTTACTGGCAGACAAAGCAGTTGAGCTTGAATATGCACCAGCTGTATCGCATATGAGTGTGCAGCGAATACTAAAAAAAAACAACTTAAGCCTCACTTGAGCAGGTATTGGAAAATACCTCCTGAAGGAAGTGCTCAATTTGTCGCTGCCATGGAGCAGGTACTTGATGCCTATGAGCTTCCTTATGATTCTGAGTTTCCTTTAGTCTGTATGATGAATCTTCGGTTCAATTAATTGGAGAAGTACGAGAACCCATACCAGGGAAACCAGGAGAAACACGGCGAATTGATGATGAATATGTGAGAAACGGGGTTGCCTCGCTGTTTATTCAGGTTGAACCATTACAAGGATTCCGCCGTGTAGTGGCCACTGAGCGAAGAACAAAACAGGATTGGGCTGTGCAAATGAAAAAATGCTAGATGAAGAGTACCCGGATGCGAAGAAAGTGCGCTTACTATTGGATAATCTGAAGACTCATTCACTTTCATCATTTTATGAAACTTTTGAGCCTGAAGAAGCGCATAGATTGGCCAGTAGGATTGAACTGATATTAACCCCAAAGCACGGAAGTTGGTTAAATATTGCTGAGATAGAATTCAGTGCTTTGAAGGGCCAATGCTTGAATAGGAGGATTCCTACAATCGAGAAGCTGCAGGATGAGCTGACTGCTTGGGAACGTGAGAGAAACAACACTGCAAAGAATATTTCCTGGCAGTTCACCACTAAGGAAGCAAGAACGAAGTTTAAACGGCTTTATCCGAAATTATAAATGTTACACTATACTAGATATTTTTTTATTCCCACCCATATATAAAAGCAACATATTCCCAAAA